>NZ_JBFALS010000004.1:113168-359945 GCF_040656295.1 Streptomyces sp. NPDC049954
CCGGGGGCGGGGGGGCGGGGGGGGGGGCGGGCGCCCCCGGGGGGGGGGGGGGGGGGGGGGGGGGGGGGGGGGGGGGGGGGGGGGCCGCCCGCGCGCCCGCCGGCCCCCCCCCCCCCTCCTGTGTCCGCTCCGGTCAGGGAGCCGTGCGGCCCGGACCGGCCGGGTGGGTCAGAACGCCTCCTCCGGGAGGTCCATCACGGAGAGGTCGACGTTCTCGGCGGCGACGCGTTCGACGCCGACGCCCGGCAGGACGTTCGCCGCGAAGTACTTGGCGGCGGCGATCTTGCCCTCGTAGAAGGCCGTGTCCCTGGTGGAGGCGCTCGGCAGCTTCTCGGTGGCGACGGCGGCGCCGCGCAGCAGCAGGTAGCCGACGACGACGTCGCCGGAGGCCAGCAGCAGGCGCGTGGTGTTCAGGCCGACCTTGTAGATCGCGCGGGCGTCCTCCTGGGTCGCGGCCAGGTCGGTCAGCATGGTGCCGACGATGGCCTCCAGGTCCACGGCGGCCTTGGCGAGCTGCTCACGGGCGGCGGCCAGCTCCTCGCCGCCGCTGCCCACGGCGATGAACTTCTTGATCTGCTCGGCGACCGTGTTCAGGGCGGCGCCCTGGTTGCGGACGATCTTGCGGAAGAAGAAGTCCTGGCCCTGGATGGCCGTCGTGCCCTCGTAGAGGGTGTCGATCTTGGCGTCCCGGATGTACTGCTCGACCGGGTACTCCTGGAGGTACCCGGAGCCGCCGAAGGTCTGGAGCGACTGGGCGAGCTGCTCGTAGGACTTCTCCGAGCCGTAGCCCTTCACGATGGGCAGCAGGAGGTCGTTGAGCGCGTGCGCCTCGCTCGCGTCCTCGCCGGCCGCCTCCTTCGCGGCGATCTCGTCCTGCACGACGGCGGTGTGCAGCACGAGGGCGCGCATGCCCTCGGCGTACGCCTTCTGCGTCATGAGCGAGCGGCGCACGTCGGGGTGGTGGGTGATGGTGACCTTGGGCGCGGTCTTGTCCATGAAGTTCGCGAGGTCCGGGCCCTGCACGCGCTCCTTGGCGTACTCCAGCGCGTTGAGGTAGCCGGTGGACAGCGTCGCGATGGCCTTCGTGCCGACCATCATGCGGGCGAACTCGATGATGCGGAACATCTGGCGGATGCCGTCGTGCTTGTCGCCGATCAGCCAGCCCCTGGCGGGGTGCTGGTCGCCGAAGGTCATCTCGCAGGTGTTGGACGCCTTGAGGCCCATCTTGTGCTCGACGTTGGTCGCGTAGACGCCGTTGCGCTCGCCCAGCTCGCCGCTCTCGCGGTCGAACTCGTACTTCGGGACGAGGAACAGCGACAGGCCCTTGGTGCCGGGCTTGCCGCCCTCGGGGCGCGCCAGGACGTAGTGGAGGATGTTCTCCGACATGTCGTGCTCACCCGAGGTGATGAACCGCTTCACCCCGGTGATGTGCCAGGAGCCGTCCTCCTGCTCCACGGCCTTGGTGCGTCCGGCGCCCACGTCCGAGCCGGCGTCCGGCTCGGTGAGGACCATGGTGGAGCCCCACTGCCTCTCGACGGCGAGGGCGGCGGCCTTCTTCTGCCACTCGTTGCCCTCCTCGAAGAGGATGCCGGCGAAGGCGGGGCCGGAGGAGTACATCCAGACCGCCGGGTTGGCGCCGAGGATCAGCTCCGCGTACGCCCAGATCAGCGAGCGCGGGGCGGTCGTGCCGCCGATCTCCTCGGGCAGGCCGAGACGCCAGTACTCGGACTCCATGAAGGCCGCGTAGGACTTCTTGAAGGTGTCGGGCACCGGCGCGGTGTTGGTCGCCGGGTCGAAGACCGGCGGGTTGCGGTCCGCGTCGGCGAAGGACTCGGCCAGCTCGTTCTCCGAGAGCCGGTTCAGCTCGCTCAGGATCGACTTCGCGGTGTCGACGTCCAGCTCCGCGAAGGGGCCGCTGCCGTAGACCTTGTCCCGGCCCAGCACCTCGAAGAGGTTGAACTCGATGTCGCGGAGATTCGACTTGTAGTGCCCCATGGCGACGGCTCCCTTGCGCGGAATCGGGGAGGCTGCCCTCCACCCACACGTTGATGTACCAGCTAGTAGCTCCGATGATGCTACCCGTCAGTAATAAGGCGCAACCCCTGACGGTCCGAAGGTGGTGAGGAAGCCGTCACTCGGGGCCCGCGCGGCGCGGGTGCCGCAGGTGGCCGGACCCCGTACGCCCGGGCCCGCCGCTCGGTACTCTTGCCCCCATGTACGGCTACGACCAGAACGCGGGCGGCCAGCAGCAGTACGCCCCGCCGCCGCAGCACGGCCAGGGCGGGTACGCGCAGCAGCCTCCGCTGTACCCGGAGCCCTCGCCGCCCTCGCTGGCCGACGCCGTGCGCGCCTTCACCACCGGCCAGCAGACCGCCGAGGACTTCCAGCAGGTCTTCGCGGGCTCCAAGGTGTACTGCCCGCGCGGGGACAACCCGGGTTTCCTCGCGCTGCACAACACCCAGCAGCCGGTCATCCCGATGTTCACCTCGCTCAAGGAGCTGCGCCGGTACGCCGGCAAGGACTCCAAGTACTTCGTGATCACCGGGGCCGAGGTGCTCGACCTGCTGCCCACCGGGTACGGCTTCGTGATCGACATGGAGGGCGAGCACCGCATCGTCTTCGACGCGAAGGCCGTCGAGGAGATGGTCGACTTCGCGATGCGGCGGATGTACGGCTGAGCGGCTGAGCCGCCCGGAGGCCGTCCGGGGGCCGTCCCGAGCGCCCTGGGGCCCTCCTCCGCGCCCTGAAGACCGCGCGCGCCTGAAGGGGACGTCTCGCGTGCCGCGAGCTCGAAGGCGTCCTACGCCTCCGGTGCGAACACGCAGAACTCGTTCCCCTCCGGGTCCGCCAGGACGTGCCACCGCACGCCGTTCTCCGGGTCCGGCGCGCTCAGCCGCGTCGCGCCCAGGTCCACCAGGGCCGCCACGTCCCCGTACACGTCCAGGTGCAGGCGGTTCTTGAGCGTCTTCGGCTCGGGGACGGGATTCAGCCAGATCAGCGGCCCGTTCCCCGCCGGGTCCTCGATCGGTACGGGCCAGTGCCGGGGGCGCCGCGGCCTGTCCTCCTCCGGTTCCCACGGGCTGCGTACGTAGCCGAGCGCCACGCACCACCAGTCCGCGAGCCCCTGGTGGTCGAGCGCGTCCAGAGCCAGGTCCTTGAAGCGGGCGGGGGCGGTCTCCGTGCCGGGTTCCTTCGTCATGCCCGCAGTGAACCAGTGGGGTGGCGGGCGGTGGGCGGAATCCGGGAATGTCCGGCCGCCGCCCGGGGTTCCGTCTGGTGAGAAGTTCGAGATTCAACTAAACTCGGACTCACGAGGAGGTCCCGACATGCCCGCAGTGACCGTAGAGAACCCGCTGACCCTGCCCCGGGTGGTGGCGCCCGCCGAGGCGACCCCGCGACCGGTGCTCGCCGTGACGACCGCGCCGACCGGCTTCGAGGGCGAGGGCTTCCCGGTGCGCCGCGCCTTCGCCGGGATCAACTACCGCTATCTCGACCCGTTCATCATGATGGACCAGATGGGCGAGGTGGAGTACGGGGTCGGCGAGGCCAAGGGAACGCCCTGGCACCCCCACCGCGGCTTCGAGACCGTGACGTACATCATCGACGGCACCTTCGACCACTCCGACTCCAACGGCGGTGGAGGCACCATCACCAACGGCGACACGCAGTGGATGACGGCGGGCTCCGGCCTGCTGCACATCGAGGCGCCGCCGGAGTCCCTCGTCATGTCGGGCGGCGTCTTCCACGGCCTCCAGCTCTGGGTCAACCTCCCCGCCAGGGACAAGATGAAGGACCCCGCCTACCAGGACATCCGCGGCGGCCAGGTCCAGCTCCTCACGACGCACGACGGCGGCGCCCTGCTGCGCGTCATCGCCGGTGAACTCGACGGACACCAGGGGCCCGGCGCGACCCACACGCCGATCACGATGATCCACGCGACCGTCCGGCCGGGCGCCGAGGCGACCCTGCCGTGGCGCCAGGACTTCAACGGCCTCGTCTACGTCCTCGCCGGTCACGGCACCGTCGGCGCCGACCGCCGCCCCGTGCGCACCGGGCAGACCGCCGTCTTCGGCGACGGCTCCACACTCACCGTGCGGGCCGACGAACAGCAGGACAGCCATACCCCGGACCTGGAGGTCGTCCTCCTCGGCGGAGCGCCGATCCGGGAGCCGATGGCCCACTACGGCCCCTTCGTCATGAACACACAGGCTGAACTCCAGCAGGCGTTCGAGGACTTCAGGGCCGGACGGCTCGGCAGCGTCCCCGCCGTGCACGGCATGTGAGCCACGTCCACCGTGCCCGGCCGACGACCGGGTACGGTGGTTCACAGGCGGATACACGTACCCGCGCGGCCACCGAGCCGCGCCACGCGCGTCCCGCCCCGAGCCGGAAGGCCGGGTGTTCCTCTCCCCCGTGGACACCCGGCCTTCCTTCTTTTTTGGGGCCCGGTTCGCCTCCGGGCACGACACGCCCTTCGGCTCACTCGCCCTGGGGTGAGGGCGGGGCGGCGAGGCGGGGGATTCGGACACTGGCGGCCAGCTTTCGGACAGGTCGGAGTCTTCGGGAAGGCAGGTTTCGCCCGCGCCGATACAACGGAGGTCCCGCTCCCTGCAGGAGGCTCTGTCATGGATCTCGGGACGATAGGCGTCTGGAGCCTGGCGTTCACCCACGGGGACCGCGCCGAGGCACGGGACGCCGCCGCCGAGCTGGAGGAGCTCGGATACGGTTCCGTCTGGCTCGGCGGCAGCCCGGGCGGCAACCCCCGCGGGGACCTGGTCACGGCGGCGGAGGTCCTGGCCGCGACCGGCCGGGTCACCGTCGTACCGGGGTGCGTGTCCATCTGGGAGAGGCCCCCGGAGCGGCTCGCCGCCGCCTACCACGCGCTCCCGCAGCGGCAACGGAGCCGGCTGCTCGTGGGGCTCGGCGTGAGCCACGCGGACTTCGTCGGCCGGTACCGCGCGCCGTACCACGCTCTGCGCTCCTACCTGGACGCGCTGGACGCGGCCACCCCTCCCCTGCCGTCGCACGCGCGGATCATCGGCGCGCACGGGCCGCAGATGACCCGGCTGGCAGCCGCAGGAGCCGCAGGAGTACACCCCTATCTCGTCGACCCGGCCCATACCGCGTGGGCCAGGTCGGTGCTGGGGGACGGGCCCCTGCTGGCGGTCGAGCAGACCGTCATCCCGTACACCGGCGCCGAAGCGGCCCGCGCCGCGGCCAGGACGATGCTCGCCCCCTACCTCCGGCTGCGCAACTACCGGACCGCGTGGCTGCGCGGGGGCTTCACCGCCGAGGACCTGGACGGCGGCGGCAGCGACCGGCTGATCGACGCGCTGTTCGCCTGGGGGGACCCGGACCGGATCGCCGCGCGGCTCGCCGAGCACCGCCGGGCCGGTGCCGATCACGTCGCCGTCCAGGTGGTCACCGGCACCCCGGGCACCTTCGCCCGCCGGGCCTGGCGCGACCTCGCCCCCGAACTGGTCACGGCCTAGTCCGCGCGGGAACCCCGGGGCACCCCCGGTGCGGTCCCTCGACGGTCGGCAGCCGTACGAGCCATACGCAGCCGTACGCCTCCGGGGTCTCCCGCGCGTGCCCGTACCGGCGGTCGGCTCGTGCTCGCGGTACTCGCCGCCCCGGTCCGGGTGTGCGCCGCACGGCCCACCCGTCCGTCACCGTCCGGTGGGGGGCTCCTTCTCGTCCGGCCTGTCGGGGCGGGTGCGGCCGGGGGCCGTGGTCGGCTGGGGGGATGGCCAAGCCCTTCGTCGCCCTCCTGCCCGAGCCCGCGCGCCGGGTGGCCGCGTGGTGTGTGCTCGTGCTCCTGGTGACCGGGGTCGCCGCCGTCGGGATCTGGCTGTGCGTGGAGCTGAAGACGGCGCTCGTTCCGATCCTGCTCGCGACGCTCGGCACCGCCCTGCTGCGCCCGCTCTACCACCTGCTGGTCAGGGCGCGGGTGCAGCGCTCCCTGGCCGCCGGGCTGACCTGTGTCGCGGTGGTCGCGGCGGTCGGCGGGGCCGGGTGGATCGTCACGAAGGCCATGGTCGACAACGGGGACCAGATCCTGAGCTCGATCCGCAGCGCCGTCGACGACGTCACCTCCTGGGTGGGCGCCGAGGACACCTCGCTCGACGACCTCGCGTCCAACGCCCGTGAACTCCTCGGCAAGTTCGGCGGGTCGGCCGCCTCCGGCGTGCTCAACGGGCTGAGTCTCGTGGGGCAGTTCGTGGCGGCGGCGGTGCTCGCGCTGCTGCTCATGTTCTTCTTCCTGCGCGACGCGGACCGGGCCCTGCGCACCATCCGCTCACTCTCCCCGGGCGACACCTCCGACTTCATGGAGGCCATCACCCGGCGCGGATTCCACGCCGTCGAGGGCTTCATGCACGGCACGACGATCATCGCGCTCATCGACGCGACCTTCATCACGGTGGGCCTGCTGGTCCTCGGGGTGCCCGGCGCCGTGGGGCTGGGCGCGCTGGTGTTCCTCGGGGCGTACATCCCCTACCTCGGGGCCTTCCTCTCCGGGACGGTCGCGGTGCTCGTCGCGCTCGCCGACCGGGGCTTCGTCATCGCGCTGTGGGCCCTCGGCGTCGTCCTCGCCGTCCAGGTGCTCGAAGGCCACCTGCTCCAGCCGCTGATCCAGAGCCGTACGGTCCAGATGCACCCGGCCGTCGTCATGATCACCATCACGGCGGGGGCCTCGCTCGCGGGCATCCTCGGCATGCTGCTCGCCGTCCCGCTGACCGCCGCCACCTTCGGCGTCTTCCGCGAGATCCGCGAACGGTACGGGAACGGGAACGGGGACGGGAACGGGAACGGGGACGGGAACGGGAACGGGAACGGGGACGGAAGCGGGGACGGCCGGGAGGGGGCCGGCGCCGAGCGGCCGTGACGCGCGCGCCCCGCGACGTCCCCGAGGCGTAGTCCCCCTGGCTTCAGTCCTCTCCGGAACCGCCCGACGACGACTTCCTGCCACGCCCCTCCGGAGCCCCGCCCCGCGCGGGGGCCGCGTCGTCCAGGCCGGGCAGGGCGTCGAGATCGGGCAGGTCGTCCAGGTCGGGCAGGTCGTCGAGGTCGGGGGCGGGGTCCCCGGCCCCGGTGCCCGCGCCGTCACCGGCGGCGGGTTCCGCGCCCTCGGGCCGCTCGCGCAGTTCGAACCAGATGGACTTGCCGTCGCCCCTGGGCTCCACGCCCCACGCGTCGGCGAGCAGTTCCATGAGGACCAGTCCGCGCCCCGAGGACGCCAGTTCGCCGGGGTGGCGGCGGTGCGGGAGCTTGTCGTCGCTGTCGGTCACGTCGACCCGCATCCGGCGGGAGCCGTGCGGACCGTTCACCGAGGCGACGAGCAGCGCGTCGCCGTCGGTGTGCACGAGCACGTTGGTGATCATCTCGGACACCAGCAGGGCCGCCGAGTCGACCTGTTCGCGCTCCGGCCAGTCGTGCAGCAGCTCCCGCAGCTGCTGCCGGGCCCCGGCGACCCGCTGCGGTTCGGCCTGGGCGATGGTCAGGATCACGCGCCGGCCCTGCGGGTGCCGCAGCCGCGACGAGGAGCCGATGAGCGCGCGGCGCAGCAGGACGACGGCGATGTCGTCCTCGTGCAGGGCCCGCAGCGGGCCGACCGCGTCGGTGGCGGCGGGCCCGTGCACGGCGTCCACCAGCTCGTCGGCGAGCGCCTCGATGTCGTCGTCCGGGTGCTGCTCGACGGCGCGCCGCAGCCGCTCCCAGCCGGTGTCCAGGTCGTGGCCGCCGGTCTCGATGAGCCCGTCGGTGCACAGGATCATCGTCTCGCCGGGCTCCAGCACGAGCCGGGTCGTGGGGTAGTCGGCGTCCGGGTCGATGCCGAGCGGCAGCCCGCCCGCGACGGGGCGGCGCAGGAAGGTCCCGTCGCTCATCCTGATCGCGGGTTCGGGGTGCCCGGCGCGGGCGATGTCGAGCACCCCGCTGGAGGGGTCCACCTCGACGTACAGGCAGGTCGCGAAGCGCGGGTCGTCGTCGGCCTCGTCGCCCGCCTCGGAGGCGGTGCCGTAGAGCCTGGTCGAGGGCTGTTCCTCCTGCCCGGTGGGGGCGGCGGCGGTCGATCCGTACGTCGTGCGGTCGGTGATACCGGCGAGGAAGCGGGTCGCGCGGGCGAGTACGGCGTCGGGCCGGTGGCCCTCGGAGGCGTAGGCGCGTACGGCGATCCGCAGCTGGCCCATGAGCCCGGCGGCCCGTACGTCGTGGCCCTGGACGTCGCCGATGACCAGGGCGATCCGGCCCGAGGGCAGCGGGATCATGTCGTACCAGTCGCCGCCGACCTGGAGCCCGCCGCCGGTCGGCACGTACCGCGCGGCGAGCGTCATCCCGGGGATCTTCGGGCCGAGCGTCGGCAGCATGGAGCGTTGCAGGCCCTCGGTCAGTTCGCGTTCCGACTCGGCGACCCCGGCGCGGGTGAGCGCCTGCGCGAGCATCCGCGCGACGGTCGTGAGCACGGAGCGTTCGTCGGGCGTGAAGGACACCGGGTAGGTGAACGCGGCGAGCCAGACGCCCATGGTGCGGCCGGCGACGGTCAGCGGCAGGAAGGCCCAGGAGTGGCGGTGGAAGTCGGCCACGATCGGCCAGACGGTCGGGTACCGGCCCCGGTACTCGTCCGGGGAGGACAGGTAGATCGCGCGGCCGGTGCGGATGACCTCGGCGGCCGGGTAGTCGGTGTCGAGCGAGATGTCGGTGAAGGGGTTGGCGGCGTCCTTGCGGTGCCCGTGGTGGCCGACGATCGTGAGGTGGTCGCCCTCGACGCCGAACACGGCCAGCCCGTCCGGGGAGAACCCGGGCATGGACAGCCCGGCGGCCACGCGCAGCACCTCGGTGGTGGACCTGGCCTCGGCCAGCGCCCGGCCCGCGTCCAGCAGGAACGCCTCGCGCGAGCGGCGCCAGTCGCCGGTCAGCGGGGTGCGGGAGACGGTGTCGGGGGAGGGCTCGGTGACCTCCTGGATCGTGCCGACGAGGACGAAGCCGTAGCGGTCCACCAGACGGGCGCTCGACGGCGCGGCGCGGGTCTCGGTGTCGACGCCGACGACCGTGCGGGCGGCGTCCAGCGCCCGCTCGTCGGCCGCGCCCTCGGGAGCCTCTGCGGCGGGACCCTCGGAGCGGTCTGCGGCGGTGTCCTCGGCGGTGTCCTCGGACGTGGTGCCGACCGTGGGGGAATTCGCGGTGGTAACGGGCTCCTCGGTGTTGACGGAGCCCCCGGTTCCCGTGCCGTTCGGGGCCTTCCCGCCGTTCCCGCCGTTCCCGCTCTCCCGGGCGGCGCGCTGCTCGGCGGTCTCGACGGGCCGTGAACGGGTGCGTACGACGCGGACGACGTGGCCCTTGTCGTCCATGATCCGCATGCGGGCCTCGCCCACGGTGCCCTCGGCGGCGGCCAGGGTGATGATGCCCTGGACCTCGTTCCAGTCCGAGGGGTGGAAGCAGGCCCGGACCCGGGACTCGGGTACGGTCGCCGCCTTCTCGGGCAGCCCGAGCAGCCGGGCCGCCTCGCGGTCCAGCGCCATCGTCCCCTCGCGGCTGTCCCAGCGCCACACCCCGGTGCCGACGGTGGCCAGTACCTCGGCGGCCGCCGGAACGCCGGACCACGCGGTCCGTTCGTAGGTCACGTCCTCGGTGCCCATTGCCCCACTTCAAGAAGTATTTCCGCTGTGCTGCCACCGAGCGTAGCGGCCTGTCACCGGCCCTGCTTCCCGTCGTCCGGCCCCTCTCCCGGATATCGGACGGGGCGGGGGTCCCGTCCGATATCCGAGAGAGGGGCCGGGGTCCCGGGCGGTAACCTGGGGGCTTCAGACATCCGGCGCCCCGCAAGGCCCCCGTCCTCGGACCGGGTCCCGGGCCCACACTCTCGCAAAGACTTGGATGAACGATGCATCGGTACAGGTCCCACACCTGCGGCGAGCTCCGCGCCTCTGACGTCGGTACCGACGTCCGGCTGAGTGGCTGGCTGCACAATCGCCGAGACCTGGGCGGCATCCTCTTCATCGATCTGCGCGATCACTACGGCATCACGCAGCTCGTGGCCCGTCCGGGCACGGCGGCCTTCGCGGCGCTCGACAAGCTCTCCAAGGAGACGGTGGTCCGCGTCGACGGCCAGGTCGTCTCGCGCGGCGAGGAGAACATCAACCCCGAGCTGCCGACCGGCGCGGTCGAGGTCGAGGCGGGCGAGGTCGAGGTGCTCGGCGAGGCCGGCCCGCTGCCCTTCACGATCAACGCGGAGGACGGGGTCAACGAGGAGCGGCGCCTGGAGTACCGCTTCCTCGACCTGCGCCGCGAGCGCATGCACCGCAACATCATGCTGCGCACCGCGGTCATCGCCGCGATGCGGCAGAAGATGACGGCGCTCGGCTTCAACGAGATGGCGACGCCGATCCTCACCGCGACCTCCCCCGAGGGCGCGCGCGACTTCGTCGTCCCCTCCCGCCTCAACCCGGGCCGCTTCTACGCGCTCCCGCAGGCCCCGCAGCAGTTCAAGCAGCTGCTCATGGTCTCCGGCTTCGACCGCTACTTCCAGATCGCGCCGTGCTTCCGCGACGAGGACGCCCGCGCGGACCGTTCGCCGGGCGAGTTCTACCAGCTCGACGTCGAGATGAGCTTCGTCGAGCAGGAGGACGTGTTCGGGCCCGTCGAGAAGCTCATGACGGAGCTGTTCACCGAGTTCGGCCAGGGTCGCCCGGTGACCTCGCCGTTCCCGCGCATCCCGTTCCGCGAGTCGATGCTGAAGTACGGCAACGACAAGCCGGACCTGCGCGCGAAGCTCGAACTGCACGACATCACCGACGTGTTCGCCGACTCCGGCTTCAAGGCGTTCGCGGGCAAGCACGTGCGCGCGCTGCCGGTGCCGGACACCGCGGGCCAGTCCCGCAAGTTCTTCGACGGCCTCGGTGACTACGCCGTCGAGCAGGGCGCGAAGGGCCTGGCGTGGGTCCGGGTCGGCGAGGACGGCGCGCTCAGCGGCCCGATCGCCAAGTTCCTCACCGAGGACGACGTGAAGGTCCTCACCGACCGCCTGGGCCTGGCCGCCGGGCACGCCGTGTTCTTCGGCGCCGGTGAGTTCGACGAGGTCTCGAAGATCATGTCGGCGGTCCGTGTCGAGGCCGCCAAGCGCGCCGGGCAGTTCGAGGAGGACGTGTTCCGGTTCTGCTGGATCGTGGACTTCCCGATGTTCGAGAAGGATGAGGAGACCGGGAAGATCGACTTCTCGCACAACCCGTTCTCGATGCCGCAGGGCGGTATGGACGCCCTGGAGAACCAGGACCCGCTCTCCATCCTGGCCTGGCAGTACGACATCGTGTGCAACGGCATCGAGCTGTCCTCCGGCGCGATCCGCAACCACGAGCCCGCGATCATGCTCAAGGCCTTCGAGATCGCCGGCTACGAGCGGGAGACGGTCGAGCACGAGTTCGCGGGCATGCTGCGCGCCTTCCGCCTCGGCGCCCCGCCGCACGGCGGTATCGCCCCGGGCGTCGACCGCATCGTGATGCTGCTGGCCGACGAGCCGAACATCCGCGAGACGATCGCCTTCCCGCTCAACGGCAACGCCCAGGACCTCATGATGGGCGCGCCCACCGAGCTGGCGGAGACCCGCCTGCGCGAGCTGAACATCCAGCTCAGGAAGCCGGTCCAGAAGTAGCGGGCCCCTGGTCCGTACGACGGCGCCCCCGGCCGGAACCCGCCAACGCGAAGTTCCGGCCGGGGGCGCCGTCGTGTCCGCACATGTCCGCACGTGTCCGCACGTGTCCGTGCTCGTGTCCGCCGGGCCCCAGGCGCGCCGGTCACTCGATTGGGTGTATTGGGCCCCTTCTGGGTCCATATGGCCCCGACGGGTAGTGCATCGCAGTACGCTCACGGTATGAGAGAGACAACGCGCGTCACCATCACGCTGCCCACCGAGCAGGTCGAGGCGCTGAAGAAGATGACGGACAACGTGTCGGGCTGGGTGGCGGAGGCGACGGCCGATCGGATGCGGGGGCAGGTGGTGGACGAGGACCTGGCGCGTCATGAGCGGGAGCACGGCCCGTTCACCGAGGAGGAACTCGCGGCTGCCTTCCGCGCCTTGTACGGGAGCGCTCCGGCGCAGTCGGACCAGCGGGCGTCGGCTGACCCCGGCATGCGGAGGGACGCCGCATGATCACGCCTGCTTTCAGGACCGTCGTCCTCGACAGTGAGGGGCTGTCCGCCTGGGTGGCCGACGACCGCACGGTGAGCTCGATGCTTCGGCTCGCCCGCGCCACGGAGGCCCGCATCGTCATCAGCGCCGCCACGATCATCGAAGTGAGCCACCCCCGGCTGAACGTCCCGCGGTTCGACTACCTGCTGTCCGGGGTCAGAATCGAGGAGGTCACTGCCGAAACCGCTCGCGCGGCGGCTCGTCTCCTCAAGCGCACCGGCCTCCACGGCCACAAGTACGCCATCGACGCCATAGTGGCGGAAGCAGCCCTGCGGCAGCCCGGTCCGGTGGCGATGCTCACCTCCGACACCGACGACATGGGCAAGCTGTGCGGCCCGCAGGTGCGGGTCGTCGCCGTCTGAGGACGCCGTACGGCCGCGGCCCCCGCACCGTGCGGGTGCGGGGGCCGCGGCCGTACGGGGCTCCGGTTACTCCGCGCCGCCGAAGCGCTCCTTGAAGAGGTCGAGGTCGTCCTCGGTGAGCTTCGCGAAGAGGACCGGCGGGACGATGAACGGGGTGCCGGCCGGTACCGAGGACAGCGAGCGGGCCTCCTCGGCGCTGACCCAGGTGGCGGTGTCGTCCGGCAGTCCGAACGCCGTGCGCATCGCCTTCGCGGAGGTCGGGACGAACGGCTCGGAGACCACCGCGTACAGGTGGATGAGGTTCATCGCGGTGCGCAGGGTGAGCGCCGCGCCCTCCTGGTCGGTCTTGATCTCCAGCCAGGGGGCCTTCTCCTCCAGGTAGGAGTTGCCCGCCGACCACAGCGCGCGCAGCGCCGAGGCCGCCTTGCGGTACTGGAGGGCCTCCATCTGCTCCTCGTACTCGGCGAGCAGGCCGGCGATCTCCTCGCCGAGCTTCGCCTCCGCCGCACCGGCCGCCCCGCCCTCCGGCACCGCGTCGCCGAAGCGCTTGCGGGAGAAGGACAGGACGCGGTTGACGAAGTTGCCGAGGGTGTCGGCGAGGTCCTTGTTGACGGTGGCCTGGAAGTGCTCCCAGGTGAACGAGGAGTCGTCCGACTCGGGGGCGTTCGCCATCATGAAGTAGCGCCAGTAGTCGGCCGGCAGCAGCTCCAGCGCGTCGTTGGTGAAGACGCCGCGGTGCTGCGAGGTGGAGAACTTGCCGCCGTAGTAGTTCAGCCAGTTGAAGGACTTCAGCACGTCGACCCGCTTCCACGGCTCGCGCGTGCCCATCTGGGTGGCGGGGAACATCACGGAGTGGAAGGGCACGTTGTCCTTGCCCATGAACTCGGTGTACGTCACGTCCTGCGCGTCGTACCACCAGGACTTCCAGTCGCGGTCCTCGCCGTCGGCGGCGGCGTCCGCCCACTCCTTGGTGCCGGCGATGTACTCGATCGGCGCGTCGAACCAGACGTAGAAGACCTTGCCCTCGGCGGCCAGTTCGGGCCACACGTCGGCCGGCACCGGGACGCCCCAGTCCAGGTCGCGGGTGATCGCCCGGTCGTGCAGGCCCTCGGTCAGCCACTTGCGGGCGATGGACGAGGAGAGCTGCGGCCAGTGGTCGCCGACCTCCTCGATCCACTTCTCCACCTCGCCCTGGAGCGTGGACTGGAGCAGGAACAGGTGCTTGGTCTCGCGTACTTCGAGGTCGGTGGAGCCGCTGATCGCGGAGCGCGGGTCGATCAGGTCGGTGGGGTCGAGCACCCGCGTGCAGTTCTCGCACTGGTCGCCGCGCGCCTTGTCGTAGCCGCAGTGCGGGCAGGTGCCCTCGACGTAGCGGTCCGGGAGGAAGCGGCCGTCGACCGGCGAGTACACCTGCCGGATCGCGCGCTCCTCGATGAAGCCGTTCTCGTGGAGCCTGCGCGCGAAGTGCTGGGTGATCTCCCTGTTCTGCTGCGAGGAGCTGCGCCCGAAGTGGTCGAAGTCGAGCGAGAAGCCGTCGTAGACCGCCTTCTGCGCGTCGTGCGCCTCGGCGCAGAACTCGGCGACGGGGATGCCGCGCGCGGCGGCGGCCAGCTCCGCGGGGGTGCCGTGCTCGTCGGTCGCGCAGATGTACAGCACGTCGTGCCCGCGCTGGCGCAGGTACCTCGCGTACACGTCGGCCGGGAGCATGGACCCCACCATGTTGCCCAGGTGCTTGATTCCGTTGATGTACGGAAGGGCGCTGGTGATGAGGTGTCGAGCCATCGCGGGCTGCTCCCAAGTCGCTACGTGCGGTGAGGGACGGTGAGTACCGGCCGTCTTATTCGAACCTTGAAATCGTAGCTGACCGCAAAGAGCCGCCCACGGGGGTTTTCACCCGTGGACGGCCCGGTGCGCGTGCGCTGCGGAGCGCGTACGGAGGGTTAACCGGCGGCGGTCTCCGGCTGCCCGCCCTCGGCTGCGGCCGGTCGCCAGGCGGCGAGCAGGCCCGCGTACACCTCGGTGTCGGTCAGCTCGCGCGGGACGGGGCCCGCGTGGAAGAAGCCGGCGTTCGGCGCGGTCAGCTTGCGCAGGTAGTCGAATCCCTTCGCGTCGTGCTCGCCGAAGGCCACGAACTGCCAGAAGATCCCGGGGTCGGCCTCGGCGGCCTCCTTGAGCGCGTCCGTCGCGGCCGTACGGACGTCGGGCGGCCCGTCGGTCTGGAACACGACGAGGGCCGGACGGGAGGGGTCCGCGCTCTTGGCGTGCGCCGCTCTGACCTCCTCGATCGCCCGCTCGTAGTGGGTACGGCCCATGCGTCCGGCCGCCGCGTGCAGCTCGTCGACCCGGTTCTCGAAGGAGTCGAGGCTCAGCTCCCCGGTCCCGTCGATCTCCGTGGAGAAGAAGACGAGCCGCACGCGGGCGTCCGCGTCGAGGTGCGCGGCCAGCGCGAGGACCTGCTCGCCGAGCGCCTGCGCGCTGCCGTCCTTGTAGTACGGCCGCATCGAACCGGACCGGTCGAGCACGAGGTACACGCTCGCCCGCACCCCGGACAGCCCCGCCTCACCCAGCGCGGTCCCGGCGCTCTGGTACGCGGCGGCGAGCGCGGGCGCCTTGGACTTGACGCGGGTGGCGGGGACGGCGGGCTTGGCGGACTTGGCGGTGGACGACTTGGGGGCCGGTCCGGGGGCGGAGGTATCGGCCTTGGGGGCGGTCTTGGGCTTGGTCTGCGGCTTGGGGGCGGCCTTGGTCTCGGACTTCGGCTTGGGGGCGGTCTTCGGCTCGGCCTTGGACTTCGGCTTCGGCGCGGCCTCGGGCTGGGGGGACTTGGCCTCGGTGGCTCCCTCGTCCTTGGCCTTGGCGTCGTCCTTGGCCTTGGCGTCGGCCTTGTCCTTGTCCTTGGCGTCGACCTCGGCTGCGGGCTTCGGCTCCGGCTTGGGCTCGGCTGCGGGCTTCTGCTTGGGCTCGTCCTTGGCCTTGGCCACCGGCTCGGCCTCGGGTTCCGGCTCCGGGGCGGGCTTCTCGGCCTCGGTGGCTTCGGTGGCTTCGGTGTCCTCGGTGGGCTTCGTGGCCTTCTCGGCCTCAGCCGGTTCCGCAGCCTCAACCGGTTCCGCAGCCTCAACCGGCGTCTCGGCGGGGGCCGGCGTCTCGGCCTCAACCGGCTCGGCGGCCTCAACCGGCTCGGTGGGGGCCGACTGCTTCTCGGCAGCAGCCTCGTCCTCCGCCTTCTCCCTCCGGGCGACCGCGCGGTCCTCGCGTTCCTCGACCGGCTCCGACGGCTTCGGGACCGTCGGGGTGGGGGTGGCGGCGTCCTCGTCGGCGCGGTCGAAGGCGGCGGCGACGAGGTCCTCCGCCTCGGAGGCGCGGCGGCGTTCGACCGGGTCGGTGCCCTGCGCGGGGACGGTCGGTGTGGCCGCCTCGGCCGTCGCGGAGCCCTGCCCCCCGGACTCGGCGCCGGTTCCGGCCTCGTCCTCCACGGGCGTCGCGGACGCGCCGTCCCGCGCCTCGTCCTTCGCGTCGGCGGTGTCGACCGTGGCGAGGGCGGTGTCCCCGCCCTGCTCCTGTCGTGCCTCCGGCACGCCGTCCGCATCTGACTTCCGGCGCCCGAACGCGTTCCGCAGAAGATTCAGAATGCCCATGCGCGCACCCCTTCGCGTGAGTTGATTCCCGGTAATCCCTGGCCAGGGCGGATACGTAAGGTTAGCCGCAGTAATACGTGATCATGGGCAGGGTGGTCTTGGTGCGTCCATTACCCGCACCGGGGAAGCTCATGTACTCCTCATCAATTGCCGAACATCCGCCGTACGGGCGGAGTTCACGGTTCCTCCATTCCGCTGCCGCCGCGCTTTTCCGGCCCCCTCCTGGCGTCAGCCCCGTCACGTACCGCACCGGCGAACGACAGACCCAGGAATGGACGGTGGAGACCGTGCGCCCACACCTCCCGCTGATCGGCTCGCACCAGGGCGGCAGATCGGCGTTGACCTGCCGTTTCCGCTGCGGGGACGCGTGCTTCCACGAGGTCCCCAACACGAGTGACAACCCGTACTTCGGCGAGGTCCTGGCCCGCGCGCTGAGCCGCCGCGCGGTGCTCGGCACGGCCGCCGTGGTGACCCTGGCCTCGGCGGCGGGGGCGAGTGTCCTGCCGGCCTCCGAGGCGCGGGCGGCGGGCGGCGGTCCCGGGCACGGCACGCGACCCGGGGACGGTGCGAAGGGCCTGCGTTTCACGCCCGTACCGCCCAACACGGCGGACCGCGTGACCGTTCCGCCCGGATATCGGCAGAACATCGTGATCCGCTGGGGTGAACCGATTCTTCGCGGGGCGCCCGCATTCGACGCGGAACGGCAGTCGGCGCGGGCGCAGGCGAAGCAGTTCGGTTACAACAACGATTTCCTGAGCCTGCTCCCGTTGGAGAGGGAACGGGGTGTCGCGGCCCGCCGGCAGATTCTGGTGGCGAACCACGAGTACACCGACGAGGTCCTCATGTTCCGGGGCTACGACCCGGACGCGCCGACCCGGGAGCAGGTCGAGATCGCGTGGGCCGCGCACGGTCTCTCCGTCGTCGTGGTCGAGGAGGACCGCAGGACGGGGGCGCTGAGCCCGGTGCCCCGGCACGCGCTGAACCGGCGGCTGACGGCGACCAGCGAGTTCCTGCTGACGGGTCCGGCGGCGGGCAGTGAGCTGCTGCGTACCTCGGCCGACCGCACGGGCAGCCGGGTGCGCGGCACGCTCAACAACTGCGCGGGCGGGACGACGCCGTGGGGCACGACCCTGCACGGTGAGGAGAACTTCAACCAGTACTTCGCCCACGCCTCCTCGGTGACCGACAAGCGGTACGGCATCGGTACGGGGGCGAGCGAGCGCAAGTGGGAACGCTTCGACCCGCGTTTCGACGTGGCGCGCGAGCCGAACGAGCCGCACCGCTTCGGCTGGGTCGTGGAACTCGACCCGTACGACCCGGACTTCACCCCGCGCAAGCGCACCGCGCTGGGCCGCTTCAAGCACGAGGCGGCGCAGCCGAGGCTGACCGCCGACGGCCGGGCCGTCGTCTACATGGGCGACGACGAGAAGTTCGACTACCTGTACAAGTTCGTGTCCTCGCGGCGGATGCGCGAGGGCGGCGGGCGCGCGGCCCGCGAGCACAACCGCACGCTGCTCGACGAGGGCACCCTGTACGTGGCGAAGCTGACGGGGGACTCCCCGGCCGCCGAGATCGACGGGAGCGGGAAGCCGCCGGTCGACGGGGAGTTCGACGGTTCGGGCACCTGGGTTCCGCTCGCGACCGGGGACACCTCGCACGTGCCGGGGATGAGCGCCGACGAGGTGTACGTCTTCACCCGGCTGGCCGGGGACAAGGTCGGCGCGACGAAGATGGACCGCCCCGAGGACGTCGAGCCCTCGCCGCGCACCGGCCGGGTGTACGTCGCGCTCACCAACAACACGGACCGGGGCGCGAGCGGCAGGGCCCCCGCCGACGAGGCGAACCCGCGCACGGCGAACAAGCACGGCCATGTGCTGGAGCTGGCCGAGCACTGGGACGACCCGGCGGCGGACGGTTTCGCGTGGCGGCTGTTCCTGGTGGCGGGGGACCCGAAGGACCCGGCGACGTACTTCGCGGGCTTCCCGAAGGAGCGGGTGAGCCCCATCTCCTGCCCGGACAACGTGGCCTTCGACCCGCACGGCAACCTGTGGATCTCCACGGACGGGGCGCAACTCGGCTCGCACGACGGCCTGTTCGGGGTGGCGACGGCGGGGGAGCGGCGCGGGGAGCTGAAGCAGTTCCTGACGATGCCGAAGGGCGCGGAGACCTGCGGCCCGGTGATCCAGGACCGCCGGGTCCTGGTCGCGGTGCAGCACCCGGGCGAGGTCGACGCGGCGAGCGTGGAGAATCCGGCCTCGGTGTGGCCGGACGGCAGGGGCCGCATCGTCCGGCCCTCGGTCGTCGCGGTGTGGCGCGAGGACGGCGGCGCGATCGGCGTCTGAGCGGCGTACGGAGCCGGTGAGTCAGTCGGCGGGGCGGCGGGGGGAGGGCTGGTCCGCCCGGCCGTCCCTTCCCGCTCTCCCCCGCGCGTTTTCCACCAGGACGACCGGCCCTCCACGGCCGCCGTGTTCATGTGGCCTGCGGAGTACCCGCCGCACGCGCCGGGTCCGGGCGTCGAAGGCCGGGGAGGGCGGTGGGGGTTGCCCAGCCGCGCAGTACGGCGTCGATCGTTGACCGGAACGCGGTGTCGGCCGCGGTGCCGTCGAGCCCGCCGGCGAGTTCGAGGGTCACGAGCCCGTGCAGGGCGACCCACAGGGAGACGGCGATCAGTGTGGTGTCGCCCGCGAGGACGTGGTCGGCCACGGCACGGTCGATCGCCGCGACGAGCGGGCGTACCGGGTCGCGGTCGCCGACCCGGGCTGACGGTACGAAGGACTGCGCGCCACCGAACAACACCGCGTAGAGATGGCGGTGTTCGCGTCCCCAACGGCGATACGCCGTGGCCAGCGCGTCCAGGTCATCCAGGGCGGCCTCCGAGGCGGGGACGGCCGTCAGGTCCTGGAACAGGCCGGCGACCGCCTGGTCGCGGACCTCGCGGACCAGCCCGTCCTTCCCCTGGAACAGCGTGTACACCGCAGCCGTCGACGTTCCGGCGGCAGTGGCCAGTGCGCGGACGGTGACCGACTCCTGCGGACGGGTGGCGAACATCTCGGTGGCGCAGGCGAGCAGCCGTTCTCTGACGGCGGCGTCGTTCGTTCTCGGCCTTCCCATGAAAAGCAGTTTACCGGTACTGCTAACATCGTTTCAAAACAGCGTTCCAAAACTCTGGGGGATCACCGTGCCACCAACCGTCATACGTCTTACGCGCCTTGCCGGCCGCCTGCTGGCGGCCACCGCCGCGGTAGTGGGGCTGGTCGCGTTCTTCCTGGCGCTGATCGTCGCCACCGACGGCGCGGGATCGGGGTTCGTCGCATGGTGCGCGGTCGTCGGGATCGCGGTCCTCGCGGCGCTGAGGCGGGGCCGCCGCCGCTCCTGGCGGGGGCGGCTGGTGCCGTACCTGCCCGGGCTCGTCGCGGCGGCCCTGGCGCTGTCGGTGTGCGTCCCCACCGTCCCCACGGCGCGCCGCCCCCCGGCCGCCCTGTCGTCCGTGACCACCGGGCACTGGCGTCTTTCCACCGGCAGCCGGGTCGCGGTCTACCACTACCCGCCCACCGGCGACAGCCCCCGCCACCGCGTCCCGCTCGTCTACCTCAACGGCGGCCCGGTGCGCGGCATCTCCCTGCTCGACCACCGCTTCCTGCGGCGGCTCGCGGGACAGGGCTACGACGTGTACGCCTATGAGCAGGCCGGCGGTGGACGCAGCGATCTGCTGCCCATGGACCAGTACTCGATCACCCGGTCCGTCCGCGATCTCGATGCCTTCGTCGGCAAGCTCGGCAAGGGCCGCGCCGACGTGCTGGGTTTCTCCTCGGGCGCGGTCGTGCTCACCCGGGCGCTGGCCGACCCGGCCGTCGCCGGCCACCTGCGCCGGGCGGTCATCGCCGAGCCGGGCCCGGTGGACGGCCCCACCGCCCGGATGGCCGGGCAGAAGGGCCGGCCGTCGGCCCGCGGCATCGCCCCGGCCATGACCGGACCGCGCTCCACCCATGTCCCCCGGTACGCGGTCGCCTTCGGCCTCATGCGGCTCGGACTGCTCAGCCCGGACAACGGGCTGGTGGGGCAGGCGGAGGGTGACAACGCCTTCACCGCCGCCGATCTCGGCAGCGACACCGCGTCCGCCTACTGCGCGCGGGACGCGCACCGGATCCCGGTCGAGGACACCAGGGAGAACTTCTCCTTCAGCGCCGCCGCCAGCCTCCGCGTCCAGCAGACGATCAAGGACTCCCCCTCCGTCGCCCCTCGGCTCAGGCGCTCCCGGACACCCGCGATGCTGATGCTCGCCGAGTGCTCCTCCCAGGTCCGGCAGTGGCAGACGACCATCCTCGCGAACGATCCCGCCGTCCAGCGCACCCAGTACATGCCCGGCGTCGGCCACCACATGTGGAACGGCCTGGGTGACAACGACGAGCGGGCGGCAGCCGTCATCACCGCGTTCCTCCAGGACGAGCCCGCGCCGCTGCCCGACTACCCGGCCCGGGCTGACGTCCCTGCCTTCCTCCGGGACCACAAGTGAGCGGGAGGCCCGCCCCCCTCCGGCCGCGTCTCAGGCCGCGAGGTCGTGTGCGGCGCGGCGGGCGAGGGCGGGGCGCAGGGCGAGGACGCCGAGGGTGCCGAGCAGGCCCGCGGCGAGCGCCGTCCACCACAGGACGGCGGGACCGGCCGCCGTGTAGAGGGTGACGCCGAGGGTCAGGGAGAGGAAGCGGGCGAGGCCCCAGAACCACTGGAAGGCGCCCTGGTACCGGCCGCGTGCCTCGGCGGGGGCGAGGTCGGCGACGAGGGCGGCGTTGATCCCGGCGGCCAGCACCTCGCCGGCCGACCACACGACGACGGACACGACGAACAGGAACACGCTGTCGGCGAGCCCGGTGAGCGCGACCCCGGCGGCGATGACGGCCCCGGCGACGGCCTGGACCCGCACCCGGTCGAAGTCGGCGAGCCAGTGCGTCGTGAGCGGCTGGAGCAGGACGACGAGGACGGCGTTGACGGCGGCGAGCGCCCCGTACACGGCGGGTCCGAGCCCGCTGTCGTCCACGGCGAGCGGCAGCGCGGCCTCGGTGAGCGAGTACACGAACAGGTGGACGCCGAGGAGCGGGAGCAGCAGGAGGGCGAGCCGGTCGCGCAGCACGACGCCGTAGCCGTGGCCCCCGCCCTTCGCCGGCTTGCCAGAGGGGACCGGGCCGTTCGGCGGCGGCGCGGGCAGCCGGGTCACGACGATCGCGGCGTAGCCGAGCATGGAGGCGGCGTCGACGGCGAACAGCAGCCAGTAGCCGTGCGCGGCGAGCAGTCCGCCCATGATCCCGGCGGCGGCGGTCCCGATGTTCACGCCCCAGCCGAACAGGGCGTAGGCGCGGCGCCGGGCGACCGGGGCGACCGCGTCGGCCATGAGCGCGTACGCGGCCGGGCCGACCGTCGCCCCCGTGGTGCTCAGCAGGAGGGCGGCGGCGGCCATGGTGGCGAGGCCCGGCGCGAAGAACAGCGCGCCCTGCGCGACGGAGGCGCCGACCAGCCCGAACAGCATGGTCGGGCGCCGTCCGATCCGGTCGGCGAGGAGGCCGCCGAGCGCGGGGCCGAGGAGGTTGCCCGCGCCGAGCGCGCCGAGCACCCAGGGCACCTGCGTCCCGGTGATGCCCCGGTCGGCGAGGAAGAAGACGAGGAACGGGGTGACGACGTAGCCGAAGCGGTTGACGACGGTCCCCGCGAACAGCGTCCACACGGTGGCCGGAAGCCCCCGGTAGGCGGCGGGGACGAGGCGGGAGGCGAAGGTGTGGGTGGCGGGAACGGCCGGGGTGACGGGGAGGGCGGGGACGGCGTCGGAACGCTCGGGATCGGGCTCGGTGGGCATGACGCGAGCCTGCGGCCGGCCCCACCGGCGCCGACAATGATTAAGCTCAGGCTTAACCCACCCCGTGGGGCTCCTGGGAGGACATCGTCGTGGACGTCGAACTCACCTTCACCACAGCCGACTTGGCGCACACCCGGTTCGCGGTGTCCCCGATGTGGGAGGTGGTCACGAGCTACCGGCTGCTGCGTACGGCCGCCGGTAACGTGCCGCACCGCCACTGGCTCGCCGAGGTGCGGCCCCGCGTGCTGGCCCTGGGCCTGGGCTCGGGGCTGCTGTCCGAGCTGATCCCTCGGGACGGCTATCTCGCCGACTTCCTGAACCCGACCCCCGCCCGCCCCTTCCCGGACCTGCCGGAGGAGCTGGCGGCGATCCGCGCGACCGCCCCCGGCCAGGTGCGGGCCGAACTGGACCTGCTCGCCGCGCGGCTCCCGTCCGGCGGCGAGGAGGGCCCCGGGGCGCGGGCCCTGCGCGCCGATCCGGCGGCCGGCCTGGAGCGGGTGGCGGCGGAGGTCACGGCCTACTGGGAGGCGGCGGTCGCCCCGTACTGGGCGCGGATACGGCAGTTGCTGGAGGCGGACGTCTTCGGCCGGGCCCGGGAGGTCGCCGAGTACGGCACGGGCCACGTCATGGCGGGGCTGCACGAGACGATCCAGTGGGAGGAGGGCGCGCTGCGCCTGGCGCACCGGGTCTGCGCGCTGGAGAGCGGGGCGAGCGGCCTGGGCGTGCTCCTCATCCCCTCGGCGTTCGTGTGGCCGCGCGTGCTGACGCGGGCCGCGACCGGGGAGTCCCCGCAGATCGCCTATCCGGCGCGGGGGGTCGGCAACCTGTGGGCGGAGCGCGGGTCCTCGGCGAGCGAGGCGGTGGCGGCGGTCGTGGGCCGCTCCCGCGCCCGGCTGCTCGCCGAACTCGGCACCCCGGCCTCGACGACCCGCCTGGCGCGCCTCGCCGCGCTCTCGGTGCCGGGCGCCTCCCAGCACCTCACCGCGCTGCGGGACGCGGGCCTGGTGAGCGCGCACCGCTCGGGCCGCGAGGTCCTGTACGCGCGTACGGCGGTCGCGGAGGCGCTGCTCAGCTCGGCGGCGGCGTAGTCCGCGCCCCCGGGCGTCAGGGGTGGACCTCGTGGAAGAGGGGCGTGTCCGGTACGGCGGCCGGGTCGGCGGTCAGGAGTCGACGCGGCGCAGCAGCCCGGCGAGGGCCGCGTCGAACGCCTCGGGCCGCTCCAGGTTCGGCAGGTGGGCGGCGCCCTCGATCACGTGCAGTTCGCTGTCAGGGACGAGCGCGTGCAGCGATGCGGCGTCCCGCACCGGCGTGTACGTGTCGAGCCGTCCCACGACGACGAGCGCGGGCACGCGGACGGTGCGCAGCAGCGGCCGGTAGTCGGGGCGCAGGGCCCGGCCGCGCAGGGCGGCGGCGGCCCCCTCGGGCGGGGCGGCGCGCATCATGCGCAGGACGTGCGCGGTGGCCTCGGGGCGTGGCCCGGCGGGTTCGACCATGCGCGTCAACACGTCGGCCGCGTACCGGTTCATTCCTTCGCGTGACAGCTGGTCGGCCATGGTGCGGCGGGCGCGTACGCCGTCCTCGGTCTCGGGTTCGGCGAAGGTGTCGGCGAGCAGCAGTCCGCGTATCCGCTCCCCGAACACCGGCAGGCACTCCATGGCGATCTGCCCGCCCATGGACAGCCCGCCGAGCACGAACTCCTCGACGCCGAGGTGGTCGAGGAGCGCGCGCAGGTCCTCGGCGAACACGGAGAGCGGGGTGGTGCCGGGGACGACGGTCGTCTCCCCGTAGCCGCGCAGGTCGGGGACGATCACCCGGCGCCGCTCGCGGAAGGCGGCGCGCTGCGGGTCCCACATCGACCGGTCGAAGGGGTGCCCGTGGATCAGGACGAGGGGGCACCCCCGGGCGGGGGCGGTACGCGGCCCGTCGTCCTCGTACGCGATGCGGATGCCGTTGACCTCGGCGGTGTCTGCCATGGTCAGAGGCTAGGAACCGGCCGCCGCTCGGTGCAATGCTCGGCTTTGCACTCGGTGCGATACGTGGGGCGGGGAGGTGGGCTCGGGTGGAGGAGTACCGGCGGCTGGCCGAGGCGGTGGCGGCGCGGATCGCGGCGGGCCGGCTGCGGCCGGGGGACCGGCTGCCGACGCAGCGCGCGTTCGCGCACCGGCACCGCGTCGCGCCGTCCACGGCGGGCCGGGTGTACGCGGAACTCGTGCGGCGCGGACTGGTGACCGGCGAGGTGGGCCGGGGCACCTTCGTGCGCGCCGTGGAGCCGCCGAGCGGACGCCCGTTGACGCAGCCGGGCGCGGAGGAAGCGGAGGGAGCGGACGGCGCGGCGGTCCCGGTGAACCTGGAGCTGAACTACCCGGTCGTCCCGGGCCAGGCGGAGGCGCTGTCCGCGTCCCTCGCCCCGCTCCTGCGCCCCGACGTCCTGGCCGCCGCGACGGGCACGGTGTCGCCGCGCGGTACGGAGGCGGCGCGGCGCGCGGCGGCCGGACTGTTCGGCCCGGACGCCGACCCGGACCGCGTCCTGTTCGCGGGCAACGGCAGGCAGGCCATCGCGGCGGCCCTGGCCCGCGCGGCCCCGCGCGGCGCCCGCGTCGGCGTCGAGCCCCTGACGTATCCGCTGGTCAAGGAGATCGCGGAACGCCTCGGCCGGATCCTCGTCCCGCTCCCCACCGACGCGTACGGCATCCTCCCGGAGGCCGTACGCGCGCAGCGCCCCGCCGCGCTGTACGTCCAGCCGGTCCTGCACAACCCGACCTCCCGCACGACGCCGAAGGCGCGGCGCGCGGAACTGGCGGCGGTCGCGGCCGAGTTGGACGTCCCGGTGATCGAGGACCGGGTGTGGGCCTTCCTGCGCGAGGGCGAGTCCCCCGCGTCTGAGGGCGACGGCTCTCGTACGTACGTCGTGGACAGCCTCTCGAAACGGCTCGCGCCCGGCCTGACCGTGGGCCTGCTGTACGTCCCGGAGGGGGAGGCGGCCCGTACGGACACGGCGCTGCGCACGGGCGGCTGGAGCGCGGCCCGCTTCCCGCTGGAGGCGGCACGGCGCTGGCTGGAGGACGGTACGGTGGCGCGCCTGAGCGAGGCGAAGAGACGGGACGCGGCGGCCCGACAGGCTTTGGTGGCCCGCCACTTGGCGCCCGGCTTCGTGATCGATACCGACCCGCACGCCTACTACGCCTGGTGGGAACTGCCGCCCCCGTGGCGCGCGGACACCTTCGTCGCGGCGGCCCGCGCGCGGGGCGTCGCGGTGACCCCGGGCAGCGCGTTCGCGGTGCCGCCGTACACGGCACCGCGACGGGTCAGGCTGGGCCTGGCCTCACCCGAACCGGACACGCTGGAGGACGCGTTGGAGCGTCTGGCCGCCCTCGCCCGGTCCCCCGTGAGCGGTGCTCTCAGTCCTTGAACCCGTGCTTGGCGCGCCGGTGCCGGGCGAGCAGGACCCGGCAGTCGACGGCCTGACTGTGGTCGTACACGGCGAGCGCCCGGCGCTCCTGGTCCATGAGCTTGGCGCAGGCGGAGCAGGACGGTTGGGCGTCCCGGCGGTCTTCTCCGGGGGGCAGGTCGGGGTTCTGGTGCGTCACAGGACTTCTCCTCGGCTACGGGCGTTGGCGCGGGCGGCCTCGGCCCGCAGTCGTTCGGCGGGACCGGCGATCCGTACGTCGGTGGGCGCGGCACTCCACTCGCACCCGCCGCGCACCGGACGCAGCCACCAGCGTCCGCCCATCGCGGCCTGGAAACGGGCGATTTGCTCGCGGCGCATGTCGACCACGATGGTCCCGACCGGCGGCTTGGGCGGGGGCGGACCGGACTCCCTGCGGGGGTTACCGAGAGTGGCACCCGTGGCCTTGCCTCCAAGGACGTTGGTCAGCCGCATCGCGACCGCGCACGGCAACGGGTCCACCTCCACGACGGGCCCCTCGGCCCCGAGGGCGCCCCTTATCGGAAGGTCGAACCCCCGTGCGAGTAGGGCGAGATGAAGCGCGGAGGCGATGTCCTGCGGAGGCGGAGTGGCATTCATCCCTTGCGGTCCCTTGTGTTGTGGTACATCACGATAAGAGAATCTTTTCTCGCTACGGAGTGTGAGATCAGGTTCGCGCTGGGGTAGGGACGAACGCAACGGTTGACACGTGTCAGTGACGTCATGACACACCGGCGAAGGGGAGCCACGGTGGCTCGTAGGAACGGTGACGGCGGTAAGCAGGGCGGCAGTTCGGCCCGAGCCTTCGGCACAATGCTGAAGCACTACCGGGAGAAGGCCGGTAAGACGCAAGTGGAGACGGCCAAGGCGATGCACTGCGATCGCTCGCACCTGGCGAGATTCGAGGCGGGCACACGGGTGCCGGACCGGGAGCACGCACAGGCCGCCGACGACTTCTTGGGCGCCGGTGGGGCGTTGATCGTGCTCTGGGACGAGACGGACTGGTATCCGATCGTGGAGCATCCGGACTGGTTCAAACAGCGGGCGCGGATGGACGACGAGGCCATCAGCATCCGGATCTACCAGTCGATGGTCATCCCGGGGCTGCTCCAGGTGAGGGAGTACGCGGCGGCCATCTTCGCCCAGGTAGTCGAGGACGTGCCCGTCGAAGAACGGGTGCGGGCTCGACTGAGCAGGCAGACCCGGTACCTGGAACGCGACGGCCCTTTCCTGATGGCGGTTCTCGACGAAAGCTGCCTGCGCAACTCGGTGGAGAGCTACGAGATTATGCGGCTCCAGTGCGCGCACTTGCTGAAGGTAGGTAGCCAACCCAACGTGTGCATCCAAGTCGTACCGTCGGATTCGCCAAAGGCTGTACGCCCCAATACCCCGTTGATGCTCATCAACCTGCCCACCGGGGTCACTTGGGCGTACTCAGAGTCCATCGACTGGGGGCACTTCAGCGAGGATCCATCGGTCATCGACAACCACGCTCGTACCTATGATGTGCTCAGGGCGGATGCTCTCTCTGCCTCGGAGTCCGCCGTCCTGATCAGGGACGCGATGGAAAGGTACGGCCAGAATGAACCACCTCGACCTCAGCGACGCGAACTGGGCCAAGAGCAGCTACAGCGGAAACAACGGCGGAGAGTGCGTGGAGATCGCGTCCGGTTTCCACGGCGTCGTCCCCGTCCGTGACAGCAAGGTGCAGAATGGTCCCGTCCTGCTGGTCGGCGCGGCCGAGTTCACCGCGTTTCTGGAGTACGCCAAGACGAAGTAGCCCGAAGGGGGCCGGTTTTCGATGAGCGAACGTACCTGGCGCAAGAGCAGCTACAGCGGCAATGACGGTGGCGAATGCGTGGAGATCGCCGACCCGACCCCCTCCGGCACGGTCCCCGTCCGCGACAGCAAACGCGCGGACGGCCCCGTCCTCCTGATCGGCGCGACCGCGTACACGCAGTGGATCAAGAGCAGTTACAGCGGCAACGACGGCGGTGAGTGCCTGGAGATCGCCCCCGGCGTCCCCGGCCTCGTCCCCGTCCGCGACAGCAAGCGGCCGGGCGGCCCCGTTCTATCGGTCGGCGCGGCCTCGTTCCGTGTGTTCGTGGAGTACGCGAAGTCGAAGTAAGCCCACGAAGGGGCCGGTCCGGCATGAGTGAACACACGCGGCGCAAGAGCAGCTACAGCAACGCCAACGGCGGCGACTGCGTGGAAATCGCCTCCGGCCTCCCCGGCGTCGTCCCCGTCCGTGACAGCAAGGTGCTGGGCGGCCCCGTCCTCGTGGTCGGCGCGGCCGAGTTCACCACGTTCCTGGAGTACGCCAAGACGAAGTAACCCGAAGGGGGCCGGTTTTCGATGAGCGAACGCACGTGGCGCAAGAGCAGCTACAGCGGCAATGACGGCGGCAACTGCGTGGAGATCGCCGACCCGACCCCCTCCGGCACGGTCCCCGTCCGCGACAGCAAACGCGCGCACGGCCCCGTCCTCCTGCTCGGCGCGACCGCGTACACGCGGTTGCTGAACGGCTGCTGACCGGCTGACGCGGGCTCCGTGCTCATGTGGGCCGGTCTCTCGTGGGCGCGGCTGCTGAGGGCCCGGGCGGGCGGGGCGGAGGCAGGGTTTCCGCCTGCTCGCCCGAGCCGCTCGACCAGGTGGGTGTTCTCCTCCACGCGCTCGACGTCGCGCGTGGTCAGGACCTGGATCTGGTCGGCGAACGTGGCTGTGGTGTCTCTGAGCTCGCGCACCTCGACCGTACGCGCCCTCCGCAGCCCGTGATCCGCCGCTTCAGGATTCCGTCCGCCGGTCAGGCGGGCCGCTCACCCGTGCGGGTGTCCTCCGGACCCGGCAGCGCCTCGGCCTTGGCGCGCATCTTCTCGGCGCCGGCCGCGCGGACGGAGGACAGCAGGTCGGCGGCCTGGTGCCAGACGCTCCTGGCCTCTTCGGTGTCGCCGCGTTCGAGCAGGGCGGACGCGAGGTGATCGAGTGCGTCGGCCTGATCGGAGGGTCCGAGCCGCAGCCTCTCGCAGATCCGCAGCGACGTGCGGTAGTCGGTGATCGCCGCATCGAGGTGGCCGAGGCGCTGGCGCGCGTAGCCGATGCTGTCCCAGACCCCGGCCTGACGGCTCTCGTTCCCGAGTTCGCGCAGGAGGTCCATCGCCTCCTCACACGTGGTGATGGCCTCGTGGGGATCGCCGAAGACCGCGAGTTGCCAGCCCAGGCCGCCGAGCGTCTCCGCTACCTTCGCGGGCTGATCGAGGGTGCGGAAGATCGTCAGGGCGTTGCGTGTGTGCTGGAGCGCCTCGGTGTGACGCCCCTGCGCACTGCGCAACACGCCGATGTACCGCTCGTTGCGGGCCTGCTCCCGCAGCGGCAGCCGGGGTTGGTGGGTGAGCATGAGGCTCAGCAACTCGTCGGCCCCGGCGACATCTCCCGCCGAGACCATGAACGCCCGGGCAAGGTGGTAGCAGACGTAGGTGATGGCGTCCGGGTCGTCGAGCGCGCGGGCCGCGTCGAGCGCGATGCGGTGGGTCGTGATCTCCTCGGCCCAGTGTCCGGAGGCCCTGTTGTGGGCCGACCACTCCAGGGCGGTGTGGACGCGATGGCTCAGCAGACGCGGTTCCTCCAAGGCGCGCAGCGCGGCGGCCACGGTCGTCTCCTCCCGGCGGAACCAGTCCACGGCTTCCTCCCGGTCTCCCGCGGGGGCGTTCACCACCCCCGGTACCGGTTCGTCGGGCAGACCGGGCGGGTCGTGCGTGATGTGCGGGGTGTTCACGTGCGCGTTGTGGCGCAGGTAGTCGAGCAGCCGGGTCTCGGCGCCGAGACGGTCGTCGCCGTGCTCGGTCACGAGTTCGGCGCCGTAGGCGCGGACCAGGTCGTGCAGGACGTAGCGGCCGTAGGCGTCGCGGGACAGGAGGCTGGCCGAGACCAGTTCGCGCAGATGACGCCGGGCCTGCGGCATCTCCACCGCCGCGAGCGACGCGGCGGCCTGCGCCGAGGCGGCCGGGCCAGGGTGGACGGACAGGTACCGGAAGAACCGCTGGGCCCCGGCGCCGAGCGCCTGGTAGGACCAGGAGAAGACGGCCCGGATGTCGAGCCTTTGATCGTCGGCGGACAGGGTGTCGAGGCGGGCCGCGCGCAGTTCGCGGACGCCCGCCCGCAGCGACATCCGGGGCGTGGCACTGAGCTGCGCGCCCACGACGGCCACCGCGAGCGGCAGACAGCCGCACAGCTCCACGAGTTCGGCGGCGGCCTCGGGCTCCGCCGCGCTGCGCTCCTCGCCGATCCGGGCCGCGAGTCCGGCCAGCGCCTCGTCCCGGCTCCACGCGTCGAGACTGACGAGGGACGCGCCCTCGCTCCTGGCGAGTCCGGCCAACTGGTCGCGGGAGGTGATGAGGGTCAGGCACCCGGCGGCGGCGGGCAGCAGGGGCCTGACCTGTTCAACGCTGCGGGCGTTGTCGAGGACGACGATCAGGCGCCGGGAGGCGGCCTGTTCGCGGAAGAGCGCACCACGCCGCTCGGTGGCGCGCGGGATGTCCGTGCTGGGTACGCCGAGCGCGGTCAGGAACCCGCCCAGCGCCTCGCCGGGCTCCAGGGGGCGCCCGGAGTCGTCGAACCCGCGCAGGTTGACGTAGAGCTGACCGTCGGGGAAGCGGTCCGCGACCTGGTGGGCCCAGTGCACCGCGAGCGCGGTCTTGCCGACCCCGGCCATGCCGCCGATCGCCGAGATGACCACCTGACCGGCCGCCTGCGAGGCGAAGCCGTGCACGGCGGCCAGCGCCTCCTGACGGCCCCGGAAGGCCGGTGAGTCGGGCGGCAGTTGGCGGGGGACCAGCCCGGAGGGCCGGGCCGTCGCGTGGACCAGACGCCGCCGTTCGTCCTCACCGAGTTCGAGGGCGTCCATCAGCTCGGCCAGCGTCGCCTGTCGCGGCAGGCTCTTGCCCCGCTCCATGTCGCTGATCGCCCGCACGCTCACCCCGGACGCCCCGGCGAGACCTTCCAGCGTCAGCAGGGCACGTTGCCGCGCCGCACGCAGCAGCCGACCGAATGTGCTGGTGTCCATCACGCCTCCGGAGCCGCGCGCCGGCCGGCCCTGCCGCTGGAGCCCCGGCGGGTACCGACGCCTCTGAAAGCGGCGAACGTAGCATCAGTGGATTGAACGCTCCACCGCACGTCTCACCTGTCGGACCGGGACGGACGGACGGGGAACACGCCGGTCCGGGCCTCGCGTCGTGTGTTCCGGCGTTCTCCGTCACTCCGGCTCCTCAGGTCCGCGCCGCCCTCAGCGCCCGAACTTCGCGATCGCCTCCGGGGTCACCGGGGTGAAGAAGTTGACGAGGTTGCCGTCCGGGTCGCGGAACAGGAGGGAACGGTTGCCCCACGGCATGGTCGTGGGCTCGTTGACGAAGTCGGTGACGAAACCGGTCAGGTTCTCGTGCACGCGGTCCACGTCGTCCACCAGGAACTCCAGGATCACGCTGTGGTTGTCGGCCGGACGCGAGGAGCCCGGCGCGAACAGCGGCACCGTGCGGGTGCTCGCGAGGGCGAGGGTCGCGCCGCCGGGGGTGCCGAGTTCGGCGAAGTCCTCGGTGGACCAGGTCGCCGACAGCCCGGTGGCCTTCTCGTAGAACGCGACGAGGCGCGCGACGTCGTCGGTGATGACACGGAGCGAGACGAGATTCATGGTGTTCTCCTGGAGGTGACGGGGGTGACGGGGGTGCCGGGGGTGTGAGTGGTGGAGCGGTAGCGGCAGTGGTCCTTCGGTTCTCGCTCGGCACACTAGGACGAATACCGGGCGGAACCGGTCCGGTATCGGCTCTAGGCTCGCGACATGTCCCGTCCCACCGGCCGCGTCCTCACCCTCCTGGAGCTGTTGCAGTCGGGCGGTACCCGGACGACGGCCGAACTCGCCGGGCGGCTCGGTGTCGACGGGCGCACCGTGCGGCGGTACGTGGAGCAGCTGACCGACCTGGACGTGCCCGTCGAGGCGGTGCGCGGCCGGTACGGCGGCTACCGCCTCGGCCCCGGCTACCGTCTGCCGCCGCTCATGCTCGGTGACGACGAGGCCGTCGCCGTACTGCTCGGCCTGGTCGCCGGACGCCGGGCGGGGCTGACGACGACGCTCACCGCGAGCGAGACGGCGGCGGCCAAGATCCGCCGCGTTCTGCCCCGGCCGCTCGCCCGCAGGCTCGACGGCGTACTCGACTCCCTCGCCTTCACCGAACCGGCCGACGCGCTCGCCACCCCCGGCCCCGAGGTCCTGCTCACCCTCGCCGACGCGGTACGCCACCGCCGTCCCGTCTCGGTCAGGTACACCGACCGCACCGGCCGCCGCACCGAGCGCACCCTGCACCCGTACGGGATCGTGGCGCACGGGGGCCGCTGGTACGTCACCGGCGCGGACCCCGGGATCGGGGAGGACCCCGGGATCGGGGAGGACCGCACCTTCCGGCTCGACCGCGTCACCGACGCGCGCGCCCTGCCGGGGTCCTTCGAGGCACCCGCCGCCGGACCGGACCCGGCCCGGCGCGTCCTGTCCGGGTTCGCGACGGCGGAGTACCGGTACGAGGTGTCCCTGCGGATGTACGGGACGGCCGGGCAGGTCCGCGCCCGGCTCCCGGAGAGCGTCGCGACGGTGGCGGAGGAGTCCGGTTCCGGGGCCGAACGCCTTGGAGAAGGCGACCCCGGAGGCGCCGGGCGGCGCTGGCTGCGCGTCGAGCTGCGGGCGGAGCGGCTCGACTGGCTGCCTCCGGTCCTCGCCTCCCTCGACCTGCCCTTCGTCATCGAGCGACCTGACGAACTGCAAGTCCTGGTGCAGGAGTTCGCGGACCGCTTCGCGGCCCGTGCGCGCCGCTCCGGGGGTGGGGAGACGATCCGTGAGGACGACTGAGGAGGGGCGCGGCGGCGGACGGCGGGCGAGGCGGCTGTGGGCGGGCGCCGTTTAACCTTCAGCCTTATGACCTGGCTGCCCGACGACTTCGTCCACCCCGTCCACGTACCCGTGCCCGGCACCGCGCTGCACCTGCGGCCGGTCCGGGAGGCGGACACCGCGATCGACTACCCCGCCGTCATGGGCTCCAGGGAGCGGCTGTGGGAGGAGTTCGGCCCGGCCTGGGGCTGGCCCGCCGAGACGATGACCTTCGAGGAGGACCGGGCCGACCTGCTGCGCCACGAGCGGGAGATCGCCGCGCACCAGTCGTTCAACTACGCCCTGCTGGACGAGGAGGAGACGGCGATCCTCGGCTGTGTCTACGTCGACCCGCCCGAGCGCACCGGTTGTGACGCGGAGATCTCCTGGTGGGTGGTGGACGAGCTGGCCGGCGGGGAGGCGGAACACGCGCTCGACGCGCTCGTACCACGCTGGATCGACGCCGACTGGCCCTTCCGCCGGCCCCGTTACCTGGGCCGCGACCTCTCCTGGCAGGACTGGCTCGCGCTGCCACGCGCCTCGTGACTCCGCGCGCCTCGTGACTCCGCGCCTCGTGACTCCGCGTCCCGCGTGACCTTGCGGCCCCACGCCGAGCCCGCCGCCGTCGCACCTGCTCGCCCACGCGATCGGGCGCCGCACACCGGACGACCTCGTGAACGCGGTGGGGCCTCCGCTACCCCTGCCGCTCCGCCGCCCGGTACAGGCCGGTGAGTTCGAAGGCCGGGACGGAGGCGGGGCGGCCCTTCTGGAAGCCGGTGGAGACGAAGTCGTCGCCGGTGAGGAAGTTCAGGGCCCAGTTGGCGAGGACCCGGGCGCGCGCCGTCCCGGTCGGCAGGGCGAGGGCGTGGTAGCCGCGTGCCACCAACTGGGCCGGGAATCCGCTCAGTTCGATGCCCAGCGGCTTCGACACGGCGTTCCCGCAGCCGAGGTCCACGACGAGGCCGAGGTCGCGGTGGTAGTACGGCTTCATCGGGGTGCCGCGCAGGGCCGCCGCGACGTTGTGGGCCACCGCCTTGCCCTGGCGCTGCGAGTGCTGCGCGGTCGGCGGGGTGATCGCGTCGCCGCCCACGGCGAGATCCGGCACGGCCGCCGCGTCGCCCACCGCGAAGACGCCGGGGACTCCGGGCACCGACATGTTCGCGTCGGTGCGCAGCCGCCCCTTCAGCAGCTCACTGCCGACGGTGTCGACGAGCGGGCTCGCGGCCACCCCGGCCGTCCATATCACCGTGTGGGTGCCCAGGGTCCTGCCGTCCGTCAGCTCGGCGGAGTGGGCCGTCATGCTGCTGATGGTGGTGTTGAGGGAGATCTCGATGCCCCGGTCGCGCAGCGTCTTCAGCGCCTTGTCGCCGAGGTTCTCGCCCAGTTCCGGGAGCAGCCGGGGCGCCAGGTCGATGAGGTGCCAGCGCAGCAGGGACGGATCGAGGCGCGGGAACCGGCGTACGGCCGCGTGGGTGAGCAGATGCAGCGCGGCGGCCGTCTCGACGCCCGCGTAACCGCCGCCGACCACGACGAAGCGCAGGCAGCGGGCCCGCTCCTCCTCGTCCCTCGCGATGGCGGCCCGGTCGAGCTGGTGGATGACGTGGTCGCGCAGGTAGGCGGCCTGCGCGAGCGTCTTCAGGCCGAGCGCGTACTCCTGGAGTCCCGGGATGTCGAACATGCGGGTGGTGCTCCCCGCGGCCAGGACCAGGTGGTCGTACCCGACCCGGACCTCGGCGCCCTCCACGGTCCGTACGGTCAGGACCTTCTCGCGCGGGTCGACGCCGGTCGCGAAACCCGGGCCGTAGTGCGTACGGCGCAGGCGTCGGCGCAGCGAGACGGCCACCGACTGCGGGCTGAGCAGCCCGGCCGCCACATGCGAGAGCAGCGGCAGGTACAGCTGGTAGTCCTCCGGGGAGACCAGGGTGAGGCGGGCCTCGGACGGCTTCAGGAGGCGTTCGAGCCGGTGCAGGCACTCGACACCCGCGAAACCGCCACCGACCACGACGACGTGCGGAGGACGGCTCATGCGGGACTCCTTCCACCGGTCCGGACCACACAGGTCTCCTCATCGTCGTGGCGGGGCGGCGGGGGCGCATCTCGGGCGGGGCCTGGGGGCGCCCCGCCGAAGCGGCCGCCGCCCCGGGCTGGGACAAGTGCCGCCCCTCGTCCCGGGCGGCCCCGCCCACCGGCCGGCCGCAGGCGCGTGGCCGCCGGGGTCAGTGGTTCCGTGGCCAACTCCCGGACCGACGCCCGATCATGGTCGTAGATTGCTGCCATGACCGACTACGTGACCCCGTCCGGACCGGCGCCCTCGCGCGCGATAGACCACTCCGTTCCGCACTCCGCCCGCATCTGGAACCACTGGCTGGGAGGCAAGGACAACTTCCCGGTCGACGCGGCGGCCGGGGACGCCTACTCCGCCGTGTTCCCCGGCATCACGACCATCGCCCGCAGCAGCCGGGCCTTTCTTGGCCGCACCATCCGGTACCTCGTGACGGAGGCCGGCGTACGGCAGTTCCTGGACGTCGGTACGGGGCTGCCGACCGCCGACAACACGCACGAGGTGGCCCAGGCCCTCGCCCCCGAGGCGCGGATCGTCTACACGGACAAGGACCCGCTGATCCTCACGCACGCCCGCGCGTTGCTGAACTCGACGGAGCAGGGCGCTACTTCGTACGTCGAGGCGGATCTTTCCGAGCCGGAGAAGATCCTGGAGGCCGCAGCCGGGACGCTCGACCTGGAGCAGCCGGTCGGGCTGATCCTGAGCGGCATCCTCGGCCACGTCGCGGACCACGACGAGGCCCGGTCGCTCGTGCGGCGCCTGATGGCGGGCCTCCCGGCCGGCAGCCACCTGTCGGTCAACGACGGTTCGCGCGGCACCGACCCGGACTACGAACGGGCCCAGGACGCCTACAACGACACGGGCGCCGTCCCGTACTTCCTGCGGCCCGTCCCGCAGATCGAGGCGTACTTCGAGGGGCTCCACCTCGTCGACCCCGGCGTCGTCTCCGTACCGCTGTGGCGCCCGGCCGGCCCCGGCCCCGCCCCGGCCCCCATCGGCCAGCACGGGGGAGTGGGGCGGAAGGCGTAGGCCTCGGGGCGCCCCAATGCCTTCTGTCTGGACTCCGGGCCATGGACCCGCAGTACCCGGACCCGCGCCCTCGCGCCCCGTACGCGCCCGCCCGTATCCGTACGCTGCCGAGCTGGCTGCTCGCGCGGGCCGCCGTCCGGGGGCACCGGCTGGTCGCCGAGGCGCTGGCCGGGGCGGGGATGCGGATGACGCACCACGCCGTCCTGTCCCTCGTCGCGGACCAGGCCCCCGTGTCGCAGGCGGAGCTGGGGCGGGCGCTCGCCATCGACCCGAAGGACATGGTGGCGCTGGTCAAGGACCTGGAGGAGGCGGGGCTGATCCGCCGCGAGGACGATCCCTCCGACCGGCGCAAGAAGGCGATCACGCTGACGGCGCGGGGCGAACGCCGACTGCGCCGCACCCAGGCCCTCGGCGACGAGGCCAACGACGAACTGACCCGCGCGCTCAGCCCCGCGGAGCGCGAACAGCTCGTCGCCCTCCTCACCCGCATCGTCCAGCCGGCCGGGGGACGGGGAGGGGAGAACGGAACGTGACCGGGGGCGGGTCGTCGCCCCGGTGGCGGTGCGCGGGGGCGGCGCTCAGCCCGGGATCGGAGGACCCGGGCTGGAGAACCTCCACGTCCTCATGCTCGACACCCTGGTCCCGGCCTGCGCGACGCTTCTCGACGCCTGCGCCGCCGCCGGAGAACTCCGGCCCGGCCTCACCGCCTACACCCTCATGCGCGCCATCGGGAACCTCTGCATCATCGGCGCCGACTACGACCGGGCCGACGCCGGGCGCATGGTCGCCGTCCTCCTGGCGGGGTGCCGTCGCGGGGCGTAGCGCCCTCACCCTGCCCCGCCGCGTATCCCGTGTCCCCCGTCCGTTCTTCTCCCCCTCCTTCTCCTCTTCCTACGCCTCCTCCGTGATGCGGGTGTGCTCCGCGAGGCGGGCGTGCAGGTGCATGTCGTGGCGGCCGTCCGCGTGCAGGGCGGCCGCTCTGCGGGTGCCTTCGAGTACGTAGCCGGAGGCGACCGCGACGCGGCAGGAGGCCGGGTTGGCGGTGGAGTGCTCCAGGTCGAGGCGGTGGAAGCCCGCCGTGCCGAAGGCCCAGCGGGTGAGGGCTTCCAGGGCGGCGCGGCAGGTCCCGGTCCCGCGCGCGGCCGGGCTCACCCAGTAGGCGACCTCCGCCACGCCGTCGTACAGGTCGAGGCGTTTCAGGGCCATCCGGCCGCGCACGGTGCCGCCCTCCGCGTCCGGCGCGGCGATCGCCCAGTGCCCGGCCGACTCCTCGGCCCAGGTGGCGCGCCACGCGTCGATCCACTCGCGCACCTCGGCCACGGAATCGCCCCTGCGGACGTGCCAGCGCTGGATCGCGGGGTCCTGGTACGCCTCCCGCACGGCCTCGGCGTCCGACGAGCGCCACGGCCGCAACACCAGTCGCCTGTCCGGCACTTCCAGCGTGGGCTGCGGAGCGGAGGCCAGTGAACCCCGCGCGAGGGCGGGCTGGACGAGGAGAGGCATGCGGGCATTCTCGCCGACGACCGGGTGCGGTACCCGGCCGGAGGCCGCACGCGGCGCGGGGCGCGCGTCCGGCTCGGGCCGGACCCGACTCCGGGCGGGTGCTGCCGCACCGTCTCCGGCGGCTGCCGCCCGGTCAACTCCCCTGCGCGTACGGCAGGGGCGGGGCGATCGCCTGCGCGTCGACGCCCTGACCGGCCCACAGGCCGATCAGGAAGGCCGCCGTCGCCTCCAGCAGCCCGGCCCGCGCGAGCCCGCCGCCGTCGAAGGGCACGCAGCCCAGGCCCGTCACGAGCGCGCGCACCACGTCCAGCGCGTCCGGGTCGTCGCCGCACAGCGGCACCGCGAGCGGCCGGCCGTCGAAGACCGGCGGGGACAGGTGCCACACCCCGCTGTGGCACAGGTTGAACGCCTTGACGACGCGGGCGCCCGGAGCCGCCGACGCGATCCGGACCGCCGCGCTCGGACCGGGCTCCGTGGTCAGCGCGAAGCCGGGGCCCACGGGGTTCGTGCAGTCGATCAGCGTCCGGCCTTCGAGCAACGGCGCCAGTTCCGAAGCCAGTCCGGGTGCGACCGGGGCCGGGACGGCGAGGAGTACCGCGTCCGTGCCGTGTCCGGCCGCCTCGCGCAGCGTGCCGCGCCTGCCGCCGGTCCGCCGTGCCACCACGGCGGCGCGTTCGGGCGAACGCCCGCCGACCATCACCTCGTGACCCGCCCGCACCCACTGCCCGGCGAGGGCCTCGGCCATCGCGCCCGTACCGAGTGTCCCGATCCGCATACGTAGATCAACTCCCCTGTCGCACAACGGTTGTGGCGGACGGCTCCGGGGCCGTGCTCGCGCCCGGTCACCCGCCCCGCCCGCCGGAACACACACGACAGTAGGCAGCCGCTCGGGCACCATTCGGTACGTGGCCGACCACCCGCACCCCCTCGCCGACTGCCGCGCGCGGCTCGCCTTCGACCTGCTGTCCCACACCTGGGACCCGGTCGTGCTGTGGGCCCTGCGGCATGGCCCCTCCCGCCCCCGCGAACTGCTCGTACGGCTCGGTGGCATCCGGGCGAAGGTACTGACCGAGACCCTGCGGCGACTGGAGACCGACGGCCTCGTGGAGCGCCGCGCCTTCCCCGGCTCACCACCCCGCGTCGACTACGCGCTCACCGCGCTGGGCGGCACCCTCCTCGAACCCCTCGGCGCCTTCGGGGCCTGGGCCTTCGAGCACGGCGACGCGATCATGGCGGCGCGGGAACGGGCGGAGGGAGCGGGCTGACGGGCTGCGTGGCGGCTCGTCACTCCGCCAACGGGGTCTCCGTGAACGGGGCCTCCGCCAACAGGGCCTCCGCGAGCGCCGTGCGCGCGCGTCCGCCCGAGCTTCGGGGTTGCCCCGGTTCACCGCGCCCACTCCTCTGCCCGCGCCCGAAGCGTACGGCGGTGACGCCTTTCCCAAGGCCCTTGCGTCATGAGTGTTGCATGTTCTAAGTTCCTTGCAACAGGGAAGATGCGCTTCCGTGGTCGCTGGACGAAGTAGGGGGAACGTCATGGAGCTGGGACTCGTCGGTAAGAAGGCGCTGGTGACCGGGGCGAGCAGGGGTATCGGCCTGGCCGTGGTGACCGCGCTGCGCGCCGAGGGGATGGAGGTCGTGGCGGGGGCGCGCACGGTGAGCCCGGAGCTGGAGAAGACGGGGGCGGCCGGTGTACCGGTGGATCTCGCGAGCCCGGAGGGCCCCGCCCTGCTCGTCGAGCGGGCCACGGCCGAACTCGGCGGGCTGGACCTGCTCGTGAACAACGTCGGGGGCGGGGACGGGGGCGAGGGGCAGGCCGCCGGTTTCCTCGGCTTCTCGGATGCCCAGTGGCAGGACACCTTCGACCTGAACTTCCTGTCGGCGGTGCGCTCCACCAGGGCCGCGCTGCCCGCCCTCATGGCGGACGGAGGCGGTGCGATCGTGAACGTCTCCTCGGTCGGCGCCCGGGTCCCGCACAGCGGGCCGGTCCCGTACACGACGGCGAAGGCCGCGCTCACGGCGCTGGGCAAGGCGCTCGCCGAGGAGTTCGGCCCGCGGGGCGTCCGTGTCAACACCGTCTCGCCGGGTGTCGTCCGCACCGACATGTGGGAGGCCGAGGACGGTTACGGCGCCGCACTGGCCCGGACGATGAACCTGCCGCTGTCCAGCCTGCTGGCCGGGCTGCCCGCGGCCACCGGCATGGTGACGGGCCGGCTCGTCAGCCCCGCCGAGGTCGCGCACCTCGTCGCCTTTCTCGCCTCCCCGCTCGCCGGGAGCGTGACCGGCGCCGACCACGTGATCGACGGAGGTTCGGTCAAGACGGCGTGAGCCGCCGGCGGCCGTGCCCGTGCGCGCCGCCCGCCCCTCCCCGCACCGGGAACACGGAGGCGGACGACGCGCGCGCGGGCGGGGCGGGGAACGGGGCGCGGCTAACGCTTCCTGCTGTACGTCCGCACGAGCACCCCGTTGCCCAGGACCTGGACCTCGTCGAGGGCGAAGTCGTCCACGGAGAAGCCGGAGCGGAACATGGGCGTTCCGGAGCCGTAGACCTGCGGGTACGTCTTGATGATCAACTCGTCGATGTCCTCGCGCAGTTCCCCGGCGAGCCGGGCGCCTCCGCACAGCCAGATGCCGAGTTCGCCGTCCTCCTCCTTCAACTTTCGTACAGCGGCGCGTACATCGCCGTCGATGAGGGTGACGTGGGGATCGGGGGACTCCTGGAGGGAGTGCGAGACGACGTACTCGCGCAGGTGCGCGTACGGGCTGGTGATCCCGGCGTCCAGGCCTGCCTGGTAGGAGCCGCGGCCCTGGATCACCGTGTCGAAGCGGCGCGGGGGCAGATCGGCGATCCCGAGGGCGGCGCGTCCCTGGGCGGACATCGCCTCCGGGTAGTTCTCCTTCAGGAAGCCGAGGAACTCCTCGTCCAGGAAGCTGAACATGGAGGTCGCGTCGCCCTCCGGGTCCCCGATGAAACCGTCGAGGGAGCAGGCGACGAAGTAACTGAGCTTGCGCACATGAGTCCTTGGCTGAGGCGGCGAGGCGACGAGGCGACGAGGCGTGAGACGAGGCAGCAGGGCCGGGCGCGGTGCGGACGCCCGCGGGGCCTGCGCAGATGCTGCTATGTGTGCCTCCGCCGCGCAAGGGCTTTGAGCGGGAGCGCCCTCGGCGGCGACGCGCCGGCGGGCGGTCCGGCAGGTCGCCCGTGGTACCGGGACGCGCCGACGGGCGGCCCCGGCAGGTCGCCGGAGTCCGCCCGTCGTTCGCTCACCGCCCGCCGACCGCCGCCCGCGTGGGGCGCGGCCGGGCGGGACGCTCAGCCCGGAGGCTGTTTACCAGCGGCCACCCTGACGGTGGTCGTCGTCGCCGTACCCGCCCTGGTCGCGGCCGTGGTCGCGGCCGCCCTTGTGGTCCCAGTCGCCCTTGTCGTGGCTGCGGCCGCCGCCGTTGACGCAGGTGTTGCCGGCGGCCGGGTTGAGCAGGCCGATCACGTTGACGCTGTTGCCGCACGCGTTGACCGGGATGTGGATCGGCACCTGGACGACGTTCCCGGACAGGACGCCCGGGGAGAAGGCCGCGACGCCCTCGGCGCCCGCGTCGGCGGACGCCGCGCCCGCGCCGCCGACGACCGCCATACCCACCGCGACGAGTACAGCCGCGCTCTTGGCCTTACCGAACATGGAGTTCTCCCTTTTTTCCGACGGCCACACCGTTGCGGCCCGTCGTCCATGCTTCGGTGCCGGAGGCCGGGCGGATCGGGACGAATCTCACTATTCGCCCGTTCGGCGGCAGTTGTGCGTACGAACGCGTAAGCCGCTTCCCCCGTCCGGCGGCATCCGGCACTGGGAGCGGGCGGGCCACCGCACGTGAGCCTCGGCGGGGCCAGGGGCCCCTACCGTGAGGCGAACCTCTGGACGCGCCACCTCTGGCCCCTCGGGCCCGGCGGGTCCTCCCGCGACGCGGGGCCCGGCCTCCGGCGCCGTCGTAGCGCGGACAGGACCAGCAGGCCCACGCACACCACGCCGCCCGCGCCGGTCAGCCACCAGGCGGCCGTCGTCAGGGAGTGGGTCAGGGCGTCGTAGCCGGCGCCGGCCGCCGGGCGGGCGATGTCGGAGGGCAGCCGGTCCATGGTCTCCGCGCGCCCGGCCATGACGACGATCCGCAGCACCACCCCGGCCAGCGCGAAACCGAGCGCGGTCAGCGCGAGGGCCCGCAGCCGCCGGTGCGCGAGCAGCAGCCCGGCCGCCGCGAGGACCAGCGCCGCCACGGCCGGCCACGGCCCCGCCGTCTCGAAGGCGTGGAAGACCTCGCGCGCGGTGCCGAGTTCCCTCGACTCGACGAAGGTGATGTCCGTGTGCGCGACGGGGATGCGGTCGGCGTACGGGACGTGGTTGTCGACGAGTTTCTGCTTGACCTGCTCGGTGACCGGGCCGAGGTCGATGGTGATGTCCCCGCCCGACTCCTCGTCGTTGAGCGCCTTCACGACCGCCGCGTGAGCGCCGTGGGTCGCCGCGTCCCACGCGTCGCGGAACGCCTCGGAACCGGTGAAGGACACCGCCGCGTCGTGCACGAACTCCCTGGCCTGGTCGTTGAGCGGGCCCAGGTCGACCTGGTCCATGACCCCGTTGGTCACGGCGGTGGCGACGGCCTCGCGGACATCGTGGTCGGCGGCCAGCGGCGACACCGTCGACACGAAGGAGTCGGTGTCCCCGATCTCGTACTTCGCCCAGACCGACAGCGCGCCCGCCGGGACGCACACGCACGCCGCCACGACGAGGACGGCGGCGAGCACGGTGCGCAGCACGCCCAGCGGGCCGCGACGGGGGCGGCGCCGGGCACAGCCGGGTGACGGCGACGCACCCGCGCCGCCGTCACCCGCTCCACCTCGTACGTCTCCCATGCCTCGCACGTACCCAGGCAACGCGGGTGTTCACCGGGCCGCCAGTCCTCGACCGCGTACGGGTGACCGGAGGAACACGGGGAACGGGGGTGCGCCGTTCCCGGCGCGCCCCCGGTGCCTCTCAGTGCGCGTCGTCGTGCACTTCCCTGGTGAAGAAGTGGTACATCGCCATCGCGAAGGTGGCGGCGCCGACGATCAGCGCCAGGATCACGTCCCACAGGACGCCGGCGTTCGACAGGCTGTGCAGGAAGCCCACCGCCAGGGCCCAGAACACCGCCCAGAGCAGCGCCCTGCGCAGGCGCGGGACGGACGGGGTCACCGCGCGCACCACGACGTAGACGACGCCGAACAGGATGCCGGTCGCGAAGCCGAAGAACACGTTCCAGCCGGTGACCGGACCGGCGAACCGCGTGGTGACCGAGGCCCAGATGCCGTAGGCGGCCGCCATCCAGAACGGCGCCTGCGAGGCCGTGAACAGGTGGATCAGGCGGGCCCGGTTGCCGCCGCCGCGCGCCCCTCGGGTCGAACCCGCGCTCCGCACGGGTGCCGCATGTGCCATGGCGCGGCCTCCTCTCGTACGCGTACGCCGCCAGCCGGCGCACTCCACTGCGTCGACGCCCCCGCCGCCACCCTCGGCGGCCGGCCGCCGACGTGATCGACGTACTCCGTCCAGAGCACACCGCGCGGGCCCGCCCGGCAACTCGGGAGGGCGGGTCCGCGCGGTGTGCTCCGGGCCCCGGACCTGCGGATGCGGGGCCCCCGCGCCCGTGTTTCGCTGAACCGGTGACTCCCTGGAGGCAGGCGCGCGGGACGGCCTGGTCCCCGGTGCGCGCGGGACTTCTGCGGGTGCGCGGGCACCGCGTCGGGTGGCTCGTGCCGCTCGTGCTGCTCGTCGCCGTGCCCGCCGTGGACGTCCTGACCGAGGTCGACTTCCGGGTGATCTCGTGGCTGGTCGTGGTGCCGGGAACGGCCGCCGCGCTGTGCGGGGTGCGGACGACGGCGCTGTTCGGGGCGCTGACCCTCGCCGCCTACTTCGCGCTCAACCACGCCTGGTCCGAGGACTACCGCACGGGCTGGCCGGACTTCGCGCTCGTCGTGGCGGGCAGCGTCGTCTCGGTCGCCGCGTGCGCGTTCCGGCTGCGCGACGCGCGCTACGTGAGCCACATGCAGGCCGTCGCCGAGACCACCCGCTCCACGGTGCTGCGCCCGCTGCCCGCGCACTGGGCCGGCATGGACCACGCGGCCGTCTACCTCGCCGCCGATACCGAGGCCCGCGTCGGCGGCGACTTCTACGACATCCAGCCCTCCCCGTACGGCACCCGCGTCATCGTCGGCGACGTCCAGGGAAAGGGCCTGAACGCGGTGACGGCCGCCGCCGCGATCCTCGGCAGTTTCCGCGAATGGGGCTTCCACGAACGCGATCTCACCGTGGCCGCGCGCCACCTGGAGACCCGGATGCGGCGCTACCAGCGGTACGTCCACGCCATGGGCCAGGACCACAGCGACCGCTTCGCGACCGCCGCCCTCGTCGGGTTCCCGCCGCCGGGCCTCGCGGCGGGCGACACCGTCGAACTCGTCGACTTCGGCCACGAACCGCCGCTCGCGGTCGGCCCCCGGGGCGTACGGGAACTGGAGACCGTGCCCGCCCTGCCGCTCGGCCTCGGCGCGCTCCTGGACGAGGCGCCCGTCATGGTGCGCATCGCCCTCGCCGAGGACGAGACGCTGCTGCTGGTCACCGACGGGGTGACCGAGGCGAGGGACCGCTCCGGCACCTTCTTCCCGCTGCGCGAACGGCTCGCCGAGGCCATGGCGCGCGATCCGCTGCTCGCGGCGCCCGGACTGCTCGTACGCCTCGTGCGGGACGAGACGCTGCGGCACACCCACGGCAGGCTCACCGACGACACGACGGTCCTCGCCGTACGCCGCGCCCAGGTGCCCGAACCGGGGGACCCGCCCGTGCACCCCGGCAACGCGGCCGTCGAGGAGGACCTCGACGGGAGACCGGCCCCCGGCCCGGAGCGTCCGGACGAGCCCGGGGAGCCGCCGGAGCCCGGGCCCGGGGAGCGCCGTCCCGGGGAGCCCGGCCTCGGGGAGCCCACCGCCGGGGAGTCCGCCCCCGGGGAGTCCGCCCCCGGAGAGTCCGCCCCCGGGAAGTCCGCACGGTCCGTGCGGGACGCCCCCAAACGCGACCCCTGAGCCCACGGCCGCCCTTCCACCCGAGCCCCCCCCAGCCTCTCCAGTCCCTCAAAGTCAGGAGTTCAGGACATGCCGGACACGATGAAGGCGGTCCAGTACCGCACGGTGGGCGCCGCCCCCGAGGTCGTCGAGATCCCGAAGCCCAGCCCGAGGCCCGGCGAGATCCTGCTGAAGGTCACGGCGGCCGGGGTGTGCCACTCGGACATCGCGGTCATGAGCTGGACCGAGGACCAGCTGCCCTTCCCGCTGCCGCTCACCCTGGGCCACGAGGGCGCCGGGATCGTCGAGGAGGTCGGCGAGGGCGTCCAGCACGTGCGGATCGGCGAGTCCGTCGCCGTGTACGGGCCCTGGGGCTGCGGTCGCTGCTCCAAGTGCGCGCAGGGCAAGGAGAACTACTGCCTGTTCGCCGACCGGCTCAACATCCGCCCGCCCGGCCTCGGCGCGCCCGGCGCGATCGCCGAGTACATGATCGTGGACGACGCGCGGCACCTGATGCGGCTGCGCGGCCTCGACCCCGTCGCCACCGTGTCGCTCACCGACGCGGGACTCACCCCGTACCACGCGATCAAGCGCTCCCTGCCGAAGCTCGGGCCCGGCTCCACCGCCGTCGTCATCGGCACCGGCGGCCTCGGTCACATCGGCATCCAGCTGCTGCGCGCGCTGACCCCCGCGCGGGTGGTCGCCCTCGACGTCAACGACGAGAAGCTCCAGCTCGCGAAGCAGGTCGGCGCGCACGAGGTGGTGCTCTCCGACGAGCGGGCCGCCGACAACGTCCGCCGGCTCACCCCCGAGGGGCGCGGCGCCGAGGCCGTCTTCGACTTCGTCGGCGTCCCGCCCACCGTCGAGACGGCGGGCCGCTGCGCCATGGTCGAGGGCGACGTCACCATCGTCGGCATCGGCGGCGGCTCGCTCGCGGTCGGCTTCGGCCTCCAGCCGTACGAGACGGTGGTCACCGCCCCGTACTGGGGCAGCCGCAGCGAACTCGGCGAGGTCTTCGACCTGGCGCGGGCCGGCTCCCTCGACGTGCACATCGAGAAGTACGGCATCGACGAGGCCCCGAAGGCGTACGAGCGACTGCACGAGGGCAAGGTCCGGGGCCGCGCGGTGATCCTGCCGAACGGCTGAGACCGCACGCGGCGGCGGCCCCCGCGGCCCCCGCCCGCCCGGTCCACCCCCCCCACCGCCTCTACACCCCTGTAGAACCGTGGAGTCGGAACGTCCGGCCGGGGCAGGTGTCCACTGGGCACCCGCCCCGGCCGACGGTGTACCGAGACGGTCGATACCTACGTGCCGTGCCGTGCCGTGCCGTGCCGTGCCGCGCTGTGGCGTGGCGTGCGCGGGGCGTACGGACGACATTGCGAGTGGAGGAGCCCGGTTGACCGAGATCCTGTACCTGGTGATCGCCTTCGCGCTCACCCTGGCCTGCGCGCTGTTCGTCGCGGCCGAGTTCTCCCTGACCACGGTCGAGCGCTCCGATCTGGAGCGGGCCGTGGACGCGGGGGAGCGGGGCGCGGAGAGCGCGCTGAGGGCCGTGCGGCACCTGACCTTCCAGCTGTCCGGCGCGCAGCTCGGCATCACCGTGACCTCGCTGGTCATCGGGATGCTCGCCGAGCCCGCCGTCGCGACGCTGCTGGGCGGCCCGCTGCGCGCGACCGGCCTGGGCGAGGCGGTCGCGGGCACGGTCGGCTCGATCCTCGGCGTCGCCCTGTCCACGGTGGTCCTCATGGTGGTCGGGGAACTCGTCCCGAAGAACTGGGCGATCTCCCGGCCGGTGCCGGTCGCGCGGACCGTCGCGGGGCCGCACCGCAGGTTCTCCGCGTTCTTCGGCTTCTTCATCCACAGTCTCAACGCGACCGCGAACTTCTTCGTGCGCCGTCTCGGCCTCGAACCCACCGAGGAGCTGGAGTCGGTGCGCGGTCCGGAGGAACTCGTCGCGCTCGCCCGGCACTCCGCCGCCGAGGGGGCCCTGGAGGCGGACGCCGCCGAGCTGTTCATCCGCACCCTGCACCTGGGCGAACTGACGGCGCAGAACGTCATGACCCCGCGCGTCGACGTCCAGGCCCTGGCCGCCGAGGCCAGCGCGACCGACGCCGCGAACCTCACCCACGCGACGGGACTGTCCCGCTTCCCGGTCTTCCGCGACCACCTGGACGACGTGATCGGCACCGTCCACATCCGCGACGTCCTCGCCCTGGAGCCGGCGGCCCGCTCGCGCACCCCGGTCACCGAGATCGCCACGCCGCCGCTGCTGGTCCCCGACTCGCTGCCCGCCGACACCCTGCTGGAACGCATGCGCTCGGCGCACACGATGGCCGTCGTCATCGACGAGTACGGCGGTACGGCGGGCGTCGTGACGGTCGAGGACATCGTGGAGGAGGTCGTCGGCGAGGTGCGCGACGAGCACGACCCCGAGGAGACGGAGGACCTGCTGCCCGCGGGCACCACCTTCGACGGCCGCGCCACCTGGGAGGCGGACGGCGGCCTGCGCATCGACCAGTTGCGCCGCATCGGCCTGCGCGCCCCGGAGGGCCCGTACGAGACGGTCGCCGGGCTCCTCGCGACGGAGCTGGGCCGCATCCCCGAGGTGCACGACCGCGTGGAGACCGAGGGCTGGGACCTGACGGTGCTCGCCGTGGAGCACCACCGGGCCGAACGCGTCCTGGTGACCGAACCGTTCCCGGGGGAGCGCGTACCGCCCGACGGCGGGGGCCGAGGGGGCCGCCGCCCCGCGAAGGGCGCGCGCGAGGCGGAAGACGGGAGGGGGGCCGGGACGCGGGCCAGTACGGGCACCGGCACCGGCACCGGCACCGGTACGGGGCCGATGGGCGCCCGCGCGGGGAGCGCCACCCGCCCGGAGAGAGAGACCGGCGCTGAGCACGACACCGCCGCTGAGCACGAAAACCGCCCGCAAGGGCCCGAGGGGGAGACCCGATGACCGTCCTCCAGCTCTTCATCGGCCTCCTGACGCTGTTCACCAACGCCTTCTTCGTCGGCGGCGAGTTCTCCCTCATCTCGGTACGCCGCAGCCAGATCGAGCCGCTGGCGGAGGCCGGCGACAAACGCGCGATCTCCACTCTCGGGGCGCTGGAACACATCTCGGCGATGCTCGCGACCGCCCAGCTCGGCATCACCGCCTCCTCGCTGGTGCTGGGCGCGGTCGCCGAACCCGCCATGGCGCACCTGCTGGAGCCGGTCTTCGAGGCGGTGAGCGTGCCGCACGGGCTGGTGCACCCGATCTCCTTCGTCATCGCGCTGACCCTCGCGACGTATCTGCACATGCTGGTCGGCGAGATGGTGCCGAAGAACATCGCGCTCGCCGAACCGGTGCGCACCGCGCTGCTGCTCGGCCCGCCGCTGGTCGCGCTGACCAAGGTGCTCAGGCCCGTCGTGTTCGGCATCAACTCCTTCGCCAACGGCCTGCTGCGGCTGCTGCGCGTCGAGCCGAAGAACGAGGTCGAGTCGGTGTTCACCGACGACCAGCTGGCCCGCATGGTCGAGGACTCCAGCGAGGCCGGTCTGCTCAGCGCCGCCGACCGCGACCGCCTGCGCGACGCCCTCGAACTCGGCACCCGCCCGGTCGGCGAGATCATCGTGCCCGGCGCGACGATGATCACCGTGGACCGGGACGTGACCCCGGCCGGTCTGGAACGGGCCGCCGCCCACGCGGGTTTCTCGCGCCTGCCGGTGACCGGGGAGGCCGGGGCGCTCCTGGGCTACCTGCACATCAAGGACACCCTCGGCGTCGCCGAACGCGATCAGCCGTTTCCGCGGACGGCCTTCCGGCCCCTCACCCGGGTCCGTGTCGACACCCCGCTCGACGACACACTCACCGCGCTGCGCGCCGACGACAGCCACCTCGCCGCCGTCACCGGTGAGAACGGCACCGTACGCGGCTTCGTGACCATGGAGGACGTCCTCTCCGAACTCGTGGGACGCGGCACGGAGGGGCCGGCTCCGGCGCGCGCGGACTGAGGCGTGCGTCACGCCGGGCGAGCCCGCTCCACCCGCGCGGGCGTGACGGCGGCGTGGAGAAGAAGGAGAGCCGCTGGAGGTCCTGGGAGCCCGCTGTGGAGCGGCTGGGAACGACCTGTTGGCCGAAAGGCAACGGGTGGGATTGGCCACAGGCCCAGGGGTTGTGCGCGCCTCGGGGGAGGTGACTACCCTGCCCGTGATGCCTCCCACAGACATGATCCCCGCATTCTCGGTTAGACGCAGAAAAATCTGTCGGCGTTCCAACTGGGAGGGATTGTGAGTGATACCGAGCGCGGGCACGGGCGGGACGGGGCCGTGCAGCCCGGTGCGCGCACCCCTCTGCCCGCTGAACGCCCCGAGCGCCACGAGCGTCATGAGCGCTACGACCGCCCCGAGCGGTACGAGAGCCATGGGCGCCACGAGCGGCGCGAGCGGCACGAGAGCCACGCGGGACCGTACGCACCGGTCAGCGGCCCCACGCCGCTGAACACGGGCGTCGACGGTCCCACGCTCGCGATCCGCAGGCCCGAGGTCCAGGGGTCCGTGGCGACCATGGAGCAGCCGGGCCGCACGGACCTGGCCGAGCCGGGGTCGGCGCCGCCCGCCGCCGCGCCGAAGAAGAAGCGCGACCCGTTCTTCGACAACGCGAAGTACCTGGCGATCGTCCTGGTCGCCATGGGGCACGCGTGGGAGCCGCTGCGCGGGGACAGCCGGGCGGCCTCGGCGCTGTACATCACGGTGTACACGTTCCACATGCCGGCGTTCATCATCATCTCCGGCTACATGTCGCGCTCCTTCGACATGCGGCCGGACAAGCTGCGCCGGCTCATCACCGGGGTCGCCGTCCCCTACGTCCTGTTCGAAGTGGCGTACACGCTCTTCAAGCGGACGGCGGGGAGCGATCCCGACTATCCGTTCAGTCTGCTCGACCCCTGGTACCTGACGTGGTTCCTGATCGCCCTGTTCGTGTGGCGGCTGACCACGCCGATCTGGAAGGTCGTGCGCTGGCCGGTGCCACTGTCCCTGGCGATCGCGATGCTCGCGGCGATCTCCCCGGACATCGGGGACGACCTCGACCTCCAGCGGGTCCTGCAGTTCCTGCCGTTCTTCGTCCTGGGCCTCAAGCTGAAGCCCGAGCACTTCCAGCTCGTACGGCGGCGTGAGGCGCGCGTCCTCGCGGTGCCGGTGATGGCGGGCGCCCTGCTGTTCGCGTACTGGGCGGCCCCCCGGATGAACGCGGCCTGGTTCTACCACCGCGACAGCGCCCAGGAACTGGGCTCCCCGGGCTGGACGGGCATCGTGATGACCCTCGCGATGTTCGGCTGCTCGATCGTCCTGGTGGCCTGCTTCCTGGCCTGGGTGCCGCGCCGCCACATGTGGTTCACGGCGCTCGGCGCCGGAACGCTGTACGGCTACCTGCTGCACGGCTTCCTCGCGAAGGGCTCGCGCTTCTGGGACTGGTACGACCACGACTGGGTGCACACGCCGGCCGGTGAGATCGCGCTGACGGTGATCGCGATGACCGTGATCACGACGCTGTGCACACCGCCCGTGCAACGGCTGTTCAGGTTCGCGATGGAACCCGAGATGAAGTGGGCGTTCCGCAGGGACGCGGAGGAGCTGGCCAAGGGCCGCAAGTAGGCCCACGCACCCTCGCGATCCCGCACCCTCCGCACGACGGCCCGGGCCCGGCGCACCAGCGCCGGGCCCGGGCCGTCGCCTTTCTCCCGGCGCGCGCCCCTCCGGAAGCGCGCGCCCCTCCGGAAGCGCGGGGCCCTCCGGCGGCGCACGGCCCTCCGGAATCCCGCGCTCTTCCAGGCGTGCGGCGGCCCTTCGGGGGCACACCAGACACAGGGCCCCGCACCTGCGTCGCCCCACCTGTCGTCCCACCCGTTCCACACGTCATCGCAGGTGAACAACGGTCCCCGGAGGGGCAGTCATGGAGATCTCGGGCATCATCAGCGCCATCGTCATCGGCATCGTCATCGGGGTGCTGGGCCGGCTCGTCGTCCCGGGCCGCCAGCGCATCGGCATCCTGTGGACGATCGTCGTGGGCATCGTCGCGGCCTTCGTCGGCGCGTTGATAGCCGACGCCCTGGACGTCAGGGACACGAACGGCATCGACTGGATCGAGTGGCTCATCCAGATCGCCCTCGCGGCGGTCGGGGTGGCCGCCCTGTCCCGGTCGAAGAGCCGCCGCTGACCGGCGAGGCGGACCACGTCATGACCGGGCCCGGGGTGTTTGCCCCGGGCCCGGTCATGAGCGATCGTCGGCGGGGAACGCGAAACCGGGGCGGCCCCACCGCCCCTTGACGACGACGCGAAGGACGGAAGCAGACATGCCTCTGCACGGCGAGTACGAGCCGAGCCCTGAGAAATGGGTGCGCGACCAGGTCGAGACCTACGAGGGCTCCGGCGGCACCGAGGGCACGGACATGCGCGGCATGCCCGTCATCGTCCTGACCACCCTCGGCGCGAAGAGCGGCAAGCTCCGCAAGAACCCCCTGATGCGCGTCGAACACGACGGCCAGTACGCCGTCGTGGCCTCGCTGGGCGGCGCCCCCAAGCACCCCACCTGGTACTTCAACATCCTGGCCCACCCGGAGGTCGAACTCCAGGACGGCCCGGTCCGCAAGGACTACACGGCCCGGGAGGTCACGGGCGAGGAGAAGGCCCTGTGGTGGGACCGCGCCGTCGAGGCCTTCCCCGACTACGCCGACTACCAGAAGAAGACCAGCCGCGAGATCCCGGTCCTCGTACTGACCGCGAAGGACTGACCGCGAAGGTCTGAGCCCCGCAAGGTTCCCGGGCCCGTACGACCGGCCGCACCGGTCTCCTCCCACGTGGGTGGGAGGAGACCGGTGTCGCGTTTCCAGCGGGGTGCCGTGGTCCTGGCTCAGCCGCCCACCTTCTCCAGCTCCGTCCGCAGCGTGTCCACCGACTGGTAGGTCACGCCCAGCAGGGCGACGTGCTTCCAGCGCAGGACGCCCTCCGGGTCGATGAGGAAGACGGCGCGGCGCAGGCCGATCACCGGGGCCGTGATGCCGAGCCGGTGGGAGACGGCGCTGTCGGTGTCGGCGAGGAGGGGGAGGCGCAGGTCGCGGGCGCGGGCGAAGGACTCGTGGCTGTCGACGTCCTGCGTGCTGACGCCCCAGACCTGGGCGTCCAGGTCGGCGAAGGTGTCCAGGCCGGCCGAGTACGCGCACAACTGCCGTGTGCAGACCGCCGTGTTGTCCCCCGGGTAGAAGGCCAGGACGAGGGACCGCCCGCGCGCCGAGGACAGTGTGTAGTCGGAGCGGGTGAACTCCGGCTCCGGTTCCGGGCCCGGGTTGAGGATGCCGCCGGGGAGGGTGAAGTCGGGGAACGGGGCGCCTACGGCGGGGGTGGAGGGCATCGGGGCTTGTGCTCCTTCGGGTTCGTCCGGTCGTCCCGTCGTCCGGTGGTCCGGTGGTCCGGTCGTCCGGTCGTCCGGGCGGTGGAGGGGTCTCGCTTCGCGTGGGCGCGACGGTGCGGTGGCGGGGCGGTGGAGCGGTCAGGGCCGTGACGGTGTCCGTACCCATGGCCGTGTCCGCGTCCGTACCGACGTCCGCGTCCATGTCCGCGTCCGCGTCCGCGTCCATGATCCGTCTTCCCGTCCGCCGGTTCTCCGGAACCGTACCGGCACCTCGGCATTCCGTTCGGGGAGCGTTCCTCAGCGTCCGCCGCCGCCCACGACCTCCCGCACCCGGGGGAAGTGGCAGGCCGCCGGGCTCCCCGGGCCCACGCGCGGCCGTACCGTCTCGCAGCGTTCGCGGTCCCGGGGCGGCAGGCTCGCGTACAGCGGGCAGCGGGAGCGGAACCGGCAGCCGGTGGGGCGTTCGGTCGGGCTCGGCGGGTCGCCCGGGAGCAGGACGCGTTCCCGGGCGCGTTCGCGTACGGGGTCGGGGAGCGGGACGGCCGACAGCAGGGCCTGGGTGTACGGGTGGCGGGGGCGTTCGAAGACCTCGTCCACCGGGCCCGCCTCCACCGTCGCCCCCAGGTACATGACGCTGACCCGGTCCGCGACGTGCCGCACCACCGACAGGTCGTGCGAGACGAAGAGGTAGGCGAGGTTCAGGCGGTGCCTGAGGTCCTGGAGCAGGTTGAGGACGCCGGCCTGGACCGAGACGTCGAGCGCGGAGACCGGTTCGTCCAGCACCAGCAGCTCCGGGCTGACCGACAGGGCCCGGGCGATGCCGATGCGCTGGCGCTGGCCGCCGGAGAACTCGTGCGGGAAGCGGTCGACGTCGCGGTCCGGTGACAGGCCCACGAGCGACAGCAGTTCGGGCACCCGCGCGGCGATCTCCGAGGCCGCCGCCCCCTGCGCGCGCAGGGGCTCCGCCACCAGGTCCGAGACCGGCATGCGGGGGTCCAGGCTCGCCATCGGGTCCTGGAACACGATCTGCACGCCGGAGCGCAGCCGCCGGGTCGCCGCCCGGTCCAGGTCCGCCACCGAGTGGCCCAGCAGCTCGATCGTGCCGTTCTCCGGCGGGCGCAGCCCCAGGATCTCGTAGAGCGTCGTGGACTTGCCCGAGCCCGACTCGCCCACCAGGCCCAGCGTCTGGCCGGCCCGGATCTCCAGGTCCACGCCGTCCACCGCGTACACGCTCCCGGTGCGGCGGCGGAACACCGAGCCCTTGTACAGCGGGAAGGTCTTCGTCAGGTCGCGCACCCGCAGGACGACGCGCGGGTCCTCGGGAGTCTCCTCCGGTGCTTTCGGCTCCGCCTCCGCCGCCTCCGCCGCGTCCCCGGCCGCGAAGAGCTGCACCGGGGTGCGGCCGTCCACCTCGGCGACGCGTACGCACGCCGCCCGGTGGTCGCCGGACGGTGAGGTCCACGCCGCCGGTCCCGGTTCCGCGCTCTCGCACGCGGGGGCCGCGAGCGGGCAGCGCGGGGCGAAGGGGCAGCCCGGGGGCAGCGCCTCGGGGGAGGGCGGGCCGCCCGGTACGGGGGCAAGCCGGCCACGGGCGCCGTCGAGTCGCGGTACCGCCCCGATCAGCCCCAGGGTGTACGGCATCCGGGGGCGGGCGAAGAGGTCCCCGGCGGGGGCGGTCTCCACCACGCGGCCCGCGTACATCACCGCGACCCGGTCCGCGCTGCCCGCGATGACGCCCAGGTCGTGGCTGACCAGGACCATCGCGGCGCCCGTCGCCCGCCGCACGGTGCGCAGGACGTCCAGGACCTGGGCCTGGATCGTGACGTCGAGGGCGGTGGTCGGCTCGTCGGCGAGGATCACCTCGGGGTCGTTCGCGACGGCCATGGCGATCATGGCGCGCTGCCGCATCCCGCCCGAGAACTCGTGCGGGAAGGCCGAGGCACGCCGGTGCGGCTCCGGTATGCCGACGAGGTCGAGGAGTTCGACCGCGCGGCGCGCCGCCTTCTCCTTCGGCACGTCCTGGTGCGCCCGTACCGCCTCCGCGATCTGTTCGCCGATCCGGTAGACCGGGGTGAACGCCGACAGCGGGTCCTGGAAGACCATGGACACCCGGGCACCCCGTACGCCGTCGAGCACGGACTCCGGGGCGCCCAGCAGCTCCGTCCCGCCGAGCCGTACCGAGCCGGAGGCGCGCGCGGCGGACGGCAGCAGGCCGAGCACCGCGAGCGAGGTCACCGACTTGCCCGAGCCCGACTCGCCCACGATGCCGAGGACTTCGCCGGGCGCCAGGTCGAAGGAGACCCCGCGCACGGCGGGTACGCCCCCGAAGTCGACCTTCAGGTCGCGGACCTGGAGCAGGGGCGGCTCATGCGTCATGCGCGGTCGACCGGGCCTTTCGGGTGAGCGGGCGTCGCCGTCCGCGGGGGCGTGCGTCCCGGGCCCGTCGTGCGGCCCCGTGCCGGGAGGACGTCGGGTCGAAGGCGTCCCGCAGTCCGTCGCCGATCAGGTTGACGGCGAGGACGAACACCACGAGCAGGCCCGCCGGGAAGAAGAACATCCACGGGTAGGTGACGGCCGACCCCGTGTAGTCGGCGATCAGCGTGCCCAGGGACACGTCGGGGGACTGGATGCCGAAACCGAAGTACGACAGGGCCGTCTCGCTCATCACGGCGCCGCCCACCGCGATCGTCGCGTCGATGACGAGGAAGGACGCGACGTTCGGGAGGATGTGGCGCCAGATGATCCGCAGCGGCCCCACGCCCGTGTAGCGGGCCGCGCGCACGAACTCGCGCTCGCGCAGCGACAGGGTCATCGCGCGCACCACGCGCGAGGTCACCATCCACGCGAACAGCGCGAGCAGGCCCACGAACGCGAGCCAGCCGGCCGCCTTGAGCCGGGGGGCGACGATCGCGATGATCAGGAAGCCGGGGAAGACCAGCAGCAGGTCCACGAGGAACATCAGCGCCCGGTCCGTCCAGCCGCCGAAGTAGCCCGCGCAGGCCCCGACCACCGAGGCCAGGGCCGTGGCCACGACACCCACCAACAGGCCGACCAGCAGGGACTTCTGGAGGCCGCGCACGGTCTGCGCGAACACGTCCTGGCCGATGCGGTTGGTGCCGAACCAGTGCTCCCCGGAGGGCTTCGCGCGCAGCGCCGTGTAGTCGATGTCCGTATACGACCAGTGGGTCACGTGGGGTCCCGCGAAGGCCAGGACGAACAGGAGGAGGACGACGAGCAGTCCGGCGAGCGCCCCGCGCCGCCTCAGGAAGCGGCGCAGCACGACGCGCGCCCGCCCGGCGGGGGCGGCGCGCCCGGGCCGGTCCACGGGGTGCGGGGAGCGGTCCTCGGCGTCGGCGGCGGCCGCCACGGATTCGGCGGTCACGGCGCCCTTCCCTTCAACCGGTCCTGCGACAGCGGGTACTTGGGGGTACGCGGCCGTCCACCCGGAGGGGGCGCCGGAGCGCGTACGGCCCTCACGCGCGTACCCGGGGGTCGAGCGCCGCGTGCAGGACGTCGGCGAGGAAACCGGAGGCCAGGACGGTGACGGCGGCGAAGCCCGACACGGCGACCACCGAGTTGACGTCGTTCTTCGTGATCGACTCGACGAGCCACTCGCCCATCCCGTGCCAGCCGAAGATGATCTCGGTGAAGGTCGCGCCGGTGAACAGCGCGAGGAAGCCGTACGAGAAGTACGTCGCCATCGGGATGAGCGCCGTGCGCAGCCCGTGCCGCCACAGCGCGCGGCGTCGGCTGAGGCCCTTCGCGCGGGCCGTGCGCAGGTAGTCCGCGCCCAGCACGTCGAGCATCGTGTTGCGCTGGTAGCGGCTGTACGAGGCCGCCGTCACCAGGCCGATCGACAGGGTCGGCAGGAGCAGGTGCACGCCCCGGTCGCGCAGGGTGCCGAGCAGGCCCGCGTGCAGGTCCGGGTCCTTCTCGCCGGTGAACTGGACGAGGTCGGTGCCCAGGAGGGAGTTGAGCTTGATCGCGCCGATCTTCAGCAGGACGGCGAGCAGGAAGGTGGGCGTCGACAGGAGCAGGAAGGACACGAGCGTCGCCACGCGGTCCGGCAGCCGGTACTGGCGCACCGCCGTCCACGCGCCCACGAGGATGCCGCCCACGGTCCCGAGCACCGTGCCCGCGAGCAGCAGACGCAGGCTCACGCCGAGCCGGCGGCCGAGTTCCGCGCCCACCGGGGTGTCGTCGATGGTGCGGCCCAGGTCGCCGTGGAGCGCGCGCGTGACCCAGTGCCACAGGCGGGACGCGAGCGGGGCCGAGTCGTCCAGGCCGAGCGAGCGCAGGTGGGCGGCGACCGCGTCGGGCGGCGGCGGTGGCCTGCGGCCCTCGAAGTAGGCGCGCGGGTCCAGGGCGGTGGACGCGAGGAGGTAGGAGAGGCACACGGCGACGACGAGCAGCACGGCGTAGTACCCCAGGCGCCTCGCCAGAAACGCGGTCATGCGCCGGTTCGCCTCCCCTGCTCGGTCGACCGGTCCCGGCCCCCACGTGGACGCCCACCGGCCGTCGTCGGTGACGCACCGGTCACCGGCGACCGCCTGAACGGCCGTGCCCGTCCTGTTCGTTGCTGATCTTCACCGTCCAGTGTTGCAGCATTATGAAGACAAGATGGCAATAACACGAAAGTGCTTTCTGCGTCTCTCGCGTGGCTCTACGCTCCCCCTGGCACAGCCCCCACCCTGGTTCGGCGTGCCCGTCGCCCCGTCCGTGGAGGACTGTCACCATGCCGAGAACGCGCGTCGCCCGCAGCGCAGTCACCGCCCGCCGCACCGCCGTCACGGCGGCCGCCCTGTGCTCCGCCCTGGTCCTCGCCGGCTGCGGCGGATCGGACGACGGCGACGCGAAGGCGCCCAGGAAGGCGGCCCCGTTGCCGGCCGGCGCGCAGGAGGTGAACCCCCGCCCGGTCGCGCAGCTGCGGCAGGGGGGCACCGTCAAGTTCGGTATCCAGACCTGGGTGCACCAGTACAACGCGTACCAGGTGGACGGGACGGACGGGGACGCCATGGCCATCCTCGAACAGGTCGAACCGCTCCTGATGCCCCGGGACGCGAAGGGGGTCGCGCACCCGGACCCCAACTACCTGCTGTCGGCGAAGATCACCTCGACCAGCCCGCAGGTGGTCACCTACAAGCTCAACCCGAAGGCCAGGTGGTCGGACGGGAAGCGGCTGAGCTGGCGGGACTTCGCGGCCCTCGCCAAGGCGCTCGACGGGAGCGACGACCGCTACCTCGTGGCCGACAGCAGCGGCTACGACCAGATCGCCAAGGTCGAACGCGGGGCGGACGACCAGGAGGCGCGCGTCACCTTCAAGGCCGCGTACGCCGACTGGCCCCGGCTGTTCCGCACACTGCTGCCCGCCTCCCAGATCGACACCCCCGAGAAGTTCAACAAGGGCTGGATCGAGCGGATCCCGGTCACCTCGGCGGCCTGGAAGATCAGGAACATCGACAAGACCGCGCAGACCGTCACCACGGTCCCCGACCCGAAGTGGTGGGGGGACAGGCCCCGGCTGGACAGCATCACCTGGCGCGCGTTGCAGACCAGCGCGTTCACCGAGGCGTACCTCAACAAGGAGATCGACGACGCGCCCGCCATCGTCCCCGAGGACTACAAGCGGCTCGCCAAGGCGCCGGGCACGGACATCCGCGACGGGGCCCGCTGGGACGAGGTGCACATCACGCTCGGCGGACGCGGGCCGCTCAAGGACCTCAAGGTGCGCCAGGCGGTGGACCTCGGCATCGACCGCCAGGGCATCATCACCGCCTTCGCCAAGGACCTGGACGCCCCGGTGAAGCCGCTCGACAACCACTTCTTCATGCCCAACCAGGAGGGGTACCGCTCCAACTCGGGCAAGTGGGGGAAGTCCGACCCCAAGGGCGCCGCCAAGCTGCTCGACGCGGCCGGGTGGAAGGACAACGGGCCAGGCACCCCGCGCACCAAGGGCGGCGAGAAGCTCCAGCTCACCTACGTACTGAACGCCGGGAGCAACTCCGCCGCCGTGGACCAGGCGCAGATCGTGCAGCAGCAGCTCGGCCAGATCGGCGTCAAGGTCGCGATCCAGAAGGTCCCCGACACCGACTACTTCGAGAAGTACGTCAACCGGGGCAACTTCGACCTGGTCAGCTTCCGCAACGTCGACAGCGTCTTCCCCTCGCAGCTGTTCTCGACCTTCCAGCAGCCCAGGGGCAAGCAGTCCTATCTCAACTTCGGCGGGATCGGGACGCCCGAGATCGACGAGCTGATGACCAGGGCCGGGCACGCGACCGATCCCGCCGAGGCCCGCTCGCTCTACAACCAGGCGGACGCCAGGATCTGGGCCCAGGGCCACTCGATCGAGCTGTACCAGCGCCCGCAGATCAGGGCGGTGCGCGCCAAGCTCGCCAACTACGGGGCGAGCGGGCTCGGGGACGTCGACTACGTCAAGGTCGGCTGGGAGAAGTGACGGCGGCGGGCCGCTGCGGCTGAGGGCGCCGGGCGGACCCCGGGTCCGGCGGGGCTGAGGACGGCGGGCGGGACGCGGGGCGGACGCGGGGCGGGGCGCCCGGCGGGCTCAGCCCGCGCTCTTCGCCCCCGCCTCCACCGTGCCCGTCCCGGCCGCCGTTCCCGCCCGCGCGTGCGGGACGACCATCGGGGTGCCGGTCCGCGGGTCGGGGACGATGTCGCAGGGCAGGCCGAAGACCTCCTCGACCAGGGCCGGGGTGAGGATCTCGGCCGGGAGGCCCTCGGCGACGACGCGGCCCGCGTTCATCACCACGAGGTGCGAGGCGAAGCGCGCCGCCTGGTTCAGATCGTGCAGGACCATCACCACCGTCTTGCCCTCACGGTGCAACTCGCCGCAGAACTCCAGTAGTTCGTACTGGTGGCCGATGTCGAGGAAGGTCGTCGGCTCGTCGAGCAGGAGCAGGCCGGTCTGCTGGGCGAGGACGGTGGCGATCCACGCGCGCTGCCGCTGACCGCCGGAGAGTTCCCCGATCTGCGCCTCGGCCAGCCCGGTCAGGCCGGTGCGCTCCAGCGCCGAGGCGATCACCGTGTCGTCCTCGGGCGACCACTGCCGCAGCAGCGAGTGGTGCGGATAGCGGCCCCGGCGGACGAGCCCGCGCACGCTGATGCCCTCGGGCGCGACCGGGTTCTGCGGCAGCAGCGCGACCTCACGGGCCGACTCCTTGCCCCGGTAGCCGTGCAGGTCCCGGCCGTGCAGCAGGACCTGTCCCCGTTCGGGCCTGAGGACCCGGCCGAGCGCCTTGACCAGGGTGGACTTCCCGCAGCCGTTGGGGCCGATGATCGCCGTCAGCTCGCCGTGCGGCACGTCCAGGCTCACCCCGCGCACGACCGGTTCCCGGCCGCCGTAGCCGAGGACCACGTCCCGTACGCACAAGCCCCGTTCGGGCACGGGCCCCACCGCGACCGTCCCCTCCCCGGGATCGGCGTCCGCGGTCCGGCGTCCACGCTTCTCGGTGCTCACAGGCTTCCCTTTCTCCATTCGCGGACCAGCAGCCAGCCGAGGTAGAGGCCACCGACGGCCAGGGTGTAGACGCCGACGGGCAGGGCCACCGGCAGCGGCAACTGCTGCGCCGCGAGGTCGGCGACGACCAGCAGCAGCGAGCCGACCAGCGCCGACAGGACGAGCCGGGGGCCGGTGCCCCGGGTGAGGCGGCGGGCGATCTGCGGGGCGGTGAGCGAGATGAACGCGACCGGGCCCGCCACGCTCACCGCGACCGCCGACAGCACGATCGACAGCAGCACCGCCCACACCCGGGTGGTGCGCGGCCGGGCGCCGACCCCGGCCGCGAACTCGTCTCCCGTCTCGGCCATCGTCAGGCGGGGGGCGAGCAGCAGCAGCGCGGGGGACAGCACGGCCAGCGCGATCCAGATGGTCGCCGCGTCGCTCCACGAGCGGGCCGCGACCGAGCCGTTGACGTACGCGGCGAGGGAACTCGCCTTGTCGCGCTCGACCGCGTACACGACGTACTGGGTGAAGGCCGCCGCCATCGCGTTGACGCCGATACCGGCCACGATCAGCCGCCCGGGGTGGCGGAAGCCGCTGCCCGTCGACACGTACACGAGCACCATCGACAGCACCGCGCCCGCGAGCGCCCCGGCCGCGACCGGCACCGCGCCGCCCGGCACGAGCAGCGCCACGGCCGCCGCGCCCGCCCCCGCGCCCGCCGCGAGCCCGATCACGTCGGGGCTGCCGAGCGGGTTGCGGGTCACCGTCTGGAACAGGGCCCCGGACAGGCCGAGCGCCGCCCCGGTACCGGCCGCCACCGTCAGGCGCGGCCCCCGCAGGCGCTCCAGCACGAACCGCTCCTTGACGCCGCTCCCGTGCAGGACCGCGCCCGGCAGATCGGGTACGGCGATACCGAGCCGGCCCATCGAGAGCGTCGCCGTGGCGGCGGCCACCAGGAGCAGCAGCACGACGAGGCCCGCGAGGACCGCCGAGGGCCGCACCGGCAGCGCGACCGCCCGGCCGATCCGCAGATAGCGGGTGTCGGGGCGCGGCGGGCGGCCGGGGGCCTCGGGGCGTTTCCCGGAGTCCGCACCGAGCCGGGGGCCCGAGCCGTCGCCCGGTCGTGCGCGCGGGCCCGGCGTAAGGGCCCTCCCGCGCTCGTCCGCCCGGGCGCCGTCCGCCCGGGCGCCGTCCGTCGTGCGGCTCATGACGTCCCCCTCATCCGTTCATCCGTCGTACGGCGAGCAGCAGCGCGGGCGCGCCGATGAACGCGGTGACCACGCCGACCATCAGCTCCTGCGGGCTCATCACGACCCGTCCCACGACGTCCGCGAGCAGCAGCAGCGCCGGGCCGACGAGCGCGGAGAACACGATCTGGGAGCGGAAGTCGACGCCCACCACGGCCCGTACGACGTGCGGGACGGCCAGCCCCACGAAGGCGATCGGGCCGACCGCCGCCGTGGCCGCCGTCGACAGCAGGATGGCCGCGACCATGCCGCCCGAGCGGATCACCGCCGGGCTGGCGCCCAGGGAGCGGGCCGCCTCGTCGCCGAGCGCCATCGTGTTGAGCCCCGGGGCGAGCAGCAGCGCGAGCAGCAGCCCGACGGCGGCGAAGGGCCACACCGACTGGAAGACGTTCCAGTCCCGGCCGCCGAGCGCGCCCACGACCCAGTACCGGTAGCTGTCGAACACGGCCGGTCTGCTGAGCGACACGGCCTGGACGTACGCGGTCAGCACGGCGGAGACGACGGCGCCCGCGAGCACGAGCCGTACGAGGCCCGAGCCGCCGCCCGCCGAACCGATCACCTGCACGAGCAGTCCCGCGAGCAGCGCGCCGGGCAGCGCCCACCACACCGTCGCGGACTGTCCGGAGGCGCCGAGGAACGCGGTCGCCGTGACGATCGTCGCGGACGCGCCCGAGGTGATGCCGAGCAGGCCGGGATCGGCGAGCGGGTTGCGGGTGATGCCCTGCATCAGGGTGCCCGCGACCGCGAGGCTCAGCCCCGCGAGCAGGCCGAGCACGGTGCGCGGGTAGCGGCTCTCGACGACCGTGGTCGTGTACGGGTCGGCGTGCCCGCGCAGCACGTCCCACACCTCGCCCGGCGAGGTCGAGTGGCTGCCGAACGCGACGCTCGCCAGGAGCGCGGCGGCCAGCAGGAGGACCGCGCCGAGCAGCGCGAGCAGGGAGCGGGCGGGCCCGGACCCGCGCGCGCGGGTCCGGGCCTCGGGGCCGACGGTGGTGGTCGTCATCGATCAACTGTCCCGTGAACGAGCTTCGGTGGCGGGCACGGCCGGTGTCACCCCTGTGCGGGGCCGGGCGGCCGGGCGGCTACTTGTCGAGCTTGGCGACGGCCTTGTCGATGAGCGCCGGGTACTTGTCGGCGACCCACGGCACGGTGAGCGGGTTGATGATCGAGGAGGCGGTCACGAAGGGGTTGTCGTCACTCGCGACGACGGCGCCCTTGTTGACCGCGGGGATCGCCTTGTAGAGCTTCTGGCCCTCGATCTCCTTGCGGTTCTTGGCGTCCGTGTAGAACGTGAAGACCAGGTCGGAGTCCTTGAGCTTCTGCGCGTTCTCCAGACCGATGAGCGCCGAGTCGGTGCCCTTGGTCTCCTTGAAGGTGTTGACCACGGGGTCGACCTTCAGGCCCATCGAGGAGACCATCCTGACGCGCTGCTCCTCGGGCTTGAAGACGCCGAGGGTGCCGGGGCCGCTGTTGTAGATGTACGAGAACGTCAGCTTCTTGTACTCGGGGTGCTCGTCGGCGACGGCCTTGAGCCGGTCCTCGATGGTGCCGATGAGGGTCTTGGCCTTCTGCGGCTCGCCGAGCGCCTTCGTGATGATCTCGATCTGCTGGTCCCAGTCCGTGGACCACGCGAGATCGGGGTAGGCGACGGTGGGCGCGATGTCCTTCAGGATGTCGTACTGCTTCTGCGTGATGCCGGACCAGGGCGCGAGGATGACGTCGGGCTCCAGCTCGACGATCGCGTCGAAGTCGATGTCCTCGCCGCCGGTGAACTGCTCCGGCAGCTTCTCGCCCTTCTTCTCCAGCGCCTCGTGGATCCACGGCAGGTAACCGGACTTGTCGCTGCCCCACGGGTAGCTCTCGATGCCGACCGGGGTGGTGCCGAGCGCGATGGCGGTCTCGGCGGAGCCCTGGCCGAGCGTCACGACCCGCTTCGGCTTCTCCTTGATGGTCGCCTTGCCGAGCGCGCTGTCGATCGTGACGGGGAAGGCGCCGCCGGACGCGGCGGGCTTGTCCTTCGCCTTCGAGGAGCTGTCGGAGCCGGAGTCCTCGTCGGAGCCGCAGCCGGTGAGCACCAGAGCGGCGGCCACACCCGCCGCGGATATCGTGAGCGACGTACGGCGCGCCTTGGCGGGACGGAACGGCATGACGGTACCCCTGGGTTCGGTCGGTCCCGGATGTCAACGGCGCGCTCCACCACGCTGGTTGGTACCGGATCGACCCGGTCCAGTTCGGTGGAGCCCGCGTGCCGCACAGGCCGGGCTACGGCGTTAGTTAGGTAAACCTAAGCTAATAGTTCGCCATTTTTCAACGTGGTCCTGTGGCCGTCCGGCGGGCGGGGCGTTCCGGCGTACGTCGTGGGCCGTCCTCGGGGAGCGGCGGACCGGGACCCACCGCGAGGTCAGAAGGCCGGCGGGCTCGCCCGGAAGTCCTCGCGGGCGGGGCGCGGAGCCGCCGCGTCCGCCTCTCAGCCGCTGCCCCGGACGAGGAGCCGGTGCGGGACGACGACGTCGAGGGAAGGGACCCCGTCGCCGGGGCTGTAGATGCGGTCGGCCAGGCACTGGAGGGCCCGTTCGGCGATCTGGGCCTTGTCCGGAGCGACGGTCGTCAGCGGGGGGAACGCGTACCGGCCGTCCTCGATGTCGTCGAACCCGACCAGGGCGACGTCCTCGGGGACCCGCAGGGAACGCGTGCGCAGGGCGTACAGGGCGCCCAGCGCCAGTTCGTCGCTGAAGGCGAAGACGGCGTCCGGCGCCGGGCCCCGGTCGAGCAGTTCGTTCATCGCGCGCACTCCGGACTCCCGGTGCAGCGACGCGGCCTCCGCCTCCAGGTCCGGCGAGGGCCGGAGCCCGGCGCGGCCCAACGCCCGGCGGTATCCCGTCCGTCGCTGCTCCGCCGTCCCGTTGTGCAGGTGCGACTGCACGCCGATGGCCGCGACGCGGCGCCGCCCGCCCTCCAGGAGGTGCGTGGTCGCCTGGTCCGCCGCCGCGACGCTGTCCAGGGCCACCCGGTCGTACAGCCCCTGCGGGGGCCGCTCCCCGAGCAGCACCACCGGCACGCCCGGGTCGGCGGCGGTCAGTTCGGCCGGGCTCAGGGCCCACGGGCTGATGACGAGACCGTCGACGGCCCGGCCGCCGGTGCGGGTCAGCAGGCGCCGCTCGGCGTCCGCGTCCCCGCTCGTCTGGTCGATGACCACCGTCCACGAACGGCGTCGGGCGCCCTCGACGAACAGCCCGGCCAGTTCCGCGAAGTACGGGGAGTGCAGTTCGGGGATGGCCAGCCCGATCAGGCCGGTGCGTCCCGCGCGCAGGCTGCGGGCGGCGAGGTTCGGCTGGTAGCCGACCTCGTCGAGGATCGCCTGGACACGCTGCCGGGTGGCGGGGGCGACCGAGGCGGCCCCGCTGACCACGTTCGAGACGGTACGCACCGAAACGCCCGCTCGCAGGGCGATGTCTCTCAGGCTGCTCACCCGCTCATCGTCCCACGACGGGACGGGGGAAAGAAGGTGTCCAGGAGGGTATTGCCACGTGGCATGCCACGATGCAACATGTCGGGAACGCTTCCTCTGGCAAGGAGTTCCGCATGAGTGCGCAGGTGTTCCCCGGTACCTCTCCCGCCGATCCCGCCGATCCCGCCGATCCCGGCACGGACGTACTGGACGATGTCGAGGCCCTGTACCGCGAGGGCGTCACGGCGCGGAAGGGCGCGTTCTCCGTCGAGTGGGCGGACCGGCTCGGCGAGGACGTGGCGGCGGCCTTCGCACAGGCGCGGGCGAGGCCGGGAGGCACGGTGGGGCGCGGCCCGAACCGCTACTACGTGGAGATCCATCCCGAGCAGTTGCGGGGGTTCACCGAACTCGTCGACCACCCGTGGGTGCGCTCGCTGTGCGCCGCCGTCCTCGGGCCCGAGTACCGGATCGTCGAGGTCGGCTTCGACATCCCGCTGGAGGGCGCGGTGAACCAGCCCTGGCACCGCGACTTCCCGATGCCCGAGGAGACGCGGGCGGAGCGCCGGCTCACCTCACTGGCCTTCAACGTCACCACGGTCGACACCGAGGAGGACATGGGCCCCTTCGAGATCGCCCCGGGGACGCAGTGGGACGACAGCGAGGAGTTCGACCACGGCATGTTCCCGCCGCGCTCCCACTACCCCCGGTACGAGGGCCTCGCCGTGCGCAAGTACCCGCAGCGGGGCGACATCTCGGCCCGTACGGCGCTGACCGTCCACCGCGGCACCGCCAGCCACTCGGCCAAGCCGCGTCCCGTGCTCGTCCTCGGCGTCGACGGCCCGGAGGCGGCCAACGCGGAGCGCCACGACGCGGCGGTGACCAGGGAGTTCTGGGACGCGCTGCCCGAGCGGGTGCGCCGGCACCTCGCCTGCCCGGTCGTGGACGAACTGGCCCCCATCGTCCAGAAGCACACCATTGAGGGTCTGGTCATGGGCGATGTCTGAGCCGACGACCCGGACCCGGCGGGGGTCGCTGCCCGGGGCCGAGCAGGGGTTGTCGTCCGGGACCCGTCACGGATCGCCGTCCGAGGCCGAGCAGGGGTTGTCGTCCGGGACCCGTCACGGATCGCCGTCCGGGGCCCCGCGCCGCCCCGTGACGACCGGCGGCGGCACTCCGGGCCTCGTCTACATGGTGGCGACCGTGTCCGCGCTGGGCGGGCTGCTCTTCGGCTACGACACGGGCATCATCTCCGGCGCGCTGATCTACCTCCGCCAGGATCTGGGGCTGTCCTCCACCGGCCAGGAGGTCGTGGTCAGCGTCATCCTGGTCGGCGCGATGGCCGGGGCCGTCCTCTCGGGGCGGCTCGCCGTGCGGTACGGGCGACGGCGCGTGGTGATCGTCGTCGGCCTCGTCTTCGCCCTCGGTGCGCTCGGGGCGGCGGTGGCCCCCGGCACCGGGACGCTCGTCGTCGCGCGGTTCGTCCTGGGCCTCGCGGTGGGAGGGGCGTCGAACACGGTGCCCGTCTACATCGCCGAGGTGGCTCCGGCGGCGATCCGCGGCCGGCTGATGGTGCTGTTCCAGCTGATGGTCGCCATCGGGCAGCTGATCTCCTACGTGTGCGGCTGGCTCTTCGCGGGCAGCGGCGGCTGGCGCGTCATGTTCGCCCTGGCCATGGTGCCCGCCGTGGCCCTCGCCGTCGGGATGACCTTCCTCCCCGAGAGCCCCCGGTGGCTGGTGGGGCAGGACCGTACGGGCCCCGCGCGGGACGTGCTGCGCCGACTGCGCCCCGCGGACGCCGACCTGGACACGGAGCTGGCCGAGATCCACCAGGTCACCAGCGCCTCGGAGACGGCCGACTGGCGGGAGTTGCGCAAGCCCTGGCTGCGCCCCGCGCTCGTCGTGGCCCTCGGCGTCGCGGCCTTCTCCCAGCTCACCGGTATCAACGCGATCGTCTACTACGCGCCGACGATCCTCACCGACGCCGGGTTCGGGGACTCCGCGGCCCTGCTCACCGGGATCGGCATCGGCTCGATGCTGGTGATCGCGGGCATCACCGGCGCGCTCACCGTCGACAAGGCGGGCCGCAGGCGCACGATGCTGTGGTTCCTGCCGGGTTCGGCCCTCGCGATGACCGTCCTGGCCCTCGCCTTCCTGGGCGACGGCGGTACGGCCCAGCGCTGGACGGTGATCATCGCGCTGTTCGCCTACATCCTGTGCAACGGCATCGGCATCCAGGCCGTCGTGTGGCTCATCGGCCCGGAGGTCCTGCCGCTGAGCGTCCGGGGCCCGGCCACCAGCCTCGCCACGCTCACCCTGTGGGGCTTCGACCTGCTGATCGCCCTCACCGCCCTCTCGGCCGTCACCGCCTTCGGCCGGACGGGCACCTTCCTGTTCTACGCGCTGATGAACGTGGCCTGCGTCGTCTTCGTCCTGTTCAAGGTCCCGGAGACGCGCGGCAGTTCCCTGGAGGAGATCGAGACGGCCCTGCGCCGCCCCGGCGACTTCCGCCACAACCTCACCGGCCCGCCGGACGCGGAGGCCGGAGGTCACCTCGCGGAGCCTCGAAAACGGTAACGGGGCTCAGCGGGTGAGGGCGCGGGCCCGGTCGTGCAGGTCGCGGGCGGCCGGGTTGCGCAGGTGGGGGCGCAGGAGGCGGAACATCGTGCGGACGCGGTCGTCGGCACGGGCCGACTGGACGTGCGGGTAGTCGTCCAGCGACCGGTGCCAGGTCGCACAGGCCGCTTCGAGGTGGCCGAGCCGGAGTTCGCGTTCGGCCAGCAGCGCGCGGTGCCGGACCCGGGCGCGACGGTAGACGGAGGAGCGCACCTGGTCCGCCCGCCGCATCGCCTCCACGGCCCCCGCCACGTCGCCCAGCTCGTAACGGACCTGGCTGACGTGGTAGTTGAGGGAAGAGGGATCGTACGAACCGAAGGCGGCACCCCGCGATTCCGCGCGGTCCATGGCGCCCTCGGCCTCGCGGAGGTGGCGCAGCGCGGTCGCGCGGTCTCCGGTCGCGGCGGCGGCGTGCGCCTGCTGCCCGGCCAGGAAGGCGCGCATCCGGGGCCCCGCCTTCGGGGAGGCCGCCGCTGCCGCGTCCGCCAGGTCCACGGCTTTCGCGCCGTGGCCGAGGTCGACCGCCTGCACGCTCATGCCGCGCAGCGTCGTGCAGTACGTGAGGTGGTCCTCCGCCGCCCCGGCGAGTTCCAGGGCTTTCACGTAGTAGCGCTGGGCCAGTCCGTGCAGGCCCTCGTCCACCGCCATGTACCCGGTCAGGTAGAGGAGGTCGGAGGCGGCGGACAGCATCGCGCGCCGCACCCCTGCCGAGGTGTCGGCCCGCAGGTAGGGGGCCACCGTGTTGACCATGAACGAGGCGGCCATCGGGCGCGCGTGGCGGCCGCCGAACCGGTCGTCGAGCTCCGAGATCCGTTCGGTCATCGCGACGACCATGTCGACCTCGTGCGCCCCTATGCGGGAGATCCGCCCCTGGGCCGCCGCCTCCGCCCGCCCCACCACGTCGGGCCAGCCGGGGATCGTGAGGGCGACCGAGAAGAGACCGGCGGCCATGAGACCGCGCCGGGACGGGTCCATGTCCTGCCGGCCGAGGGCGATCATGTCCTCCACGGTGTCGGGAGGGGACGTTGGCGTGGACTTCGCCGGGGCGGGCAGCCCCGCCTCGTCGTACGTCACGGGGCGGCCGAGGCGCCGGGCGAACGCCTCGCGCACGCAGCCTCGCACGGCCGGGCGGGGGACGGTGCCGCCGAGCCAGTGCGCCACCGCGGACTCGTCGTAGCGCAGGGAGAGGCCGGTTTCCGCGCCCACGCGGTTCACCGCCCGGGCGAACTGCCGGTACGTCCACCGCGACTCGGCGATCAGGTGGGCCATGCCCACGTTCGGCGACCGCTGTGCCATCGCCCTCAACTCCTCCCCGTCGCAGGACATTCAAGACTTTCAAGCTCGGAGCCACTGTCCACCGTACCGCTCTGCGTGATCAGGCGGTTGCTTAGAGACAGAAGGGCCGACAGTGGCTCGTCGTGACGGAGACAGGGAGTTTTCCATGGGGAGCGAAGCGCGCGCGGAACTCGGCCGGCTCATCCGGGAGAAGGGGCGGGACGGTTACCTGCGGGTCGGCGTCGAGGAGGGGGCGGACCTGCCGCCGGGCTCGATGGAGTTCCCGCCCTGCCGGTGCCCCCGGCACGTCGCGGAGGAGGCGGAGGACGCCGGGCGGCCGGACCCGGCGTGACCCCGCCCGTCGTGACCCCGGCCCCCGCGTTCATCGGCGCCCCTTCGCCCCCAACCCGCCCCCGTCCCCGCCCCCTTGGGTGGAGGATTACGGCATGGAGATGAGCAGAGGGGCCGGGGCCCTGGTGCGGGGGCTGGTGTGGGTGGGGCTTGTGGTGCTGGTGGCGGGGTGCGGGACGGAGCGGGGCGGGGGCGGGGACGGGGCTGAGGCGGGGCGCAGCGCGGCGGCGAGGGCGAGTGGGGCGCCCTCTGACTTTCCCTGTCCTGGGGAGAGCGCCGCGCCCGCCCCGTCGACGCCCGATGGAGGGTCGGCCCCGGGCGGGGCGCCCGGCGATCACTACGCGGAGAACCACGGCTTCATGGAGCCCTTCCCGCTGCACGGCCGAAAGCGGTGCGCGGGGATCGAGGCGGTCGGGAAGGTGGAGCGGGCGCTCGAACCCCTGCGGGGGCGTGCGGACTTCGATCCCGTTCACGCGCGGGCGGCGCTCGTGCGGCTCGGCTACGCGGACGGGGCGGTGTCGGCGTATCAGAACGGGCCGACCGGGGTCGGGTTCCTCGTCGACACCTTCCCGGTGTGCGTGAAGGGCACGATGAACCTCGGTTCCGTCGAGGCGACGGCCTTCGGGGGCTATCCCGATCACCCGGGGTGCGACCGGCCTTCCGGAGGGCACTGAGGGCTGCCGCCGGTGCGCCGCCGCTTCGGGCCGGGTCCGTCCTCGCCGCTGTCAGTCCCGCTCGTTACCGTCGGCTCATGCGTGCTGGGTGGTCGTGTGCCGGGGTCGGGTGGCGGGAGGGGCTGCCCGTGTTGCGGTGGGCGCGGTCCGGGGACGGGGAAGGGGCCGCCCGGCGGGTCGTGGAGCGGGAGAGCGTGCTGCGGGCCGGGGAGGCGGTCGGGTTCCGGGTGCTGGGGGAGCGGCGCTGTCTCGGGGTGTGGCGGGCCGGGCGCCGGCACGCGTGTCCCACGGCGGAGGTGATCCCCGGGGGCGGGACCCGGGCGCAGTGCGCGTCGTGCGCGCGGCTGGACCGGGCGCGGTCGGTGGCCGCCGACACCTACGCCGACGACCCACGGCCCTACCGGGTGTATCTCGCGTGGTTCGGGGACGGGCTGGTCAAGGTCGGGATCACCGGCCAGGCGCGGGGTGCGGCGCGGCTGCTGGAGCAGGGCGCCGTCGCGTTCAGCTGGCTGGGGTCAGGGCCGCTCATGGCCGCGCGCCGCGCCGAGGAGGCCGTACGGTCCGGGCTCGGGGTGCCGGACCGCGTCCCGTACGAGCGCAAGCGGGCCGCCCGGCTGCGGATCGGTGCGGACGCCGGGGAGCGGGCCCGGGAGGTCGCGCGGGTGCACGCGCAGGCCGTCGCGCTGCCCGGCTGGCCCGAGACGCTGGAGCGCTCGCCGTGCCGGGTGGTGGACCACGCGGACGCCTTCGGCCTGCCGCTTCCGGTCCCGGTTCCGGGACCGCGCGGGGCCGGGGCCCTGGGCGGGCTCGGGGAGGGGGTGGCCGTGTCCGGGGTGTTGCTCGGCGTCGCCGGGCCCGATCTGCATCTCGCCGTCGATCCCTCCGAGGCCGACGGCGGGCCGCCCCCGGAGGGGCCCGGCGCGCCCTCGCTCGTGTTCGTCGACACGCGCGTGCTGGCCGGCTGGCCCCTCGCCCCCGTCGGCGCGGGGGAGGGCACCACGCCCGGGCTCGTACGGCCGTTGCGGGGCGCGGACGAGGGGGAGGGGGAGGGGGACGCGCAGGCCGGGCTGTTCTGAGAGGGGTGTCGGATCTCGCGGGCGTCGTCGTCTCCCGCTATTGATCACCGGGGTGGGTGCGGAGCACAGTGGCCGCATGGCTGCTGACACCGAGGGGACGACGACCAGCGGGGCGCACGGGACGGACAGGGCGGAGACCGCGGAGACGGCGCCCGGGGCGGACGGGGAGAGCCGGGCCGTGCGGGCGTTCACGCGGCGGATCGGGGCCGACGCGCTCGTCGACGTGCACACGCACTTCATGCCGGACCGGGTGCTGCGCAAGGTGTGGGCCTACTTCGACGCGGCGGGACCGCTCGTCGGCCGGGACTGGCCGATCACGTACCGGTTCGCCGAGGAACGACGCCTCGCCGTGCTGCGCGGGTTCGGGGTACGGGCGTTCACCTCGATGCTGTACCCGCACAAGCCGGGGATGGCGGCCTGGCTCAACGGCTGGGCGGCGGACTTCGCGCGCCGTACGCCCGGCTGCCTGCACACCGCGACGCTGTTCCCCGAGCCCGGCGCCGAGGCGTACGTCCGGGAGGCCGTCGAGGGCGGGGCCCGGGTGTTCAAGGCCCACGTGCAGGTCGGCGCCTACGATCCGGCGGACCCGCTGCTCGACCCGGTGTGGGGGCTGCTCGCGGAGGCCGGGGTGCCGGTGGTGACGCACTGCGGTTCAGGCCCGGTGCCGGGGAAGTTCACGGGGCCCGGGCCGGTCGGCCGGGTGCTCGCGCGCCACCCCCGGCTGCGGCTGGTCGTCGCGCACATGGGCATGCCGGAGTACGCGGACTTCCTCGACCTCGCGGACAGATACCCGGAAGTGCGGCTCGACACCACCATGGCGTTCACGGACTTCGTGGAGGCCGACGCGCCTTTCCCACCCGGGGAGTTGCCCCGGCTCGCGGCCCTCGGAGACCGCGTCCTGCTCGGCACCGACTTCCCCAACACCCCGTACCCGTACGCCCACCAGCTCGAAGCACTCGAACGGCTCGGGCTCGGCGCCCCGTGGCTGCGGGCCGTGTGCCACGACAACGGGGCCGCGCTGTTCGGCCTCGACGCGCAGGGAGCGGGCCACGGGTGAGGGGGGCCCTCACCGGGGCAGGTGGCCCGTGTTCCCGAGGGAGACGAGCCGCCGGTTGTGGAGAAGTCGTCCTCGCGCAGCGGCGTGATGCTCCCGGAGGGGCCAGGAAGCTCACGGAGCCCAGGGACGGGAACGGCATCCTGAACCACGCGGCCAGCCGCCGACGACCCTTTCGACGTGATGCGTCGCCTCCGGGCGTGAGCCTTCGTGCCTCCGCCCTCGGGGGTGCGCCCATGTGCGTACGCCTTCGCGCCCGCGCCCGGGGCCCCGCCTTTTTGCCGTACCGGGGACCGTTTCTCAGGGAAATCACAGACTTCCGCAAGGGCCCTTTCAGAGCCGCCGCACAGGCTGGGCGCATGATGACGATCCCGCCCCAGGGGCATTCCGAACCGTCGAGGCCCGAGGCGCGCGCCGTCCGGGTGCTCGTCGTCGACGACGAGACGTCCATCACCGAGCTGCTGTCCATGGCCCTGCGCTACGAGGGCTGGGAGATCCGCAGCGCCGCCGACGGGGCGAGCGCCGTGCGGGTGGCGCGCGAGTTCCGGCCGGACGCCGTCGTCCTGGACATGATGCTGCCCGACATGGACGGGCTGTCGGTCCTCCAGCGGATGCGGCGCGAGCGGCCCGAGACGCCGGTGCTGTTCCTCACCGCGAAGGACGCCGTCGAGGACCGTATCGCCGGGCTCACGGCGGGCGGGGACGACTACGTGACGAAGCCGTTCAGCCTGGAGGAGGTCGTGGCGCGGCTGCGCGGGCTGATCCGGCGTTCCGGGGCGGCCGGTGCGGCGCGCAAGGCCGGTTCCACGCTCGTCGTCGGCGATCTCGTGCTCGACGAGGACAGTCACGACGTGTCGCGCGCGGGGCGTGACATCCACCTGACCGCGACCGAGTTCGAGCTGCTGCGGTACCTGATGCGCAACCCGCGCCGTGTGCTCAGCAAGGCGCAGATCCTCGACCGGGTGTGGAGTTACGACTTCGGCGGCCAGGCCAACGTGGTCGAGCTGTACATCTCGTACCTGCGGCGCAAGATCGACCGGGGGCACGCACCGATGATCCACACGCGGCGCGGGGCCGGTTACCTGATCAAGTCCGCCGAGGTTCCCGTGGGGTCGTCGGCCGCGGCGCCGTGACCGGTGCCGGGGCCGCCGTCCGCGTCCCGCGCCGGCGCCTCCTCCCGTCGTCCGCGTACCGCCCGCCCGGTGCGCTGCGGCGGCGCGGCCCGCTGACGTTGCGCTCCCGGCTCGTGCTGTCGGCGGTGGTGCTCATCGCCGTCGTGTGCGCGGTGATCGGCACCGTCACGACGCTCGCGCTCCGCTCCCACCTGTACGCGCAGGTCGACGGGCGGCTCGGCGGGGTCGCGCAGCGCGCCGCCGACGGGCCGCCCGGCGGGCACCCGGCCGGGCAGGGCCAGGACCCGCTGCTGTTCGTGACGACGGGGCCGCAGGACCTCGGGACGCTCGGGGCCGTCGTGGACGGTACGGGGAAGGTCGAGCGGGCCGTCCTGAGCGAGGAGTCCGGGGACGACGGCGGTGGCCGTTCCACGCGGGCCCGGGTGCTGGACGCGAGCGCCCGCGAAGCGCTCGCCTCCGTGGCCCGTGACGGCTCCGCGCACAGCGTGGACCTGCCGGGGCTCGGCGGATACCGCGTGCGGTACGCCGAGGGGCCCGGCGGTGACTTCCTCGTGGGGACGCCGACCGCCGACGCCGACGCGACCGTGCGCACCCTCGTCGTGGTCGAGGTGTGCGTGACCGCCGCCGGTCTGCTCGCCGCCTCGATCGCCGGGGCCGCGCTGGTGACCGTCGCGCTGCGGCCCCTGCGCCGGGTCGCCGCGACCGCCACCCGGGTGTCCGAACTGCCTCTGCACCAGGGCGAGGTGGCGCTCGCCGAACGCGTACCCGGGGCGCAGGCCGACGCGCGGACCGAGGTCGGTCTGGTCGGCGCCGCGCTGAACCGGATGCTCGACCACGTGCACGGGGCGCTCGACGCCCGCCAGGAGAGCGAGACCCGGGTACGGCGCTTCGTCGCCGACGCGAGCCACGAACTGCGCACCCCGCTCGCCTCGATCCTCGGGTACGCCGAACTGACCCGCAGGAGCGGCGAGGACGCCGGGCCCGACACCCGGCACGCCCTGAACCGGATCGAGTCGCAGGCCCGGCGGATGACCGGCCTGGTCGAGGACCTGCTGCTGCTCGCCCGGCTCGACGCGGGACGCCCGCTCGCGCGCGAGAGCACTGATCTCGTACCGCTCCTCGTGGACGCCGTGAGCGATGCGCGGGCCGCCGGCCCCGGCCACGTGTGGCGGCTCGCGCTGCCCGAGGAGCCGGTGCCCGTGGCCGGGGACCCGGCGCGGCTCCAGCAGGTCCTGGTCAACCTCCTCGCCAACGCGCGTACGCACACGCCGCCGGGCACCCGGGTGACGGCCCGCGTCCACGCCGTACGGCCGGGAGGCCCGGAAGCCGCAGCGGAAGCCGCAGCGGGGGCCCTTGCGGGGGCCGCCGGGACGGCCGTGCTGGAGGTCGAGGACGAGGGGCCCGGCATCCCCGCCGGTCTGCTGCCCGCCGTGTTCGAGCGGTTCGCGCGCGGCGACGCCTCCCGGGCCCGCGCGTCGGCGGCCGCGTCCACGGGCACGGCCGCGCCCACGGGCACGGCCGCCCCGGGCGGCGGGTCGACCGGGCTCGGGCTCGCCATCGTGCGGGCCGTCGTCACGGCGCACGGCGGCCGGGTGGACGTGCGCAGTGTGCCGGGCCGGACCGTGTTCACGGTGCGGTTGCCGCTCGGCGCGGAGTGACACGGCCGCTGGGCGGGGTGACACGGCCGGTCGGCGGGCGGCGGGGGCGCGGCCCCGTTCGCGAACTCACAGGGAACGGCCCGATCCACAGCCCGTCGACAGGCTCGGCACACGTTCCCAACAGAGCGTCGGCGCAGGGTCGTTGGCATGACAACACTTCCCACGCCAGGGCAAGGGGCGGGGCCGGGGGCCGTGCCGCCCGGTCTGTCCGCCTCGGTGCTGCCGACGCGGCGGGCGCTCACGCCGGTGGCGGACGGGACGCCCGTCCTGGACGTCGTCGTGCCCGTCTTCAACGAACAGCGTGACCTGGAGCCCTCCGTACGGCGGCTGCACGCGTACCTCGGCCGGGCCTTCCCGTACGGCTTCCGGATCACCGTCGCCGACAACGCGAGCACCGACGCGACCCCGCAGGTCGCGCGGCGGCTGGCCGCCGCGCTGCCCGAGGTGCGCTGCGTACGGCTGGAGCGCAAGGGCCGGGGGCGCGCCCTGCGCCAGGTGTGGGCGGCCTCCGAGGCGCCCGTGCTCGCCTACATGGACGTCGATCTGTCCACCGACCTGAACGCCCTGCTGCCGCTCGTCGCGCCGCTGCTGTCGGGCCACTCCGACCTCGCGATCGGCTCGCGGCTGGCGGGCGGGGCGCGCGTGGTGCGCGGTCCCCGGCGGGAGTTCGTCTCGCGCGCCTACAACCTGATCCTGCGCGGTTCGCTCGCGGCGCGGTTCAGCGACGCGCAGTGCGGGTTCAAGGCGATCCGCGCGGACGTCGCGGCGGTGCTGCTGCCGCTCGTCGAGGACACCGGGTGGTTCTTCGACACCGAGCTGCTCGTCCTGGCCGAGCGCGCCGGGCTGCGCATCCACGAGGTCCCGGTGGACTGGGTGGACGATCCGCAGTCCTCCGTCCGCGTCGTGCGTACCGCCGTGGACGACCTGAAGGGCGTGTGGCGGGTGGGCAGGGCCCTGGCGAGCGGCAGGCTGCCGCTGGACCGGCTCGCCCGGCCCTTCGGCGACGATCCGCGCGACCGGGCCCTGAGCGGGGTCCCGCACGGGCTCGCGCGCCAGCTCGCCGGGTTCTGCGTGGTCGGCGTCGCCTCGACGCTGCTGTACCTCGCGCTGTACTCGCTGTGCCGCGGCTTCTCGGGGCCCCAAGTAGCCAACGCCCTGGCCCTGTTGCTCTCGGCCTTCGCCAACACGGCGGCCAACCGGCGGCTGACCTTCCGGGTGCGGGGCCGCAACCGCGCCGTGCGTCAACAGGCGCAGGGGCTGGTCGTGTTCGCGGTCGGGCTGGTGCTGACCAGCGGTTCGCTCGCCGCGCTGGACGCGGCGGCCGGTGAGCCCTCGCACGGCACCGAACTCGCGGTGCTCGTCGCGGCCAACCTCGCGGCGACCGTCGTGCGTTTCCTCCTGCTGCGCACCTGGGTCTTCGCGGACGCCGCTCCGGCGGACCCGCGTCCCCGGGATGGCCGGGAGGCCCGGGACGCACAGGAAGTCCTGGGTGCCCAGGAAGTCCTGGACGCCCAGGAAGTCCTGGGTGCTCAGGAAGTTCTGGGTGCTCAGGAAGTCCGGGCGGCCCGCCGTGAAGCTCAGGACGGCGCGGACGCCTCTCCCGCCGAGCCCCTTCGTAAGGAAGCCTCATGACCGACGCCTTCGCCGGACCCGTCCCGGCCCAGGGCCCCCCGGCCGCCGCCCCGCCCGCCGCCTCCGTCGCGCCGCCGTCGAGTGCCACGCGGGGGCGGGTCGCGGACCGGCCGCGCTGGGAGCGGCCCGCCTTCTGGGCACTGCTCGTGCTGACCGGCGCGCTGTACGCGGTGAACCTCAGCGCGTCCGGGTACGCCAACTCCTTCTACTCGGCGGCCGTGCAGGCCGGGAGCGAGAGCTGGAAGGCGTTCTTCTTCGGTTCGCTCGACGCGGGCAACGCCATCACCGTCGACAAGCCGCCCGCCGCGCTGTGGCCGATGGCGCTGTCGGTACGGGTGTTCGGCCTCGGTTCGTGGGCGATCCTGCTGCCCGAGGTGCTCATGGGCGTCGCGACGGTCGCGGTGCTCCACCGCTCCGTACGACGCCGCTTCGGCCCCGCCGCCGGGCTGATCGCGGGCGGGGTGCTCGCGCTGACCCCGGTTGCCGCGCTCATGTTCCGCTTCAACAACCCGGACGCGCTGCTGGCGCTGCTCATGACGGTGACGGTCGCGTGCGTGCTGCGGGCCCTCGAAGCGGGAGAGGCGGAAGCGGCGGGCGGCGGCGCGCGCAGCAGTACGAAGTGGCTGCTCGCGGCGGGGGCCGCGGTCGGTCTCGGCTTCCTCACCAAGACGCTCCAGGCCTTCCTGGTGCTGCCGCCGCTCGCGCTCCTGTACGCGGTGTGCGCGCCGGTGCGGCTGCGCCGCCGGTTCGGCCAACTCGCCCTGTCGGGGCTGGCGATGGTCGTGGTCGGCGGCTGGTGGGTCGCGCTCGTCGAACTGTGGCCGGCCGGGTCGCGGCCGTACGTCGGCGGCTCGCAGCACAACTCCTTCCTGGAGCTGACCTTCGGCTACAACGGGCTCGGCCGGATCAGCGGCGACGAGACCGGCAGCGTCGGCGGTGGCGGCGGCGGGGCGGGAGGGCCCGGCGGCGGAGGCGGTGGCGGCTGGGGCGAGACCGGCCTCGGCCGCATGTTCAACGCCGAGGTGGGCGGCCAGATCGCGTGGCTGCTGCCCGCCGCACTGCTCCTGCTCCTCGCCGGGCTCGTGGTGACGCGGCGGGCCGCCCGCACCGACGCGACCCGCGCCGCCTTCCTCGCGTGGGGCGGATCGCTGCTGGTCACCGGGCTGGTGTTCAGCTTCATGGCGGGCATCTTCCACCAGTACTACACGGTGGCGCTGGCCCCGTACCTGGCGGCGCTGACCGGCATGGGCGCGGTCCTGCTGTGGCGCGGGCGGCGCGACGTGGTGGCCTCGGCCGGGCTCGCCCTCGTCGTCGTGGTGACCGCGTGGTGGGCGTACGTCCTGCTCGGCCGCACCGCCGACTACCTGCCGTGGCTGCGGGTGGCCGTCCTGGCGGCCGGTCTGCTCGCGGCGCTCGGCCTGCTGTGCGCGGGCCGGGCGGGGCGGTACGTGAGCGGGGGCGCCGCCCTCCTCGCGGTGGCCGCGTGCCTGGCCGCGCCGACGGCGTACACGATCAGCACGGTGTCCGAGGGGCACCAGGGCTCGATCGTGACGGCGGGCCCGGCCGGCGCGAGCCGGGGCGGCGGGCCAGGTGGTGGCGGCCCCGGTGGCGCCCCCGGCGGCGGACGCGGCGGTCCGGGCGGCGGCGGACAGCTGCCCCCGGGAGGCCGGCGGCCGCCGGGCGCGAACCAGGCCCCCGGCGGTCAGGCCCCGAACGGCCGGACACCCGGCGGACAGGGCCAAGCGCAGAACGGGCAGACGCCGAACGGCCAGCCGCAGAACGGCCAGGCGGCGCCCGGCGGCACGGGCCGTGGCCCCGGGGGCGACGGCGGCGGGGGCGGCGGCATGGGCGGACTGCTCAACGGGACCACCGTCGGCGCCGAGGCGAGGAAGCTCGTCGAGAAGGACGCCGGGGACTACACCTGGCCCGCCGTGGCGATCGGTTCGCAGAACGCCGCGAGCTACCAACTCGCCACCGGCGTACCGGTCATGGCGATCGGCGGTTTCAACGGCAGCGACCCGTACCCGACGCTCGCGCGGCTCAAGCAGTACGTGGCCGAAGGACGCGTGCACTACTTCATCGCGAGCGGTGAGGGGATGGGCGGCGAGGGCATGGGCGGCGGACCCGGTGGCGGGGGCACCTCGTCCGCGCTGACCGCGTGGGTCGAGAAGACCTTCACGAAGGTCACGGCGGGCGACGCCACCTTCTACGACCTGACCGACCCGAAGGCGTAGAGCGGGAACGAGGGGGCGGCGGCCCGGGCCCGGCCCCGGACCGCCGCCCCCTCGTCCGTCCCCTCAGCAGCTGCGCTCAGTACGTCACCGTGATGCGGCGCCGCACGCCGTCGACCCGGATCTCCCCGCCGTACGGGATGACCTGCTGCGGATCGGTGTGCCCGAGGTCGACGTCGAAGACGATCAGGGTGTCGGGCGCGTACTGCCCGAAGGCCCGCAGGACGGCGTCCCGTTGGGCGGCGCGGTGGGCGACGCGCTCGGCCGGTTCGAGGCGGCGGTCCAGGGACCAGGCGCGGGCCCGGCCCATGAGGAGCGCGGGGAAGCGGCGCAGGAGGCCGCGTTCGCCCATGTTGCGCAGGATGCGGAACACCTCTTCGGCACGGGGCAGTTCCTCCGAGGTCTCCAGGAACAGCACCCGTCCCTCGTACTCCTCGGGGGCGCCGATCTCGCGGTCGGCCATCAGGAGCCAGGACAGGATCTCCAGGTTGCCGCCCCAGCTCCGGCCCGTCACGACGCGCTCGGGCCCGTGCCAGGTCCAGCCGTGCGCGGGCTCGCCCTCCGGCTCGGCGTCGAAGGTGCGCGGATCGGCCCAGTCGCCGCCGACCTCGGAGAAGGACGTGGCCGGGGTCAGTTCGAAGGGGCCCGAGGTGAACAGGGCGGCCCGCACGGAGGCCTCCGTGAGCGGGTGCAGCGCGCCGGGCCTGCCCAGCTCGACCATGACGGTGCCGCCGTGGTAGCCGACGACGCCGCCGGGCCCGGTGCGGTCGAGGAAGGCGAGGAGGTTGGTGCAGTCGCTGTACCCGAAGAAGGGCTTCGGGTGCGCGGCTATCAACTCGCGGTCCAGGTGCGGGAGTACGGTGATCTGGTCGTCCCCGCCGATGCTGCTGATGACCGCTTTGATCTCCGGGTCGGCGAACGCGGCGTGCAGGTCGGCGGCGCGGTCGCGCGGGGCGGAGCCCATGCGGCGGGTCGTCGGGTACTCGACCGGGACCAGGCCGAGGTTTTCGCGCAGCCGCCGCAGTCCCAGCTCGTGGGGGAGCGGGAGGACGCCGGGCAGTCCGGAGGCCGGGGAGACGACCGCGACCCGGTCGCCGGGGACGGGCTTCGGCGGGCGGACCGGTGTGCCGGTGCCCGGCGCGGGGCTCTGTTCGGGGCGCATGGCCGGATCGTACGGGCGGCGCGGGCGGGGGCACGAGGGGTTTCCGCCCCCGGGGAGCCCGGAATACGCGCAGGTGATGGGTGCGCGCTGAGTCCGGCTCGGGGCGTGAGGGCGCATCATGATGGGCGTGGGCCGCGCGGAGCGCCGGGCGGCCGCCGGACGGTGCCGGGAAGAGGACAGCGTGGTGAGTGCCAAGTGGTGAGGGCGGCGGACCGTGCGGGACGGGCGGCCAGGGCGAGCGTGTGGCTCGCGGAGCGCGCGGGCGGCGGCACCGGCCCGGGAGCGTCGCCCGGACCGGCCGGCCCGGGCCCGGGCTCCGGGCCCGCCGCGGCCTCCGGCACGGGTTCCGGTTCCGGTTCGGGTACGGGTTCCGGGGCGCGGGCGCGGCGCAGCGACCAGCCCTCCGGCCTGGACCGGGAGCGCATCACGGCGGCCACGGTACGGCTCCTCGACGAGGAGGGCCTGTCGAAGTTCTCGATGCGCCGCCTCGCCGCCGAACTCGACGTGACCGCGATGTCCGTCTACTGGTACGTCGACACCAAGGACGACCTGCTCGAACTGGCCCTCGACGCGGTGATGGCCGAACTCCTCACCGGCGGGACGGAGGCGGAGGCCGCGCCGCCCGAGCCCGCCGCACCCGTCGCACCCGCCGAGACCGTCGCGTCCACCGGGGCGGTCGCGCCCACGGAGGCCGTCGCGCCCGCCGGAGCCGACTGGCGGGTGCGGTTGCGCGCGCTGGCCTCGGGGTACCGCTCGATGATCGTGCGGCATCCCTGGGCCTCCCCGCTCATGGGCAGTTTCCTCAACATCGGCCCGCACTCGCAGGCCTTCTCGTGCCGGCTGCGGGCCGTCCTGCGCGACACGGGCATGTCCCCGGCGCAGCAACTGGGCGCCCTGTCGGCCGTGTTCCGCTTCGTGTACGGATTCGGCACGATCGAGGGCCACTTCGTGCGCCGTTGCGCCTCGGCCGGGATGTCGCAGGACGAGTACTACCGGGACGCGCTCGGCTCGATGAGTGAACGCCCCGAGTTCGTCGAGTCCTTCGGCAGTACGGAGGAGATCTTCGGCACGCAGGGCTTCGGCGGCGTGGAGGACCTGCGCGAACGCGACTTCGCGTTCGCGCTCGACCTGCTGGTGGCCGGCATCGAGGCGCAGGCCGGGAAGGCGTCCGCGCGGGGGCCTGCCGGGGAGCGGACGGCCGACGGGGACCCGGCCGCCGCACGGGGCTGAGAGGACGGAACGCCGTCCGCCGCGTCGGCCTCCCCGTCACGGAGCGCGAGGCGGACCGACGGACGGCGCACGCGTGGACCTCAGTCCTCCTCGCCCCGCGTGGACGTCAGCCCTCCTCGCCCCGCGTGAACCTCAGTCCTCGCCCCGCGTGAGCCGGGCCGGGAAGCCGCCGGTCGCGAGCGGGCCCCAGCGGGTCGGGGTGACGCGGATGATCGACTTGCCCTGTTTGACCATCGCCGCCCGGTACTCGTCCCAGTCGGGGTGCTCCCCGGAGATGTTGCGGAAGTACTCGACGAGGGGCTCCACGGAGTCCGGGGCGTCGATGACCTCGGCGGTGCCGTCGATCTGGACCCACGGTCCGTTCCAGTCGTCGCTCAGGACGACGAGGCTGACCCGGGGGTCGCGGCGCGCGTTGCGGGTCTTGGCGCGCTCCGGGTAGGTCGAGACGACGACGCGCCCCGAGTCGTCCACCCCGCAGGTGAGCGGGGAGCCCTGCGGGGTGCCGTCGGAGCGGGTGGTCAGGAGGATCGCGCGGTGCCGGGGCCGGACGAAGTCCAGCAGTCCGGCCAGGTCCACCTTGGTGTTGGTCGCTGTAGTGGGTGCCATGGTGCGAGCCTACGCCCGCGCGGCGGGCCCGCCTCAGTCCTCCTCGGGGGACACGAGCAGCCGCGCGTAGGCGGCCATCGAACGCTGGTAGCGCGGCAGATGGGGGGCGAGCGCCGCGACGGCCACGGACACCGCCTCACGCTCGCGGCCGGAGTCGGCGAGGCACAGCGCGAGGGTCGCGGCGAGCGCGTCGCTCAAGTGGTCCTGGCCGCGCTCCCGTTCGGCGGTGAGCAGTTCGACGCCCTCCCGCGCCTGCCCCAGGTTGCGCAGCGAGCTGGACAGCTGGATCACCGCGCGCCGTCGGCGTTCGCCCGGCAGGGTCCCGCGCAGCGCCTCCCGGTAGAGGGGGACGGCGAGGTCGGAGTGGCCCAGGGAGTCGCGGGCGGCGGCCCGTTCGAAGAGGGCGACGGGATGGTCCGGGCCGAGTTCCGCCGTCAGGACGTCCATGCGGGACAGGAACTCCTCCGGCTCCAGGGAGTCGAGCAGGGCCCACAGCGCGGCGTCCCTCTCCTCCCAGCCGGCGGCGGTGGCGGTGGCGGGTGTCGGCGTCATGGGGACGGGGCCCTTCGGGGAGACGGGGGCGGCGGGCGCCGCGCGGTCCGCTCATCGTGGCGAGGGCGCTACGGTGGCCGCCACTGTTTCGGCGACCGCCGAAACACCTGCGCCGGGGGTGGCCGTGACCGTGACGCTGCGCCTGGGGCCCGCCGACCCGCACCGCGTCCGCTTCGCGCGCTCCCCGCTGTTCGAGACGCTGGCCGCCGTCCGCGTCGCGACGGGCCCGCAGCCCCCCGGAGCGCACGCGCCCTGGCTCAAGGACGTACGGCCCCGGCTGCGCGACCTCGACCTGCGCCCGCTCACGCTGCTCCAGCCCCGGCGCGGTTACTCGCCCGACTTCCTGTCCCCGCCGCCCGCCGGGCCCCGGGAGACCTTCGCGCAGGGGCTCGCGCGGCTGGCGGCGACCCCCGGCGTCCAGGTGCGCGCGGAGATCGCGCGGTCCCTGGCCGAGACGCCCGGGGCCGCCGGGAGCGCTGCGGGCCGCGCCCTGCTCGCACCGCCGCCCGAGGCCGTACGCGCGGCCCTGGCCGAGCTGGTGCGCGCCGCGTGGGACGCGCTGCTCGCCCCGTACTGGACGCGGGTCGAGGCGCTGCTCGAAGCGGACCTCGCGCTGCGCGCGCGGCGCCTCGCCGAGGGCGGCCTCGAAGCGCTCTTCGCCGGTCTGCACCCGGGGGTGCGCGGCTGCGGCGACCTCGTCGTACGGGAGGGCGGGTACGGCGGGGACGAGCACCGGGACCTGGCGGGGGAGGGGCTGCTGCTGGTGCCGAGCGCGTTCAAGACGGACGAGGCCGTCGTCGTCCTCGACGCCCCGTGGCAGCCCACGCTGATCTACCCGGCGCCCGGTCACGGCACGCTGTGGGAGCGGCGCGCCCGCCCCGCCCCGGACGCGGCGCTCGCCCGGCTGCTGGGCCGCACCCGCGCGCTGCTGCTCACCGCGCTCGGCGAACCGGCCTCCACGAGCGGGCTCTGCGCGCGCCACGCCCTGGCCCTGGGCACCGTCTCGGAGCACCTGGGCGTGCTGCGCGCGGCCGGGCTCGTCGTAGGCGAGCGGCAGCGGCACGAGGTGCGCTACCGCCGCACCGGGCTGGGCGACGCGGTCGTACGGGGGACGGGGCGCTGAGTCCGGTCGCGGCCCCGCCCCGGTCGTGGGGACGACGGAGGGCGCGGGCGCCGGAAGGAAGCTCCGGTGCCCGCGCCCTCACGCGGCCTGGTCCGGGCGGGGGCGCCCGGACGGCGTCGTCACATCTGCGGGAGTTCCGCGCCCTGCACGGCCTGGATGTCGAGTTCGACGCGCAGCGTCGTGCCGATCGCGGCGATACCGGCCTGCACGACCTGGTTGTAGTTCATCTGGAAGTCCTCGCGGCGCAGCTCGGTCGTCGCGCGGAAGGCGGCGCGGGTGCCGCCCCACGGGTCGGCGCCGGTGCCGAGGTAGCTGAGGTCGAGGGCGACGGGGCGGGCCACGCCGCGCATCGTCAGCTCGCCCTGGACCGTCCACCGGTCCGGGCCCGCCGGGGCCACGCCGGTCGAACGGTAGGTGAGGCTCGGGAACTGCTCGACGTCGAGGAAGTCGGCGGACTTCAGGTGACCGTCGCGCATCGCGTTGCCGGTGTCGATGGACGCGGCGTCGATGACGGCCTCGACGGTGGAGCGCTCGACGTCCTGGTCGATGTCGATGCGCCCGGAGAACTGCGTGAACCGGCCGTGCACGCTGGAGATGCCCAGGTGCTGCGCGACCGCGCCGACCGAGGAGTGCGCCGGGTCGATGGACCACGGGCCGGGCGGGGGCAGTTCCGCGCCGCCCTGCCGGGCCAGGACGACGGTGCCGACGTCGGCGCGGCCCGAGGCCGTGACGAGCGCCGTGGAGGCGACCGGGGCGTAGCCGACGGCCGTCACGATCACGGTGTAGGGGCCGGACTTGAGGACGGAGGCGTCGTGCACCTGGCCCTCCTCGTCGGTCTCGGCGCGCAGCACCTGCGTGCCGGTCATGTCGGTCATGGTGACGACCGCGTGGGCGACGGCCCACCCGTCGCGGGTCCGGATACGAGCGCTGAGTCCCATCCCGTTTTTCTCCTTGCGTACATGCGTCGCGCTCCCTGTGGGGCGGTCGCACGAAGTGCGTGACTGCGCCGGTGGGCGCAGGAAAAAGTGTGGGCCCCGGGCCGGTGGCGGTCCGGCCGTCCCCTGCCGTCCACCACCGGTTCCGGGGCCTCTCTCCGCGAGGGACCGGGGGCGCGTCTCCGCTCGGGACGCGCCCCCGGTCCCTGGGACCTGCTACTCGCCGGGGTGGGCGAGTTCGATGTCGTGGCCCTCGGCTCCGGCCCCGTGGACCGTGAGGCCGGTGGCCACCGGCGGGTAGCCGGTCGCGATGACCGTGTACTCGCCGCCGTCCAGGTCGGCGAAGCCGTAGGCCCCGTCCTCCCCGGTGGTGGCGGTGCCGACCACGTTGCCCGCGGCGTCCACGAGCGTGACCCGGGCGTCCCGCAGCGGTCCGCCCGCGGCGCGGACGACCCCCTGCACCTGGGCGCCGGACCGCAGCGGGATCTCGACGCGGGTGACGCCGGTGGTCCCGATCTCGACGGGCAGCGCCGCCGGCCGGTGACCGGGCGCGTTGACCGCGAGGGTCACGGTGCCCGGCACGAGGTCGGTGAAGGCGAACTCGCCCTGCTCGGCCGTCTTGCCGGTGGCCAGGACGTCGCCGCGCACGTCGGTCACGATGACCATCGCGTCGGCCACGCCCCGCTGGTCGTCGGCCGAGCGGACGACGCCGCTCAGACCGCTCGTCCCGCTCAGCACGATGTCGTACGTCAGCGGTTCGCCGCCCACCACGATCGTCGAGGCCTGCGGCTGGAAACCGTCGGCCGAGGCGATCAGCACGTAGCTGCCGGTGCCCGGGGCGTCCAGCGCGTAGGCGCCGTCCGGCTGGGCCACGGCCCGGCCGAGCTGCCGGCCGCCGAGGGAGATCAGCGTGACCGCGGCCTGGGCCAGCGGGGCGTTCTCGGCACCGCGGACGAAGCCGCTGACGCCGATCCCGCCGGGGATCTCCGCGCCGGGCACCGTGCCGAGCGAGGCGGTCGCCGTGGCGGCCGACTGCGCGGCAGGCGAAGCCGCCTGCGCACCGGTGGACGGTTCGGCCGAGGAGACCGCTCCGGCCATCGCGGGCACCGGGGCGGTGTCCTGCACGGACTGCTGCGACTGCTCGGCGGCGGGGGCCGCGGGGGCGCCCGTCGTCTCGGTGGCGGCCGCGGGGGCGGCACCGGTACGCAGCGGGATCTCCTTGATGAACCAGGTCAGGAGGAAGGCGACGAACGCGCACGGGGCGGCGAACAGGAACACGTCCGCGACACCGCTGCCGTAGGCGCTCTCGACGATCGACTTGATCGGCTCGGGCAGGGACTTGACGTCCGGGATGGCGCCACCGCTGCCCAGGGCACCCTGGGCCGCCTGCGCACCCTTCGCGCCGAGGCCGGCGATGCCGTCCTTGATGTGGTCGCCGACCCGGTTGCCCAGGATCGCGCCGAGCGCCGAGACGCCGACCGCGCCACCGAGGGAACGGAAGAAGCTGACCGTGGAGCTGGCCGAGCCGAGGTCCTTCGGGGACACCTGGTTCTGGGTGCACAGCACGAGGTTCTGCATCATCATGCCGATGCCGAGACCCAGCAGGGCCATGTAGATCGCGACGTGCCAGTACGGGGTGTCGTACTCGATGGTGCTCAGCAGGCCGGGCCCGGCGGTGAGCAGCGCGCCGCCCGAGACCAGCCAGACCTTCCAGCGGCCGGTGCGGGTGATGATCTGCCCGGAGACCGTCGAGGAGATGAACAGACCGGCGATCATCGGGATGGTGAGGACACCGGACATCGTCGGCGACTTGCCGCGCGCCAGCTGGAAGTACTGGCTGAAGAACACGGTGCCCGCGAACATGGCGACGCCGACGAACAGCGATGCGGCCGAGGCCAGCGTGATGGTGCGGTTGCGGAACAACCGCAGCGGGATGATCGGTTCCTTGGCCTTCGACTCGATCAGGACGAAGATCAGTCCGAGGACGATCGCGCCGCCGATCATGGTCCAGGTCTGCCAGGAGATCCAGTCGTACTTGTCACCGGCGAAGGTGACCCACAGGAGCAGGAGCGACACGGCGGCGGCGATGAAGAAGGCGCCGCCCCAGTCGACCTTGACGTCGCGCTTGACGACCGGCAGCTTCAGCGTCTTCTGCAGGACGATCAGCGCGATGATCGCGAAGGGCACGCCGACGTAGAAGCACCAGCGCCAGCCGAGCCACGAGGTGTCGGTGATGACGCCGCCGAGCAGCGGGCCACCGACGGTCGCGACGGCGAAGGTCGCACCGAGGTAACCGGAGTACCGGCCACGCTCGCGGGGCGCGATCATCGCGGCCATGACGATCTGCGCGAGGGCGGAGAGACCGCCCACGCCTATGCCCTGCACGACGCGGCAGATGATCAGGAAGCCGGCGCTCTGCGAGAGACCGGCCGCCGCCGAGCCGACGACGTAGATGACCAGGGCGACCTGGACCAGCAGCTTCTTGTTGAAGAGGTCCGAGAGCTTGCCCCACAGGGGCGTGGTGGCGGTCATCGCGAGCAGCGAGGCCGTGACGACCCAGGTGTAGGCGCTCTGTCCACCGCCGAGGTCGCCGACGATCTTCGGCAGTGCGTTGGAAACGATCGTCGAGGACAGGATCGCGACGAACATACCGAGCAGCAGCCCGGAGAGCGCCTCCATGATCTGCCGGTGGCTCATCTGCACGTCGCCGCCGGTGGGCGCGGGTGCCGCTGAGCCGTGCTTGGCATGGCTGCCCCGCACACCGGACGGTGTGGTTGTTGCCATGGACTTCCTTCTCTTACGAGGGTGTACCGGTGGTCTGTTCTACGGAGTCCGGGAGCCGGGCCCAGGCGGTCCGGCAGTCACCGAAGCTGTCGCGCAACCGCGCGAGCAGCCCGTTCAACTGGTCCACGTCCTCGTCGGACCAGTCCTCCAGGTAATGCGCGAGCGCCGTGACGTGGCGCTCGGAGAGCTGGGTCAGCAGGGCCCCGCCCTCGGGCGTGAGCCGCAGGATGCGGGAACGCTTGTCGGTCGGGTCCGGGACTCGTTCGACCCATCCCCGGTCCGCGACATGGGCGACATGCCTGCTGGTCACCGACATGTCCACCGCCAGCAGCTCCGCGAGCCTGCTCATCCGCATCTCTCCGTACCTGCTCATCAGGTGCAGGACGGCGGCGGAACCACTGGGGCAATCGGGGGGAAGAATCCGTCCCAGGCCGCGTTTCACGGCACCGAACGCGCTGAGCTGACGGGCCAGCTCCTCATAGTGAGGCTGCTCGGCCATGTCATTCTCCTGTTTTGTTGCTTAGGGCAACCATAAAACCAGTTGGTTGCCCCAGGCAAACTAAAGCGGACCAAGCAGATCAAAGCTCTGGCAAAAGGTTGGGGTAGCGGTCGCAAAGAAAGTGAACAGGTGGGGCGGGGGAGGAGTAGTGGGGCGGGTGGGACGAGCGGGGCGGGGGGTGTGGGGCGGCGCGGGGGCTCGCACGGCTTCGTCTGAGGGCGGCCCGGTTCGCTCGCGGGGGAGCCGTCCGGGGCTCGCTCGTGGGTGTCGTCCGGGGCTCGCTCGCGGGGAGGCTGCCCGTGGTTTGCGCGGAGAGGCCGTCCGGGGCCCGCGTGGGGGAGGCTGCCCAGGGTTCGCTCGTCCGGGAGCCGTCCGGGAGCCGTCCGGGAGCCGTCCGGGAGCCGTCCGGGAGCCGTCCGGGAGCCGTCCGGGAGCCGTCCGGGGCTCGCGCGGGGACGTCGTCCGGGGTTCGCGCGGCGACATCGCCGGGCTCGCTCGCGGGAAGGCCGTCCGGGGCTCGTACGGAAAGGCCCTCCGGGGTTCCCGTCCGGACCGGTCGCAGGGGGCGTCCCGGTGGCCGGAATCCTTCGCCGGTACCGGATTTCAGCCCTCTGTTGAGCGCCGGGAGGCGGATCGGTGCCCGGTTAGGGCCGGAAGGTGATCTTCTGTTCCCCGGGGGGTTGGGCCGGGGCCTCAGTATTCGCTAGGGTCCTGGCCCATGGCACACAACCCGCACGCGCCCCAGGGCCCCGAGGGCACTCCCGACCCGGCCGGCAGCACGCAGATGTTCCGCGCCTTCGTGGACGAGGAGGGCCCGCGCCGCCAGACCCAGCAGCCGCAGCAGTCCTCCAAGTCGCGCGTCGGCCTGATCGTCGGCGTCGTCGTCGCCGTGGTGATCATCGTCGCGGTCGTCGCCCTGGCGCTCTGACCTCCGGGCTCCAGCCCACACGGGGGGCCGGTCACGACCGGGCCCCCGTCCACTGCGGTACGGGGTCGCTCGCCGGGCCCCTGTCCGCTCTCGACCGCGCGCCCGCGTACGCACGTGAGCGCGCGATAACACGCGCAGTGCCGTGCTCGCCGCAGGGCGCCCGCGCTGTCCGCGTGTGCGCGGCCGCCCGTCCGTCCCCGGGACCAGGGCTCACGGGAGCGGGGCGGGCCGTCCTGCTGCGGCCCGCCCTGCTCCTCGCACTCTCTTGTCCCCCGGGTCACCCCTCGGTGACCTCGCGCGGGGTCAGTCCGCGATGAGCCCTTCCCTGAGCTGGGCGAGGGTGCGGGTCAGCAGCCGGGAGACGTGCATCTGGGAGATGCCGACCTCCTCGCCGATCTGGGACTGCGTCATGTTGGCGAAGAAGCGCAGCATGATGATCCGCCGCTCCCTGGGCGGGAGTTTGGCGAGCAGCGGCTTGAGCGACTCGCGGTACTCGACCCCTTCCAGCGCCGTGTCCTCGTAGCCGAGGCGGTCCGCGAGGGAGCCCTCGCCGCCGTCGTCCTCGGGGGCCGGGGAGTCGAGCGAGGAGGCCGTGTACGCGTTGCCGACGGCCAGGCCGTCGACCACGTCCTCCTCCGACACCCCGAGCGCCACGGCGAGTTCGGGCACGGTCGGGGAGCGGTCGAGCTTCTGCGCCAGCTCGTCACTGGTCTTGGTCAGCGCGAGCCGCAACTCCTGGAGTCTGCGCGGGACCCGCACCGACCAGCTGGTGTCGCGGAAGAAGCGCTTGATCTCACCGACGACGGTCGGCATCGCGAACGTCGGGAACTCCACGCCGCGTTCGCAGTCGAAGCGGTCGATCGCCTTGATCAGGCCGATCGTGCCGACCTGGACGATGTCCTCCATCGGCTCGTTGCGGCTGCGGAAGCGGGCCGCCGCGTAGCGCACCAGGGGGAGGTTCAGCTCGATGAGGGTGTCCCGGACGTAGGCACGCTCCGGGCTGTCCTCGGCGAGGTCGCCCAGGCGCAGGAAGAGCGCGCGGGAGAGCGTCCGGGTGTCGAAGCTGGCGTCCGAGATCCGGGGGGAGGCGGGGGCCGCGGGCGCGTCGGCGGCGGGGAGGACCGCGGCCGGAGCGTCGGGACCCGGCGGGACGGGCCCGGACGTCGCGGGCACCTCCACCGACTCCGTACGAGGGGCCGGGGGAGCGTAGTTGAGTGTGTCCCCGACCGGTTCGGCGGGCGGCAGCACTGCCACCCGGTCTAGCCCGTCGGGGGTGCTCTTGCTGAGCGTGAGCACCTTCGAGCTGCCCTGTTCTGCGGACATGCCACCCCCTTGAGGTCGCGGACGGTAGCGGCGGACGCTCCCGTCTGAGGAACGCAGCCTCCACCTGAATACCGGAGGCGAGGCTGCGGCAAACGCAGTTCCAGCAGAATGTCACATGTCGGCAACGCGCTGTAGCGGTATGTCGACAAACAAGTTCCGAGGAGGCGCTGGAAAAGGGGCTTCTGGTGCGATTTCAGGCGGCTGAGGCGCTGGTCGGGCCGGGATGTGAAAGGACCCGTTCCGGTTATGCCTCGATCCTGTTTGCGGATCTGAGACGTGCAAAGCTGCGCGCGAGCAAACGGGACACGTGCATCTGTGACACACCGAGTTCGGCGCTGATCTGGGACTGCGTCAGGTTGCTGTAGTAGCGCAGCAGGAGGATGCGCTGTTCGCGCTCGGGGAGCTGGACGAGGAGGTGGCGCACGAGGTCGCGGTGCTCGACCCCGTCGAGGGCGGGGTCCTCGTAGCCGAGCCGGTCGAGCAGTCCGGGCAGCCCGTCGCCCTCCTGGGCGGCTTCGAGGGAGGTCGCGTGGTAGGAGCGCCCGGCCTCGATGCAGGACAGCACCTCCTCCTCGCTGATCCGCAGGCGGTCGGCGATCTCGGCGGTGGTCGGGGAGCGCCCGTGAGCGGTCGTCAGGTCCTCGGCGGCGCTGTTGACCTGCACCCACAGCTCGTGCAGCCGGCGCGGTACGTGGACGGTGCGGACGTTGTCGCGGAAGTACCGCTTGATCTCGCCGACGACGGTGGGCATCGCGAAGGTGGGGAACTGGACGCCGCGCTCGGGGTCGAAGCGGTCGATCGCGTTGATCAGGCCGATGGTGCCGACCTGGACCACGTCCTCCATGGGCTCGTTGCGGCTGCGGAAGCGGGCGGCGGCGTACCGCACGAGCGGCAGGTTGGCCTCGATGAGCGCGGCGCGCACCCGGGTGTGCTCGGGGGTGCCGGGGGTGAGGTCCTTGAGCCGGCCGAACAGCACCTGGGTCAGCGCTCGGGTGTCGGCGCCGCGGCTGCGGGGCGCAGTACTGGCCGGCACGGTCATCGCCATCCCTTTTTCCGCCTCGGTTTCCGCCTCGGTCTGATGCTGGTCCGACCTGTTCACTCTTCCGTCAAAAGCGGTCATAGCATCACAAGACATGCGCACTGTGCGCAAGCACCGCATAACGCCGTGTTGAGGCCGCAGGACGCCGCTGCGGGGAGGCGGGGAGGCGGGGCGGGCGGGGCGCCCCTAGGGGCGTCACGGGGTGCGCGAGGCCGTCGGGGAGCGCGGGGGGCTCGCGTGGAGCCGCAGGGGGCCGGACGGGTGGCGCGGGACGCCGGGCCGGCCGGAGGCGCGCGGGGGGCCGGGGCCCGCGGTTGCGGCCCGGTGGAGGGCCGGTGTCACGCGCCCGGGGCCGGGTGCGGTCCGGGGCTACTTGCCGCCGTTCGCTATCCAGGTCATGAAGTCGCCGACCGCCGAGGCCCCGTCCGAGACGCCCTGGAAGCCCATCTGGACGTAGTCGGCCGCCTTGGCCGGATCGGTGATGATGACGTAGAGCACGAAGACTATGACCGCGAACAGCGCGATCTTCCTGGCTTGCGGCACCGCGGCCTCCCCTGTGCGTCCCTGCGTGCGCGCCCCTGCGTGCGCGACCTGCGGACGCGCCGCCCCGCGCGTCCCGCGCGCCGTGCGGCACCGCGCTGGTGCGTACGGTACGCGCGGGGAGTCTAACCCGGCCCGTTTCGCCCAAGATCGTCGGCGCGGAAGCCGGAGCGCCCGGAGGGCGGTGGGGTGGTGGGCGCGACCGCGCTCGACAGCGGGCCGGTCCCCGTCCGGCTTGCCGCTCGGCTTGCCGCTCGTGCCGGGCCCCGGGGCCCGCCAACCGCGTTCGTGAGTAACGGACTTCCCGCGCAAGAGGTGGAACGAGGCGCGCCACGGGAGCGGTTCGGAAGGTCGCCGCCCCTCTGAAGTCGCTCGCCGCGCACGTGGCGGCGCTGGTAGGCAGTGGAAATGACGAAGACGGAAACGACGAAGACGGAAACGAACAGGACGGAAGCGGCCGGGGGAGCCGAAGGGGCCGGCGGACGGCCGGGTGGGCCGGGCGCGCTCTCCGGGCTGGAGCTGCTGCTCGCCGAGCGGGCCTGTGAGCGGCTGGTCCTGGAGCTGGTGCGCCGCCTCGACCTGGGTGAACCGGGCACGGTCGCCGAGCTGTTCACCCCCGACGGCGTGTGGGAGTGGGCGCACGACGACCGCCGGGTGGAGGGGCGCGAGGCGCTGCGGGCGTACTTCGGCTCCCGGCCGCCGGACCGCCTGTCCCGCCGTATGTGCACCAACATCCTGGTCGACGTCCACGGCCCCGACGAGGCGAGCGCGACCACCTACTTCGCCACGTACCGCGTCGACGGCTGGACCGAGGGCCTCCTCGTCCCGCCCCGCCTCCCGGCCAACGTCGGCCACTACGAGGACGCGTTCCGCAGGGTCGACGGCGTCTGGCTCCTGTCGAAACGCACCCTGATCCTGCCGTTCGGCGGCCCCACGGAGCGGCTGCGGCCGCAGGACGGGACGAGCCGGGCGACGCGGACGGCGTGAGCGGGCCGCCGCGTGACCTCGGCCCGCGTGGTGAGCGAGGCCGAGGCGGCCGAGCTGTTCACCGGCATCTACCGCGAGGGTCTGGACGCCCTGCACCGCACCCTCACGGGCTGAACCCTCACGGCTGAGGGGCGGGGCGGCGGCCGGAGGTCCTCCGCGTACCAGCGCCCGTGACCGAAGCCCGTCACCAGCGCCCGTAAGGGACGCCGCCCGTGCCCGTACGGGTCTCCGGCCCCTCCGCGCAGGAAAGGCCCGATCGGCGCTGCGGCGCACCGGGGTGAGCGCCCCGGGACCGGTTAAGACTTGACCATGCGCTTGACCACGCGTGTGAGACGAGCCCTCCGGCGCGCAGCGAAGGCGCTCCCCGCCGGCCCGCGGAGCCTGGCCGGCCAGGTGTTCCTGCTGCAGTTGCTGGTGGTCGCCCTGCTGGCCGTGCTGACGGCGGCCGCGTTCCTGGTCGACGCGCACAAGCGGGCGACCCGTGAAGCCTATGACCGGTCGCTCGCGGTGTCCGAGACCTTCGCGAACGCTCCGGGGACCGCGGCCGTCATGGCGTCCCGCGACCCCAGCGCCGTCCTCCAGCCGCGCGCCGAGGCGACCCGCGAGAAGGCGCACGTCACCTATGTCGTGGCGTTCGACCCGGACGGTATCCGGTGGAGCCATCCGGACCCGTCGCTGATCGGGGGCCACGTCTCGGGCTCCTTCGCCCCGGCGCGCTCGGGCAAGCCGTTCCAGGAGACCTTCGAGAGCACCTTGTTCGGGCGTGCCGTGGACACGACGGTCGCGGTGTTCGACGGGCGGGGCAGGATCGTCGGCTACGTCTCCGTGGGCATCACCCTGCAGAGCGTGAACGCCCTCGCCACCCGGCAGATGCCGCTGCTGATCGGCCTGGTGGTCCTGACCTTCGCCCTCGCCGCGGCCGGGTCGGCGCTCGTGAGCCGTCGGCTGCGGGCGCAGACGCACGGTCTGGGCCCTGCCGGGATGACCCGCATGTACGAGCACCACGACGCGGTCCTGCACGCCGTCCGGGAGGGCGTCCTCATCGTCGACGCGGACGGCCGGCTGCTGCTGGTCAACGACGAGGCGCGGCGGCTGCTCGACCTGCCGGCCGAGGGCGTCACGGACCGGCACCTCTCCGAACTCGGCATGGCGCCGGGCATCGCCGGACTGCTCGCCTCGGGGCGGACGGCGAACGACGACGTGGAGTGGGTCGGGGACCGTCTCGTGTCGGTCAACCAGCGGCCCGTCAGCGGATCGGGGGGCCGGGCGGGCAGCGTGGCCACCCTGCGCGACACCACCGAACTGCGCGATCTGACGACCCGGGCCGACCGGGCCCACGGCAGGCTGCAACTGCTCTACGACGCCGGTGTGCGGATCGGCACCACCCTCGACGTGGTGCGCACCGCCGAGGAGCTGGCCGAGGTGGCCGTCCCGCGGTTCGCCGACTTCGTCACCGTCGAACTGCGCGAACCCGTCCTGCGGGGCGACGAACCGGCGTCCGCGGGCACCGACATGCGCCGGGTCGTGGCCTCGGGCATTCGCGAGGACCATCCCCTCCACGCGGTCGGGGAGTTCATCGGGTTCGGGCCGGGTGGCCCGGTGGCCGACAGCGCCGCCACCGGGCGCGCCCAGCTGGAGGCGGATCTGTCCGTGTCCGAGGACTGGCGCGCCCAGGCACCTCGGAGGGCGCGACAGGTCCTGGACTTCGGCATCCACTCCCTGATCTCGGTGCCGCTGCGGGCCCGCGGCGTCGTGCTCGGGGTGGCCGACTTCTGGCGCTCCGAGCAGCAGTCCTTCGACGCCGCCGACCTGTCCTTCGCGGAGGAACTCGCCGCCCGCGCGGCCGTGGCCGTCGACAACGCGCGCCGCTTCACCCGGGAGCACTCCATGGCGGTCGCCCTCCAGCGGAGCCTGCTGCCGCGTGCCCTGCCGGAGCAGACCGGGCTGGAGGTGGCGTACCGGTACCTGCCGGCCGAGGCGGGCGTGGGCGGCGACTGGTTCGACGTCATCCCGCTGTCCGGGGCCCGCTTCGCCCTGGTCGTGGGCGACGTGGTGGGCCACGGGGTGCACGCCTCGGCGACCATGGGCAGGCTGCGTACCGCCGTGCACAACTTCTCCGCCCTCGACCTCCCGCCCGACGAACTCCTGGCCCACCTCGACGAACTCGTCACGCGCATGGACGCCGACGAGGGCGGCGGGGCCGAGAGCGTCGACGTCACCGGTGCCACCTGCCTGTACGCCGTCTACGACCGGATCACCGGGGCGTGCACCGTCGCCCGGGCGGGGCACCCGGGCCCCGCCGTGGTGACCCCGGAGGGCTCGGCCGCCTTCCCGGAGGTCCCGGGCTCGCCGCCGCTGGGCCTGGGCGGCAACCTGCCGTTCGAGAGCACCGAGCTGCACCTGCCCGCGGGCAGTCTGCTCGTCCTGTTCACCGACGGCCTGGTCCAGGACCGCGACCGCGACATCGGCAGCGGCCTCGACGCCCTGCTGGACACGCTCGCGGTGCCGGGACGCGGCGCCGAGGACACCAGCCGGGCGGTACTGGAGCGGGTGCTGGGCCCGCGGCCCAGCGACGACGTCACGCTGCTCGTCACCCGTACCCGGCTCATGGACCGGGACCGCGTGGCGGAATGGGACGTCCCGGCAGACCCCGCGGCCGTCTCCCGTATCCGCGCCGAGGTGCTGCGGCGGCTGACGGACTGGGATCTGGACCACCTCGCCTACACGACGGGGCTGATCATCAGCGAGCTGGTCACCAACGCCATCCGCTACGGCAACCCGCCCATCGGCCTCCGCGTGATCCACGACGACACCGGCCTCGTCTGCGAGGTCACCGACGCCAGCAGTACGGCGCCGCACCTGCGCCGGGCCGGGATGAGCGACGAGGGCGGCCGCGGCCTGTTCCTGGTCGCCCAGTTCGCCGACCGCTGGGGCACCAGGTACCTGACCCGCGGGAAGATCATCTGGACGGAGCAGTCCCTGTCCGGTCCCCCGTCCGACCCCGGGACGCAGGACGAGGAGACCCTCCTCGACCAGTGGGGCGACGAGGAACTCTGAGGCCGGCCCCCGCCGGTCCGGCCGGCCCCCGGGGGCGGCGCAGAGTAACGCGGCCGCGCCGTGGTGTCTTCCGGTACGGCCGTGTCCGGGGCCGGCCGGGTGAACGTGCCGCCGTTCGTGTGATGACCGGCGTGCCGGGTGGGATGGGTGTGAGGCGGGTGCTGTACAGCCCCCGCTTTCCGTTTTCCTCCTGGTCGGCCGCCCCGGTCCGGACCGGGGGTGAAGGGAGTACGACGTGATACGTGCGCGTTTGGTACCGACGGCCGCGTTCGCCGCGGCGTTGACCGCTCTGGCCGCCCCCCAGGCCCTGGCCGCCCCGCAGGCTCCGGCGGCACAGCAGGTCAGCACCCAGGACACGGCCTGGATGAGGGCCGCCCACCAGAGCAACCTCGCGGAGATCGCGGCGGGCAAGGACGCCCAGCAGCACGCGACGACCGACTGCGTGAAGAAGGTCGGCGCGGTGCTCGTCCGCGACCACGGCAAGCTCGACACGGACCTCAAGGCCCTCGCGAGCAAGCTCGGCGTGACCCTGCCCACCGGCCCGAACGCCACGCAGAAGCAGGACCTGGCCGCGCTCCAGCGCAAGGCCGGCACCCCGGCGTACGACACCGCGTGGCTGAAGACCGAGGAGGCCGGCCACCGCAAGACGCTCGCCGCGACCGACAAGGAACTGAGGGCGGGCAGCGACGCCGAGGTCCTGGCGGCGGCGCGCAAGGCCCGCCCGGTCGTCGCGGCGCACCTCAAGATGGTCGAGGGCGGCACCTGCCGGCCGATGTGACCTCGCCGTGCCGCCGGTCCGCCTCCGTCCTGTTCCCCCGGGCCGGGGGCGGTTCCGGATGACGCCGCACGCGTCGCGGCCGCCCTACGGGTCCCGGCCGCCCTACGCGTCGAGGCTCGCGTAGACGACGACGTTGTCGCTGTAGTGATGGCCCTCCTGGCTGTACTCGCCGCCGCAGGTGATCAGGGCGATGACGGCGGGCCCCCGCGCCTCCGGCGCCGCGCCGCGTTCGTACCAGCCGGCCCGGTCCGGGTCCCGGGGCGTCACCAGTACGCGGTTCTCGTCCAGACCGAGCGGGCCGGCCCCCTCCGGATTGGTCCTCGGGGCGCCGAACTCGCTTGTCGCGCACGGGCGATGGCCTCCCCCGGCCCGAGCGGCACCACCGGGACGCCCGGTCCCCGCAGGCGGGAGCGGTACGCGACCGCTACGCCGATCCGGGACCGGCGCGGAAGTTTTCTTCGGGCCGACGGGCGACCCGGGTGCGGACCCCGGTGGCGCTCAACGAGGCCGGTTCGGCTCCACGTGACCGGTGGCGCTCAACGGGACCGGTGCCGCTCAACGTGACCGGTGGCGCTCAACGGGACCGGTGCCGCTCGCCGTCCGTGCTCGCCGGCGGGCCCGCGCGCAGCGACAGGAGGAAAGAGACGGCGAGGACGAGGAAGATGAAAGCGAGCGACGCCCACACCGGAACCTTGTAGACGTCGGTGAGCAGGAGTTTGACTCCGACGCCGCACAGAATCACGCCCAGGCCCGTCTGGAGGTGACGGAAACGGCGGGCGGCGCCGCTGATGAGGAAGTACGCCGCCCGCATGCCGAGGAGGGAGAAGGCGTTGGCGGCGAAGACGATGAAGGTGTTCTGTGTGACGGCGAAGATGGCCGGGATGCTGTCGACCGCGAACACGACGTCGGTCGTCTCGATGACCACGAGAGCAGCCAGGAGAGGGGTGAGCTCCCACCCCCCGTCCCGGCGGACGATCAGCCGTTGTCCGTGCGGTTCTTCGGTCACCGGAGCGATCCGGCGAAGGGCCCGCAGGACGATGTTGCGGTCGGGACGGACCTGGGCGCCGCCGTGCCGGAGGACCTTGTAGGCGGTGAACAGCAGGAGCGCGCCGAACACGTAGACGGTCACGTGGAAGGCGTCCAGAAGCGACACCCCGACGACGATGAACACCGCGCGCATGGCCAGCGCGCCGATGATGCCCCACATCAGCACGCGGTGCTGGTAACGGTCGGGAATCCCGAAGTAGTTGAAGATCAGGGCGAAGACGAAGATGTTGTCGACCGACAGGCTCTTCTCGATGAGATAGCCGGCCAGATACTCCTCGGCGGGCTCCGCCCCCTGCCACAGGAACAGCAGGAAACAGAAGGTGAGCCCCATGCAGACCCAGAGCACACTCCAGCCGGCGGCCTCCTTGATGGAGATGACCTGGGCGTGCCGGTGGATCACGAAGAGATCGAGCAGAAGCACGACCACCACGAAGGCGATGAGAGCGATCCAGGCCCAGGCGGGAGCCTCCACAGGTCACACCTTCCCTGCCGGAAACCGACACGAATGAGGATATGACGGACGCTCCGTGTTCCCCTTCGGTAAAACGCGATCAGTAGCCCCACCGCGCCCCTCCTCCGCCACCGCACCACTGCGACGGAAACTGAGACGGGGACGCACGAAGGGCCCGGTTCTTCAAGAACCGGGCCCTTCGTCCACCTGCGGTAGCGGTGGGATTTGAACCCACGGTGACGGGTTACGCCACACTCGCTTTCGAGGCGAGCTCCTTCGGCCGCTCGGACACGCTACCGAGAGAGATCCTAGCCCATGGGCGGGCCGGAGCCGAAATCGGTTCTGGGGGGATCGCCGGGGGCGGTCAGCCGGTGCGGAAGAAGGCGGTGAGGGGGGCGGCGCACTCCTCGGCGAGGACGCCCTCGACGACCTCGGGGCGGTGGTTGAGGCGGCGGTCGCGCACGACGTCCCACAGGGAGCCGGCCGCCCCGGCCTTCGCGTCGCGGGCGCCGTAGACGACGCGGTCGACGCGGGACTGCACGGCGGCGCCCGCGCACATCGTGCACGGCTCCAGGGTCACCACGAGGGTGCAGCCGGTCAGCCGCCACTCGCCGACGGCGGCCGCCGCGCGGCGCAGCGCGAGGACCTCGGCGTGGGCCGTCGGGTCGCCGGTGGCCTCGCGCTCGTTGTGGCCCCGGCCCAGGACCGTGCCGTCGGGGGACAGGACGAGCGCGCCGACCGGGATCTCGCCCGCCCCGGCCGCCGCGTCCGCCTCCGCGAGCGCGGCCCGCATCGGCGCGCGCCACGGATCGCGTACGGGGTCGGGGGGCGGGGTGTGCGTGGAGTGAGGGCCCGGGTCGGGGGCGGGGGTGCGGGCGGGAGTGGTCACCCCTCCACGCTCGCACAGGCGGCGGTGCCGTTCCGCCCCCGACGGTCCGGGCGGGGGTTCAGCGCACGGCCTCCGCCACGTCGGACACGCCCAGGGCGTCGCCGATCGCGGTCAGGGGGTCGTTCTCGTCGACGGTCAGGAGATCCGCCCGGGACATGCCCAGGTCGGACAGGATGCCCGGGTCGCCGAGGGGGCCCGGCGGCACGGTGTCGTCGGAGGCGGGCGGGACGTAGGCGGCCGCGGTTTCCGGGTCCTCGGCCGCCTCCGGCTCCCCGTCCTCCGTGCCGTCGAGGTCGAGGGCGTCCAGGTCGGCGGCGAGGTCGGCGGCGCCCGGGTCGCGGCCGAGCAGTTCGTCGGTGAGCAGGATCTCCCCGTACGAGCTGCGGGAGGCCGCCGCCGCGTCGGACACGTAGATACGCGGATCGTCCTCCCCGTCCACGCGCACGAGGCCGAACCAGGCACCCTCCTCCTGCTCGATGTAGACGAGGACGGTCTCGTCGTCGGCCCCGGTACGGTCCGCGAACTCCCTGGCCAGGTCGGTGAGGTCCGACAGGGCCTCGACATCGTCGAGCTCCGTGTCGCTCGCTTCCCACCCGTCTTCGGTGCGCGCGAGCAGTGCGGCGAAGTACACCGTGACTCTCCCACTGGTATGAGGCGTGCCGGTGAGGTGTTCCCCGGCGGAGGTCGGGGCGGGGATGCGGTGCGAAGGTCCCCGTCCCATCGGAATCGTGGCAGAAACGCGGGCGTCAGGTGAAGGGTTCCGACTCCTGTGTCCGTGTCCCGTCCGGCAAGAGTCTGCGCCGTGTCCCCGGGATCGCGGTAGGGGCCGCGCCGACGAGGGCGGCATTGGGGTGGTTGTGGAGCGGTATGTCCCGCGACGGGACATCTGCCGGGGGCCGTCCCGGCCCTCGCCCGGGGAGTCGCCCCCGGGGCGGCGGCACCGAAGCCGGCACGGGCGGCCGGGGCGTCACGCTGCGGGCGCGTCCTGGTGGCTGCGGGCGCGTCCCGGTGTACGCCGGGGCCTCACCAGCGGAACGTGCGCATCCTCATCTGCTGGCGCATTCTCGCCGCTCGCGCGCGGCGCGGCTGGACGCGGTCGCGGAGTTCCTTCGCCTCGTTCAGCTCGCGCAGGAACTGGGCCCGGCGCCTCCTGCGCGCCGCCTCCTGGTCCGCGTCCTGGTCCTGGTCGCGGGGCCCGTCCGCTTCGTGCGGCCCGGGTTCCCGCCGCCGCGCCCCCGGTTCGTCCGGCACGTCACCACCGCCTCGTCCCTGGCCGGACTGGTGCGTTCCCGGCGTCTCCCCGGCGGGCCCGGCGCCTTCCGTGGCCACCGGCCGCGCCCCTGTTCCGGTTCCGTTCCCTCGTACGGCGGGTTTGATGCCGGTGAGCGCGTGTCCGGCCGCCGGTTACTGTGGAGAACATGCGGATTCACGTCGTCGACCACCCCCTGGTGGCGCACAAGCTCACTACGCTGCGCGACAAGCGCACCGATTCGGCCACCTTCCGGCGCCTCGCCGACGAGCTGGTCACCCTGCTCGCCTACGAGGCCACGCGGGACGTGCGCACCGACCAGGTCGACATCGAGACCCCCGTCGCGACCACGACGGGTGTCAAGCTCTCGTACCCGCGTCCGCTCGTCGTGCCGATCCTGCGCGCCGGGCTCGGGATGCTCGACGGCATGGTGCGGCTGCTGCCCACCGCCGAGGTCGGTTTCCTCGGCATGGTCCGCAACGAGGAGACGCTTGAGGCGTCGACGTACGCGACGCGGATGCCCGAGGACCTGTCCGGCCGGCAGGTCTACGTCCTCGACCCGATGCTCGCGACCGGCGGCACCCTCGTCGCCGCGATCAGGGAGCTGATCGCACGCGGCGCCGACGACGTCACCGCCGTCGTCCTGCTGGCCGCGCCCGAGGGCGTCGAGATCATGGAACGCGAGCTGGCCGGTACGCCGGTGACCGTCGTGACGGCCTCCGTCGACGAGCGGCTCAACGAGAGCGGCTACATCGTGCCGGGCCTCGGTGACGCGGGGGACCGCATGTACGGGGCGGCCGAGTAGCCACTCGCCGTCAGCGCCGGGGTGGGCGACGCGTCGTCAGCGGCGGAGGCCGGGAGCGGTCTCGCGCCCGGCCGCCGGCCGCCTCAGCACGTGGGCGCGGGCGCCGGGGCCGGGTTGCGCAGGGTCGTGAGGGCCTTCGAGGCCACCGCGGGCGTGGTGAGCTGCTTGAAGCCGTCGCCGATGATCAGGTCGACGTCTCCGCCCTTGCGGGTGTCCGTCCTCGTCCGCGCCCCGGTCAGCTGGGTGCCGAGGACGTCGAAGGCGCCGCCGCTCGCGGTGGGCGCGCCGAGCAGGAGACCGGCGGTCCTGACCTTCTTGTCGTAGGTCTTCGGCGCGTTGCCGACCTCGCCGATCGTGAAGCCGCGCTTCTTCAGCTCGTCGGCGGTCTTCTTCGCGAGTCCTTCGCGCGGGGTCGCGTTCAGGACGTTGACCTTGATCTGGTCGGGGGCCGGCACCTTCTTGACCTGCGCGGGCCGCGCCGAGGGCCGGGGGCAGTGCTTCGCGCCCGAGGCCGCGTCGGCGGTGCCGCCGCCCGAGAAGACGTCGATGAGCTGGAAGGTCCCCCAGCCGAGCAGGCCGAGGGCGGCGACGCTCGCGACGAGTACGAGAGCGATCCGGCCGCGCCCGCGGGGCCGTCGGCGCATGTGGGGGAACTTGTCCCCCGTGATGCGGTACTTACCGCCCATGCCGGGGGGAGTGAGCATGCTCATAAGCGCAGCGTAGTGCGGTCGCAGAGCCGTGCCTACTTAATGATCAACCACTTGGGCGCAGTGTGGTCGCAGAGCTACCCGAACGGATCAAAAACGTTCACGGACGGCCGTATGGCTGGGGGCGCGCAGGCCCCCGGTGGGTGAGTAGGCCCCCGGTGGGTGAGTAGGCCCCCGGCAGGCGCGGAAGCCCCCCGTAGGCGCGGAAGCCCCCCGGTAGGCGCTCAGCCCAGTTCGAGTACCCGCGCGTGCAGCACCTGGCGCTGCTGGAGCGCGGCCCGGACCGCGCGGTGCAGCCCGTCCTCCAGGTAGAGGTCGCCCTGCCACTTCACGACGTGCGCGAACAGGTCGCCGTAGAACGTCGAGTCCTCGGCGAGCAGGGTCTCCAGATCGAGCTGCCCCTTGGTGGTGACGAGCTGATCGAGGCGGACCGGGCGCGGAGCGACGTCCGCCCACTGCCGGGTGCTTTCCCGGCCGTGGTCGGGGTACGGCCGGCCGTTTCCGATGCGCTTGAAGATCACACGGAAAGCCTACCGGGCCGCGCTCTCCGGGCGCAGCCATGCCGGGGGAGTGCGAGCCTGGAAAAGGCATGGCAAATCGGGGTACTTCGGCCCTGTCGCCTTCTGCGCCCTCCTCTCCCCTCCTGTTCCTCCGCTCCCTCCCGTCCCTCCTCTCCCCTCCCGGCCTTTGTGACCTCTGGCCCTCTTCCCGACCGGAACGCAGGTGTCCCATGAACGACCGACCCGCTTCCGGGCCCGGTGCCCGCCACCTCACCGCCGTACCCGATCCGGTGTCCGGCCCGGAGACGGCCGCCGGAGCGCTGCCGCAGCCGGCCTTCGAGATCGCGGCGGGCCACGCCTTCGCGGGGCCCGCGCTGGACCTCGGGGCGCTGATGTGGGAGGGGCGCTGTCTGCCGGACGCGCAGGTCCTGCTGCCGCTGTCCTCGCTCACCCGGCACGGCCTGGTCGCGGGCGCCACCGGCACCGGGCGGACGCGGACCTTGCAGCTTCTGGCGGAGCAGCTCTCGGCGCAGGGCGTCCCGGTCCTGCTCGCCGACGTACGGGGCGGCCTGTCGGGGATCGCGGAGCCCGGCGAGGCCGGTACGGGGGTGACGGGCCGGGCCACGGAGGTCGGCCAGCGGTGGACCGGTGCGGGACGGCCGACCGCGTTCCACCGGCTGGGCGGGGCCGGAACGGGGAGGCCCGTCCGGGCGCCGGTGACGGGCCTGGGGCCGCTGCTGCTGGCGCGGGTGCTGGGGCTCGACGCGGTGGGGGAGGAGGCGCTGGCCCGCGTCTTCCGGTACACGGACGCGCAGGGCCTCGAACTTGTCTGCCTCGACGACCTGCGCGCGGTCCTCACCGCCGCCGGGACCCCGGCGGGCCCCGGACGGCCCGGGGGTGTCTCGCCGGTGGCGGCCGGGACGATCCTGCGCGCCGTGTCGGCCTTCGAGGAGCGGGCGGCGGCGGACGACCTCTTCGGCGAACCCGTGTGCGGGGCGGCGGACTTCCTGCGGTGCACGGCGGACGGCCAGGGCCTCGTCTCCGTCCTGCGACTCGACTCCGTACGGGACCGTCCACACCTGTGGACGGCCTTCCTGATGTGGCTGCTCGCCCGCCTGTGCGACGCGCTGCCGGTGATCGGTGACGTGGGCGGCCCCAGGCTGGTCCTGCTCGTGGACGACGCGGAGCCGCTGTTCACCGGGGCCTCGCCGGCCTTCCTGGAGGCGGTCACGCGGACGATGCGGCTCGTCCGCTCCAAGGGCGTGGGGATCTTCTTCGTGACGCGCACCGCGCAGGACGTGCCCGCCGACGTGCTGGAGCACCTGGGCAACCGGGTGCAGCACGCGCCGCGCGCCTTCTCCCCCGAGGACCAGGAGGCGCTGCGCGCGACGGTGCGGGGCTTCCCGGAATCGGCGTACGACCTCGGGGAAGTGCTCGCCGGCCTCGGTACCGGCGAGGCGGTCGTCACGGTGCTCGGCGAACGCGGCGCGCCGACCCCGCCGGCGGCCGTACGGCTGCGGGCCCCCGGCTCGTACATGGGGCCGCTCGCCCCGGACGCGCTCACGCAACACGCGGAGCGCTCCGGGCCGCGCCCCGCCCCGGCCCGGCCACGCGGGGACGGGACCGGGACCGGGCCGGGGGCGAAGATCACGCGGTCGCTGTTCGGGACGGCGACGACGACGGGGCGCCGCCGCTGAGGGGACTTCAGGTGCTGGACGCCGCCCCGGTCACCTCTTGCGGGGCTGGTCGGGGGCCGTGCTCGTGGCCCCGGTCCTGGTGGCGTGCTCGGCCCTCGCGGTGGCGCCCTTCGCCGGTTTCAGGGAACTCAGGTCGTGCGCGTAGGTGCCGACGGCGTTGGCGATGACGTCGATGTTGAGGTCGAAGACCTTCATGTCCAGGTTCTTCAGGGTGTCGCAGGCCGCGTGGTAGCAGGGGTCGTGGGCGAGTCCCGCCGTGCCGCCGTACTTCTTCGCCTGGGCCTCGGTCTTGACGCCCTCGGCGCCGGTGAAGGTGCCGCCGGCCGGGATGCCCGCCTCGATGAACGGGCCGTAGTCGGAGCGCCCGTCGAAGTCGGTGCCCTCGTGCGGGGAACGGCGGCCGTCGAGGTAGCGGTTGATGTCGCGTTCGAGCTGCGCGGAGCCCTCGGGGCCGGGACCCTCGCCCTCGGCGTCGGAGTCGTCACCGTCGTACACGAGCTGGACGGGGTTGGGCGAGGCGATCATGTCGAAGTTCAGGTACAGCGCGACCGCCTCGCGCCGGGCGGGGCTGAGCGCGGCGACGTACGCCTCGGAGCCGAGCAGTCCGTTCTCCTCGGCGGACCACCACGCGAAGCGGACCTTGTTGCGCGGCTGCCCGGGGGTGTGGGCCAGGTCGAGGGCCACTTCGAGGAGTCCGGCCGAGCCGGAGCCGTTGTCGTTGATGCCGGGGCCCTCGGTGACCGAGTCGAGGTGCGCGCCGAGCATGACGGTGCGCGCGGCGGAGCCGCCCCGCGTCTCGGCGAGGACGTTGCGGGTCTTGCGGGGCTCCTGGAGTTCGCGGACGTCGAAGCGGACGGTGACCGTCCCCTTCGCCGCCTCGGCGGCCAGCGCATCCCCCTCGGCGCGGGTGAGACCGCCGGTCGGGATGCGCGCCGCGTCGGCGGAACCGAGGGTGCCGGAGAGTTCGCCGTCCTCGTTGTTGTAGATCACGGCGCCGACCGCGCCCGCGTCGGCGGCCAGGGCCTGCTTGACCGCGAAGGAGCAGCCGCCGCGCCGGATCACCGCGATCTTCCCGGTGTACGCGCCGGAGGTCCCGTAGTCGGCGGCCTCGCAGCCGCTCGTGGCGTCGGCGTCGACGGGCACGGTGGCGAGGGCCGCCTCGATCCCGCCCTCGGGTGTGGACCTGGTGTAGGACATCGCGCGCAGGTCCAGTTCGCGCGGGCCGGGCGAGAGCACGGTGAGCTTCTGCGCGAGCGTCTCGGTGTAGACGAAGTCGAAGGTCTGGTAGCTGACCTGGTACCCGGCGCTCTTCAGCAGCGTCCCGACGTACTCGGCCGAGGCCTCGTGCCCGGGGGAGCCGGCGGCGCGGTGGCCGTCGTGGCGGTCGGCGATCGTCTGGAGGGCGCGCAGGTGGCGGTAGGCGTCGTGGGCCGAGGACTTCGCGACCAGCTTCGCGGCCAGCTTCCGCGCGTCGTCGGCGGGCCGGTCGTGCCGGTGCCCCTGGCCGGGGCGGTGCCCCCGGTCGGCGGTGGCGGCGGGGGCGCCGGCCAGCAGGAGGGGCAGGGCGAGGGCGGCGGCGGCGATCAGCGCGCCGGTTCTTCGGGGGGTGACGTTCACAGGGGGGCCTTTCCGGGGTGCCGATGCGAACGGGGACGGGCCGAGCGAGATGGGGAACGGGGCCGAGCGAGGTAGGGGACGGGGCGTACGCCGCACGGGGATCTGTGGATGCCCATGCGCTTTCTGTACGTCGCCTGTGCGTCCCGGGGTCGGGGTGCGCAGGACCGTAGCGGGGGTGGGGCGGTACGGGAAGAGGGCCGTCCCGGTCGTGACCAACAGCGTCCTGTCGTGTCCGGGTCCGGCCCTCCGGCCGGCCGGGGCGGGGTCGGTCCCCCGCCCCAGGCCTTCTACCCCGTGTGACCTCGGCCTTCCCGCTTCTCCCCCGGGCGGGTGCGCGGGCGCGGGCCCCGGGTCAGCCCAGATGCCCCTGGCGGGGCCGCTGTTCGGGGGCGGCGGACGGGATGGTGGGACGGCGGGCGCGCAGAGCGCGCGTCTGGCTGGTTTCCGCCGGTTCTCCGCCGTTCACCGCCTCGGGCTCGCGGGGTTCGCCGGGCGCGCGGCCGGGTGCGGCCGGCTCCACGGGTTCCCCGGACTTCCCGGGCTTCCCGGACTCCCTGGACTTCCCGGACTTCCCGGGTTCCGTGGTTCCGGGTTCCGAGGGCTCGTTCCGGCGCCGGGCGCGGCTGGCCTCGGCGCGCAGGAGGGCGTGCAGGACGGCGTAGGTGTCGAAGGGCATGACGAGGTCTCCCCTGGTCCGTGTGGTGCGGGCGCGTATCGCGCCGCTGCGTGAAGGAGGGCGCCGTCCGCCAGGAGGGGCGGCGAGGCGCGGAGAGGAACGCCTCGGGCGCTCAGCAGCGGAGCACCGCGCAACGAGGGGAGATGATCCCGGGGACCCGGGGTGGCGGCGCGGAGAACCGCAGACCGCCGCGCCCGGGAGCCGCCACGGCCCCCACCGGGGCACGGCTGACGCCCCGTCGCACCACGGTGCGCCCCACTGTCCGCAGGGCGAGGACCCGCGAGTCCGCCCGGTCGGCCCGGCCGGGTTCGTGCTCCCCGGTCCCGCCGTCCCCGGGCACGGGCTCCCCGGAGACCCGCTCCGGCACACCGGCGCCCCCACCGGACGCGAAGGCCCCGGGCACCCCGGCCGTGACGAGGAACAGCACGACGAGCAGCGCGCACACCGGCCTCAGCAGGTGACGGGGTACATGACGGCCACTCATGAGGACTGCTATGCCCGGCCACCGCCCCCCTTCGTCCTGTACGGACGGGTATACGCCCGTACGGGGGACGGGGGGCTGCTGGACGGACAGGGGACGGCCCCGTGCGCGCGGGGGCCGGTGAGGGCGCTCCCGTGCGCACGGGGCCGTGGGTGTCGCCTCCTGCCTACGTGCCGAAGGTCCTGCTACGTGCCGAAGGCCCTGGCTACGTGCCGGGGCGGGTCAGCGGCGCGTGAGGATCGAGCTGAGGACCTCGTGGACGTACGTGTTGGGGTGCTTGCCGTTGAAGCGGTCCGAGGAGGGGCCGGTGGCGGTGACGGGGACGGCGACCGAGCTGTGCTGGCCGGTGGTCCAGTCGACGTAGAACTGCTTGTCGCTGCCGCGTACGGCGAAGGGGCCGTCCTCGGCGGAGACGCCGTCGCCGGACTCGTCGGTGTCGTCCTTCTCCTCGACGGAGAGGCCGCCGGTCTCGTGGTCGGCGGTGACGACGAGGAGGGTGTCGGGGTGGGCCGCGACGTACTGGCGGGCCACGGCGACGGCCTTCTCCAACTGCCGTACGGACTCGATGACCTTGCCCGCGTTGTTGGCGTGCGCGAACTCGTCGACGCCCTCCTCCTCGACCATGAGGAAGAAGCCGTCCTTGTTCTTCTTGCCGTCCTTGCCCTTGCCGAGGGTGTCGAGCGCCTTCGAGGTCATGGTGGCGAGGTCCACGACGGGGCTGTAGACGTCGCCCTCGCCCTCGGGCTTCTGCTGGAACATCTCCTCGTTGGCGAAGAGCCCGAGCAGCTTTCCGTCCTTGGCCTTGGCCTTGTCGAGCTGCTTGGCGCTGCTCACGTACGCGTAGCCCTTGTTCTGGGCCGTCTTGATCAGGTTGCCCTTGGTTCCCTTGCTCGCCTCGGAGGGGTCCTCCTTCGGCTGGTCGGGGAAGGCGCCGGGCTTGCCCTTGGGCAGCCACCAGTCCTCGCCGCCGCCGAGGATCACATCGGGCTTGCTGACCTGGAGGTACTGGCGGGCGATCTCGTCCTGCTGTCCCCGGTCGGGGGTGTTGGAGAAGAAGGCGGCCGGGGAGGCGTCGGTGACCTGCGCGGTCGTGACAAGACCGGTGCGCTTGCCGGCGGCCTTCGCCTGCGCGCCGAGCGTCGGGAGCGGGTTGCCGTCGACGTCCACGCTGATCGCGCCGTTGTACGTCTTCTCGCCGGTCGCCCAGGCGGTCGCGGCGGCGGCCGAGTCGGTGACGACGGCCTTCGGGTCGTGCGGGCTCGTCGTGAGCTGACCGTCCACCGGCAGCTTGTCCATGGCCAGTTCGCCGTCGATCCCGGCGAGGTTGAGCCGCGCGGCCTCGCGTGCGGCGGCGCCCATGCCGTCACCGTTGATGAAGATGACGTTGCGCGCGGTGTCCGGCTTCGCCTTCCCCTTCGCGCTCACGTTCGCCTTCGCCGGCTGCGGGGCCTCGGCGGAGGCGCCGAGGGTGGGGCTCACGACCATCGTGACGACGGCGGTCGCGGCGGCGACGCCGAGCGTGGTGGTCCAGGTGGCTCTGCGCATGTCGTTGACTCCCGTGGTGTGTGGCCGGGCCCGACGGGGCGCGGTCGGACGCCACGGACGTTAGGGAGGGGAGGGGGACGCCAGGTGAACGCATGGCATGCACAGGGCACGCATAGGGTGACCGGATGAGTGGGGACGGGGAGTTGGGGCGGATCGGTGCGAAGGCGCCCTCGCGCGGGCGCCGGTGGGCCGTGCTCGGGGCGGTCCTCACGATCGCCCTGGCCCTCGGCAGCCGAGCGGTGGCACCGGACAGCGCCGTGACCAAGTACGGGGGCGACGCGCTCTACACGGTGCTGTTGATGACGCTCGTGGTGGCCGTGGCGCCGAGGCTGGGCGACGGGGCGGCGGCCTTGGTGGCGCTGGCCCTGAGCTGGGCGGTGGAGCTGCTGCAACTGGCAGACTGGGTCGGTGACTTGTCGGCACGGAGCACGGCGGCCCGGCTGGTGCTGGGCAGCACCTTCAACGCGCCGGACCTGCTCTGGTACGTGGCGGGGGCGGCGGCCGGCTGGTGCGCCTGCCGCGCGGGGCGCCGTATCGGGGCGGCGCGGCATAATCGGGTTGTGCGGCCCGCCGCACCGGCCGACGGCCGCCACCTCGGACGCGGGTGACCAGGAGCCCTCACTGCTCCTGGTCACCCGCTTTCCGCTACGGGTGCGGGTTCCCTCTGCGGCGCCGGGCGGGTCGTCCGGGCTCTACCACCTCACCACCGCCCAGACGAATTTCCCGAGCGGGCGGTGGCCCGTGCCCCAGGACTGGGCGAGAGCGTCCACGATCTCAAGTCCCCTTCCGCGCTGGCCTTGGGACGGAGTGCGCCTGCGACGCGGGCGGCGACGACTCGGGTCGTGGACCTCGATCCTGACCTGGCAGGCACTCGAAGACAGGGCGAGGAGGACGGAGTCCCCCGGCTCGGTCCCGTACCGCACGGCGTTCGTCACCAGCTCCGAGACCAGGACGGCGACGTCGTACGCCTGTTCGTCCGGGCAGTCGGGCGCGAGGTGCTTCACGGTTTCCGCCGCGTACCGGCGGGCGAGAGAGACGGACTCGGGACGGCTCACCATGACGAGCTGTGCCGAACGGGCCACCGGAGCGGCTAAGGGACGATGACTTCGCAGCATGACCATGCTGCCCCCTAATCGTGTGGGTGCTGATCTGAACCATCAGACTGGGTGTCAGTATTGCCCACACGCAAGGGGATCGCGGGCGTTATGCAAAATCGCATATGCCTGCGGAGGGTGGTGCATCATGGTGATAGCGCAGGTGACAGGCCGTGTCCGGAGCGGGCAGACTGGTCGCGACCAACAGGGAGGGGGCGGCGTGAGCGTCCCAACGGTGCGCAGAAGGCGACTGGGCGGCAAACTTCGCGCCCTGCGCGGCGAGTTCACCTTGGAGGAGATCGCCGAGAAGTCCGGCGGACTCTTCAACGTCTCCAAGCTGTCCCGGATCGAGGGGGCGAAGACGGCCGCGAAGCCCGCCGACGTCAACGCGCTGCTCGACCTGTACGGAAGCCTGGGACGGCCGGTCGACGAGGATTTCCGTGCGGCTCTGATCGAACTGACGAAAGAGGGCGCGAAACGGGGCTGGTGGCAGTCGTATCGCGCGGTGCTCTCCCCTGTCTACGAGGATCTGATCAGCCTGGAGGACGAGGCCACGTCCTTCCGGACCTGGCAGATGGGCCTGATCCCGGGCCTTCTTCAGACCGGCGATTACGCCCGCGAGTTCATGACCAGGATCGGCATGTCCGACGCCATCGAGGAGCGGATCGACGCGCTTGTCGAGGTCCGGCTCGCACGGCAGGCCGTGCTGACCCGCCGCGAGGACCCGATGACGCTGTGGGCGATCATCGGCGAGGAAGCCTTGCACACGCGGTGTGGCGAGGGCGTCATGCGCGATCAGCTCGCGCGCCTGCTGGCGATGGCCCGGCGGCCGAACGTGACACTCCAGGTGCTCCCGTCGGGGGCCGGACCGCATGTGGGGCAGATGGGGTCGTACTCGGTGCTGGGTTTCCAGAATCACCCGGATCTCGACGTCGTCTATCTGGAGAACCTGACGTCGGCGCTCTACGTCGAGGACCCGGGCCAAGTGGACGTGTACGGAGTGGCGTTCGAGCAACTACGGGCGGCCGCACTGTCGGTCGAACTTTCCGCCGAACGCATCGCAAAGATAAGGAACGAGCATGACCATGATCACTGACGCATCCACGTTGTCCGTCACCTGGTGGAAGTCGTCGCGGTCCGGCACTCAGGGGGATTGTGTCGAGTGCGGGGTTGTCGATGCGGGGGAGCGGGTCGTGGCGGTGCGGGACAGTAAGCGTCCGTGTGGCCCTGCTCTGGTGCTCTCGTACGAGGCGCTTGGCGGCCTGGTCGGCGCGTTGCGTGCGGGTGGGCTGAAGTAGGCGGGCGGCGCCGTTCCACGCCGAGGGCACACAGAGACGAGGAGCAATCATGACCATGATCACTGACGCATCCACGTTGTCCGTCTCCTGGTGGAAGTCGTCGCGGACCGGCACTCAGGGGGATTGCGTCGAGTGCGGGGTTGTCGATGCTGGGGAGCGGGTGGTGGCGGTGCGGGACAGTAAGCGTCCGTGTGGGCCGGCTCTGGTGTTGTCGTTCGAGGCGCTGGGTGGGCTGGTCGGCGCGGTGCGTGGAGACGGGCTGAAGTAACGCCCAATGCAGCCCCGGTGGCGGGGCCCGGGTGCGGGGTGGGCCCGTCCCGGGTCTCGTGGGGTGGCGCGTGACAGTAGGGTGCGCGAGGTGAACGAAAACCAGTCCTCCTCGCGCCCCTTCCGCCTCCTCGTGACCGGGGGCGGTACCGGTGGCCACACGTATCCGGCCCTGACGGCCGTCCGTACCCTGCGGGCACGGCTGTTGGCGGAGGGGCGTTCCCTCGAAGTGCTCTGGATCGGGTCGCCCGAAGGGCTGGAGGCGCGGGTCGCGCCCGCCGAGGGGATTCCCTTCGCGACCGTCGTGACCGGCAAGATCCGCCGCTCCTCCAACCCGCTCAAGATGATCAGCCCGGCGAACATCCGGGACATGGCCCGGGTGCCGCTCGGTGTCCTCCAGGCCCGCCGGATCGTCAAGAAGTTCGGGCCGGACGTCGTCCTCGCGACCGGCGGGTACGTCGCCGTACCGGCGGGGCTCGCCGCCCGCATGTGCCGTCGGCCGCTCGTACTGCACGAGCAGACGGTGCGCCTGGGCCTGGCCAACCGGAAGCTCGCGGGCTCGGCGGCCGCCGTGGCGGTGTCGTCCGAGTCCTCGCTCCCGCTGCTGCCGGAGGCCGTACGCGCCTCGGCGGTCGTGACGGGCAACCCGGTCCGTCCCGAGGTGCTGACGGGCCGGGCGGACAAGGCGGTGACCGCGCTCGGCCTGCACGGTTTCGAGCGGCGGCTGCCGACCGTGTACGTCACCGGTGGCGCGCAGGGCGCGCAGCAGATCAACAACCTGGTGGCCGAGGCGCTGCCGTGGCTGCTGGAGCGTGCCAACGTCGTCCACCAGGCCGGTCCCGACAACGTGGACGCCCTGCGGCAGCGTGCGGTGGCGCTGCCGCCGGGCCTGGCGGCGCGCTACCACCTCACCGGCTACGTCGGCGCGGAGCTGCCCGACGTCCTGGCCCTGGCCGATGTGGTGATCTCCCGCAGCGGCGCGGGCACCATCGCGGAGCTGACGGCCCTGGGCGTCCCGGCGGTCTTCGTGCCGCTGGCCACCTCGGCCGGGAACGAACAGGCGCACAACGCGGCGCACTTGCAGGACGCGGGTGCGGCCATGTCCCTGTCCGGCGACGTCACCCTCCCGGCCCTCCAGAACGCGGTGGGTCCCCTGCTGACCGACCCGGGCCTCCGGGCGGCGATGGCGGCGCAGGCGCGGGCCCACGGGCGTCCGGACGCGGCGGAACGGCTCGTGGACGTGGTGCTGGCGGCGGCGGTGCGCTGAGACGGGGGTGGGGTCCGGTCCGTCGGGCGGCTCGGCGGAGTGGGTCGGACGGGTACGGGGTCTGCCTGCTCATCGACAGCCCCTTTGTAGAAGGTTCTTGGCTGAGGCCGGGGGCGAGTACGCCGGTTGCGGCTCGCTGAAACATGGCCGCTCGGGCGCCCCGCCCCCACCTACACTCCCCCCATGTCCACGCCCTCGGTCGCCCCCGGCACCCCCGCCTCCCGGGCCCTGCGCCACGTCACTTCCCTGGCCACTGGCGGGCCGCTGCGCGGCGGGCTGCGGGTCACGCTCAACTTCCATCCGGACCGGCTTACTTCGGGTGGGGTGCCCCTGTTGCGGCAGCTCGGGCGGGACGGGGTGTACGTCTCGCAGTTCGTGAGCGGGACGAGTAACGGGGGGCTCACGGCGTGGCCCGGCGGGGACCGGTGGCGGTGGGAGAGCCGGATGTTCGGGCGGGCCTACGACGGGGCCGGTGCGGGGGAGCGGCCCGTGTACGGGGCGCTGGACGATCTGCGCGGGCCCGGCGGGGGTGCGCCGAGGTTCGGGTCCTCGTTCCTGCGGCTGCGGGACGGGGCCCTGCGGCGGGCCACGTTCTGCTACCCGGACAGCGCGGACGAGCCCGAGCTGTTCGGGGTCGCCGAGCGGTGCGACCTCGTCGGCCGGTGCCGTACGGGTGGGCGGGACGTGCTCGACGCCTACGTCGAGGCCCATGTGCACGGGCCCGTCTCGCTGGAGCGGGACGTCGAGGTGCTCGTGCTCGACTCCGCGTACCGGGGGACCGGTGTTGAGGAGGACGCCTCGCGGTTGCCGTGCCCCGTCGACTGGCATCCGGGATTTCGGCTTCCGGTCGAAGTACTTGACGACAAAGGGGAGTTCAGGGGTGAGCGGATCGTGCGGCTGGCCCGGGAGGTCGCCGGACCTGGCGGGGTGCTCGATCCGCGGATCATCGGGGACGCCGTGCGGGCCGGGCGCCACGATCCGCAGGACCTGAAGAAGGTGTGGCACTGCCTGGCCCGGTTCGGCGCCCCCGCGGTTCAGGGGGACACCACCGTTCCGGGGGACATCACCGTTCCGGGGGAGACCGCCGTCGCGCCCGCGCCCGCGCCCGCGCCCGAACCCGCACCTGCGCCCCGACCTCAGCCCGCCCCCGCACCCACCCCCGCCCCTCAGCCCAGCAGGTAGGCGCTCGCCGTCGCCGCGCCGAGTGCGCCGCCCGCGATCACCTGGCCCAGCGTGTGGTAGCCGAGGGCCACGCGGGACCAGCACACCGCGAGCGTCATCGCGTATGCGGCGAGCCACCACGGGGAGTGCGCCGCCGCGGCCAGCAGGGCCACCACCGACGAGGCGACCGCCGCGTCCACGGATATCTTCCACACCGTGTTGACCGTCAGCAGGACGACGGTCATCGCCCACAGCGCGAGCATCGCCACGAGGATGCCGTGCGGGGCGTGGCCGAGGATCATCACGAGGGAGCCCAGGCCGATCGACGCGAGGATCACGAGGAAGATCGGGGCGCGTTTGGTGCGGTCCACGACGTGGCGGTCGCCCCAGGTGCCGCGTCCGCGTTCCCACTCGATGTAGCCGGCCGGGACGATGCCCGCGCACAGCGCACCGAGCAGGCCCCAGGGCAGGCCCGTCCAGTCGCCCGCCGCCGCGAGGCCGATCGCCGACATGCCGACGAGGAGGACGTTGCGGGGCTGGAAGACGTCCGTGACCGTGCGGGCCGTGCGGAGGGTTCTCGACGGGTCGTCCACGGCGGGGGAGGAGGGGGTCGGGGTGGTGTTCACTCTGTCCTTTCCAGGGGCGTGCGCGCGGTCTTCGGCTTGCGGGGCCCGGTCGCGCCGGCCGCCCCGCGATACGCCGCCGACACCCGTACCAGCCAGGCTATTTCGTCGTCCTGGTCGGCCGAGGGGGGTGCGGGCGGGCCCTCGCGGAGGGGGCCGGGCGTGGCGCCCGCGTTCTTCGCGGACAGGGTCGCCCGCAGCCACCGGGCCGCCACCGCTGCCTCGTCGCCGGGCGCCTGTCGCCGTACGGCGGTGGCGAGGTCCGGTGTCGCGTAGTGCCGCAACTGCTCGACGGCGTCCGCGATGTCGGCGGCCCAGCGGTCCACGCGCAGGTCGGCGGGGGTGTCCACGCGCAGCAGTTCGCGGGGCAGCGAGGCGGGGGCGGCGAAGGGCTGTTCCGGGAAGGCCGTCATCAGGTCGCGCCACAGGGGGTGCAGCGCCGCCTGCGCGCGCCAGAGCCTGGCCCGGCGTACGCCCGTGCCGAAGGCCGGGATCGAGGCGCCCACCGCGAAGAACACGAACAGGACGACCTGCGCCGCCTCCGTCACCTCGTCGAAGCGCAGCGCGAAGCTCTCGGCCGGGCGGTCCGCGACACTGATCCACAGGAACAGGGTCCGGCTGACCGTGTAGCCCACGCCGATGATCATCGCGAAGGTCATCATGCCGAGCCCGGCGCGCAGGTGCCGCCCGCGCGCGTCGGCCGTCGCGAGGCCCCACTGGAACGCGCACACGGCGGAGGCGGCGCCCAAGTACACGTAGAACACGGTCATGTAGACGGTCGCGCCCCACTGGCCCGCGTGGTCCGAGACGAAGCGGTCCGAGGGGTACGAGCGGTCCACGACGGTGAAGAACAGGACGGTGAGCAGGACCAGCGTCGCCACCGAGGCCTTCGCCGCGACCCGCTGCACGGTGCGCGCGAACCGTACGTGGCGCGGGATCTCCCCGGCGTCCGGGTAGCGGCCGTAGACGGCCACGATGTAGCTGAGGATGGCGAGGATCGCGACGGTCGCCGTGTAGTGCTTCACGAGGACCGCGAGGTCGGTGACCGCGCTGTCGTTGAGGGTCACGCGGACGTACTGGGTCTTCGTCCACAGGGCGGCGGCGAAACCCGCGTAGCAGCCCCACAGGGCGCGTCTGCGCCGGTCCTGTTCGTCGCCCCAGAGCGCGGCGGGCATACGCCACAGCGCGACGGCGGTCATGAGGCCGGCGACGACGTACCCGGCGAGGTCGAGGGGGGAGGGCGACACCCCGCGATCCTAGGGGTGCCTTCGGGGTGCCTTCGAACTCGCGTCCGTTCCTTGCGGGGAGGCGGGGGCGTCCCGGGCGCCCCCCCGAACGCGCCACGGCCGGTCCGGCCCGGTCCCTCAGGCCCTGCCCCGCCCGAACCACCCCCGTCTCCGGTGGGCCACGGGGCGGGCGAGGGAACTGCTGAGGCGGCCGACCATGTCGTCGCTGGCCGTCTCGCGTGCCATCCGGGGCACGAGGGAGGCGCCGAGTTCCGCGACGCGTTCGTCGTGGGTGTCGTACTGCGCGCGCGCCTGCACCGAACCGCCCGCCCCCAGCACCCTCTTGACCAGGTCCGTGTCGAACACCGGGAGTAGCCGGGCGAGTTGGTCGGCGTCCGGGCTCGTGCCGTGCTCGAACCACTCGTGGCACAGCTCGTGCAGGACGACGTGCTGGGTCTGGTACGAGGTCGGGCGGCGGCGGTACAGGACGAGGCTGACCTCGGGCGTCGCCAGGCGCAGCCCGCACGCGCCGCCCGGGCGGGCGAACCGTTCCGGCAGCTCGTGCAGGACGATACGGCGGCCCCGGGCCCGCTCCATCGCCGCGATCAGGCCCTCGATCGTGAACGGGGCCGGGATCGGCAGGTCCGCGAGCCCCTCCTCGCACTCCTTGCGCAGGTCCCGCATGCCGAGCGGGTCCCCTTCGGAGCGTGGGTCCCGTCGGGCGTGCGGGTCCGGCCGGCCGCGTGGGTCCGGCGCCTCCCGTCCGTCGGGCCCGTACCGCTTGCGCATCGTGCTCAGCCGTCCGCGCGGTCGGGGATCGCGGGAGCCTGGTCCGGCGTACGGTCCGCGTGCTGGTCCGTCGGCCCGGCCGGGGCCTTGTCCCTGGCCTCGGTGAGCAGGCTGAGGGCGAACTCCAGGAGTTCCGGGGAGAGTCCGTCGGTCGCTCCGCGCGCGGCGGCGCCCACCACCTCGCCGGTCCTGCGGCGGGCCAGGAAGTGGAGGCCGGCCACGACGTCGTCGACGACCTCGGACTCCTCCTTGAAGAAACGCCAGTCCACGCCGAAGCCGAGACCGAGGGCCTTCAGGATCTCCTCGGAGGGGTGCGTGACCTTTCCGGCGAGGATGTTGGAGAAATAGCTGTGCGACAGGGAGCCGCCGCGCTCCCGTACCCGTTCCGCGAAGAAACGGCCCGAGACCCGCTCCCCGGGAAAGGTCTCTTCGATCATGTATTCGACCTTGGCGCGCAGTGTCCGGAGCTGCGGCGCGGGCTCGTCCATGGTCACCCCGTCCCCCCTTCCCACCCGCACCCCTGCGGGATTCGGCAGGCCCCGACCTCGAAATCGGGCTTGCGTAAACACTCTACGTCACTGTTAACTCGAAAAAACACGGGCAGGGGGCCGCGAGGGGAGTCCCCTGCCTGTGAAAGCTACGCGCGTCGCGAGCCGTGAGACGCGGTGTTCCGCGCTGCCCACCGCCCGTCCGGCTCGCACACCAATCCGCCCGCCCCCCGGCTCCGTATCACCCCCGTACCGGCGAGCGACCGGACATGAACGGGGTGCCAGGACGTCGTGGAGGATCGCCGCGTGAAAGAACCCGTGTACATCGGACCCAATCCGGCGGCGGCGCCGCGTCTGGAGGAGCTGATGCGGCAGGTCGCGCTGGGCGACCAGGACGCGTTCGCCTCCGTCTACGACGCGGTCGCCGGGCCGGTGCTCGGCGTCGTGCGCAGCGTGCTGCGGGACCGGGCGCAGTCCGAGGAGGTCGCGCAGGAGGTGCTGGTCGAGATGTGGCGCACCGCCGCCCGCTTCCGCGAGGACCTCGGCTCCGCCATGAACTGGGTGCTGACGCTCGCGCACCGTCGCGCCGTCGACCGGGTCCGCTCGGTCGAGGCGTCCGCCGCCCGGGAGCGGCGGGCCGGTCTGCTGGAGCGCACCCCCGCGTACGACGTGGTGACCGAGCAGGTCGAGACCCGTCTCGAACAGGAGCAGGTGCGGCGCTGTCTGCGCACGCTCACCGAACGCCAGCGGGAGTCCGTGACTCTCGCCTACTACCGGGGCCTGACCTACCGGGAGGTCGCCGAACTGCTGACGCTGCCGCTCGGGACCGTCAAGACCCGGCTGCGGGACGGTCTGATCCGCCTGCGCGACTGCCTTGGGGTGAGTGTGTGATGACCGCCGTCGACAGCCACGTCCTGACCGGGGCCTACGCCCTGCACGCCCTCGGCGAGGAGGAACGCGCCGAGTTCGAACGCCACCTCGCGCAGTGCGCCTCCTGTGCCGAGGAGGTGCGCGAGTTCACCGAGACCACCGCGCGGCTCGGCCTCGCCGTGTCCGTCCCGCCGCCGCCCGCCCTCAAGGAGGCGGTGCTCACGCGGATCGCGGACGTACGGCAGGAGGCGCCGCACACCGCGAAGGCCGGGCGGCGGCGCGGGCCCGCCGCCGTCCGGGGGCGCGGGCTCGGGCGCTGGGCGCTCGCCGCGTGCCTCGCGGCCGCCGCCGCGCTCGGCGGCACCGCCGTGTGGCAGCACCAGCGGGCCGACGACGCGCGGCAGGAGGCGAGCGAGGCGCGGGACCTCAACGCGCGGCTGACCGCCGTGCTCTCCGCGCCCGACGCGAAGGCGCGGACCGCCGGGATCAAGGGCGGCGGGCGCGCCACCGTCGTCGTGTCGCGGAAGGTGGACGGGGCCGTGTTCGCGGCGGCCGGGCTGCCGAGGCCGCCGTCCGGCAAGACGTACCAGCTGTGGTTCGACGTGGGCGGCACGATGCGTCCGGCCGGTCTGCTCGGCACCGGCCACGGCTCGGGGACGGTGCTCATGGACGGGTCCGTCGCCGGGGCCTCCGGCATGGGCGTGACCGTGGAGCCCGCCGGGGGGTCGAAGGCGCCGACCTCCGACCCGGTCGCGCTGATGGCGCTGCCCGCCTGACACCGGCCGCGCGGGGTGGTTGAGGGGGCCCTCAACCACCCGCCGCTCACGGCCGCTTCGGCCACACCCCCGGTGGCCAGGGGAAGAAGCCGCTGGTGCGGGACGCGTACCGGTCCCAGCCCTCGCGCCGGGACATGGACCGTTCCAGCAGGGCCTTTCCGCTGCCGAAGACCAGCAGGTAGCTCATGACGAGCGGGGCCACGAGGACGGCGCCCGCCGCCCCGGGGGCGGCGGGCGTGAACAGGAACAGGCCCCACCACACGCAGAAGTCGCCGAAGTAGTTGGGGTGCCGCGTCCAGGCCCACAGGCCCCGGTCCATCAGCCGGCCCCGGTGCGCCGGGCCGGACTTGAAGCGGGCCATCTGCGCGTCGCCGACCGACTCGAAGAGCAGGCCCAGCGCCCACAGCGCCACCGCGCACCAGTCGGCGGCGCCGAGCGGGCCGCGTACGTACATCGCCGCCTGCACGGGCAGTGACACGAGCCATACCAGGGCGCCCTGCGGGAGGTAGACGACGCGCAGCGCGTACTGGTCGCGCGAGGTGCCCTGCGGCGCCCGGGACAGCATCCTCTCGTAGCGCGGGTCCTCGCCGTGGCCGCGTCCGCGCCGTCCGATGTGGACCGCGAGGCGCAGCCCCCACACGACGGTGAGCGCGGCGGCCAGCGTCGCGCGGGCCGCGTCGCCCCGGGTGCCGAGGCCCAGCGAGAGCGCCCAGGACACGAGGGCGACCGCCGCGAAGCCGGCGCCCCACGCGGAGTCCACGATCCGGTGCACGCCCTCGCGGCGCGCGAGCGCGTACGTCACGCCCATCACGAGGGCCGCCGCGCCCGCCGCCGGGGCCAGGCCCCGCGCGAACTCGGCCCAGGGGAAGCCGTTCACGCGTCCGCGTCCGGCACGGGTACGGCCTGGGACGGTCCCGTGGGCCGTTCGCACAGGATCTGGTCGACGCCCCTGCGGTTCTCCTCGAAGGCGAGCGCCCCGCCCACCAGGTACAGGCGCCACACCCGCGCGGTCTCCTCGCCGACGAGCGCGGCGAGACGGCCGGTCACCCCGGTGCGGCCGGACGGGCTGAGCAGGGCGGGGCTGGTCGGGGTCATGGGGCGGTCTCTCCCTCGGCGGCGGCGGTGGTGGTGTCGCGGGCGGTGGTGGACGTGGCGGTCTCGCGCGGGGCGCCGTCCGTCCGTGCCGCGTCCTTCGTGAACAGGTACTGCTGGACGTCGAGGTAGCCGGAGCGGAACCCGGCCTCGGAGTACGCGAGGTAGAAGGTCCACAGGCGGCGGAAGGTCGCGTCGAAGCCGAGGGCGCCGACGTGCGCGGCGCGGTCGGTGAAGCGTTCCCGCCACAGCCGCAGGGTCTCCGCGTAGTGCGCGCCGTAGCCGTCCCTGCGGGTCAGGCGCAGCGAGGTGCGGGACGCGGTGACCGACTCGATGGCCTGCGTGGAGGGGATGAGGCCGCCGGGGAAGACGTACTTCTGTATCCACGTGAAGGTGTCGCGGCTCGCGCGCAGCCGGTCGTGCGGCATCGTGATGGCCTGGAGCGCGGCCCGGCCGCCCGGCGCCAGGCGCGCGTCGACCGCCTCGAAGTAGGCGGGCCAGAACTCGGCGCCGACCGCCTCGATCATCTCGACGCTGAGCACCGCGTCGTACGTGCCCGTCGCCTCGCGGTAGTCGCACAGTTCGACGGAGACCCGGTCGGCGAGGCCCGCCTCCGCGACGCGCTCAAGCGCGAGGGTGCGCTGTTCGGCGGAGAGGGTCAGCGAGGTGACGTGGGCGCCGCGGGCGGCGGCGCGCAGGGCCAGTTCGCCCCAGCCGGTGCCGATCTCCAGGACCCGGGTGCCCGCGCCGACCCGGGCGAGGTCGAGCAGCCGGTCGATCTTGTGGCGCTGCGCCGGGGCCATCCGCTCCCAGCTCGCGGGCAGCGAACGGAAGACGGCCGAGGAGTACGTGAGGGTCTCGTCGAGGAAGAGCGCGAACAGCTCGTTGGACAGGTCGTAGTGGGCGCCGATGTTCTCCCTGGCCCCGTCCGGGGTGCCGCGCTGCGCCTCGGGGTGCCGGGGCGCCCACAGGCCGCGCAGCCGCTGGAGCGGGGCGGGGACCAGTTCGGCGGCGCGGGAGGCGAGGACGGTGAGCGCGGCCACCAGGTCGGGGGCGTCCCACTCGCCCGCCAGGTAGGACTCGCCGAAGCCGATGAGCCCGCTGCGGCCGATCCTGCGGTGGAAGGCCACCGGGTCGTGCACGTCGACGAGGGGGCCGCCGAGGCCGAGCCGGGTCCCGTCGGGGAAGCGGACCAGGAGCGGCAGCCGGCCCAGGGCGTGCCGCAGAACACGCCGGGTGATCGCCGTTCGGGCGGTGGACGCCTCGGGGACGGCCGCGACGTCCGGCCAGCGGCCCGCGTCGACCCGCTCGCGCACGTCGCGCGCGTACACGGGGTCGGGGCGTCCGGCGCGCGCGGAGAACGCGCGTTCCGCGCCGGTGGGGGAGGCGGGCCCGGGGACGCGCGCCGGGTACGGCCGGGCGCCGGCCGTGCTCCCCTCGGGCCGGGGCGGGGTGGTCGGGGCGGTCACTGCATTCCCTCCTGGGGGTGGTGGTGGGGCCGCCGCCGGACGGGCAGCCCCCGCAGGTACAGGCGGATGCCGTGCACCCGGATCGCGGCCGACACCGCGAGGGTCGACCAGGGGTGGCGTACGGCGGCGCGGACGAGGGCCTGCGGCGTGGCCGGGACGCGGTGGCCCCGGACGGTCGCGGCGAACGGGCGGCCGCCCTCGCGCTCCAGGCGCACCGACAGCTCCAGCCGTTCGCCGGGCAGCGGCAGGCGCATCCGGTAGTCGCCGTCCACCGGGAAGAACGGCGAGACGTGGAACTCCTTGGCGGTACGCGCCACTGCGGCCTCGTCGGGCCGCAACAGGTAGCTGTGACGCTCCCCGTACGTGTTGTGGACCTCGGCGACGACGCAGACCGGGGCGCCCGCGCGGTCGTGGCACCAGTACAGGGTCAGCGGGTTGAAGACGTGGCCCAGGACGCGGGCGTGCGCGAGCATCACGACCCGGCCGCCCGCCAGGTCGACGCCGTGTGCGGCGAGGAAGCGGTCCAGGCCCGCGCGCAGGCCGGGGGCCGTCCCGCCGAAGTGGTCGCGCGCGTCGAAACGGGCCAGCGGGCGCAGCAGGCGCGGCAGTTGGGGCGGCCGGTCCGGGTCGATGAGCCACATGTACGTGCGGTGCCGCAACCCGTAGCGCAGCGGGGCCGTACGGACGTGGCGGACGGTGCAGGGGTAGAGCGCGGGGGCCGGGGCGGGGCCCGCGCGTCCCGGCGTCCGGCGTGGGCTGCGGCGTGGGGTGCGGCGCCTCACCAGTCGGCTCCCTGGGCGCGCGCGGCCTCGACCCCGGCGCGGCAGCCGTCCTCGTGGAAGCCCCAGCCGTGGTAGGCCCCGGCGAACGCGAGCCGGGGGCCGTTGAGTCGGGGCAGCAGGCGCTGGGCGGCGACCGACTCGGGGGTGAACACGGGGTGTTCGTAGACCATGCGGGCGTGCACGGTCGCGGGGTCCACCAGGTCCTCGCCGCCCAGGGTCACGAGGTACGGGTCGCGGGTGGGCAGGCGTTGCAGCCGGTTCATGTCGTAGCTGATGCGGACCCGGTCGGCGGGCGCCGTGCACGAGGGCAGCAGGTAGTTCCAGGAGGCGTGGGCGCGCGGCGCGCGCGGCAGCAGTGACGTGTCGCCGTGCAGGAGCGTCGGGTTGCGGGAGTACGTGAAGGCGCCGAGCGCCGCGCGTTCCGCGTCCGTCGGGTCGGCGAGCAGGCGCAGCGCCTGGTCCGGGTGGGTCGCGAGGACCACCGAGCCGTACGTCCGCGTCGTGCCGTCCCCGGCGGTCACGTCGACGCCGTCCGCGTGCCGGCGCAGCGCGCGCACCGGCGTACCGGTGAGGACCCGGTCGACGCGTTTGGCGACGAGGTCGACGTACTCGCGGGAGCCGCCGCTCACCGTGCGCCAGGCCGGTGAACCGGTCACCGACAGCATGCCGTGGTGGTCGAGGAAGCGGAACAGGTAACGGGCCGGGTAGCGCAGCGCGGTGCGCCCGTCGCAGGACCACACGGCGGCGACCAGCGGGGTCATGAAGTGGGTGACGAAGTAGCGGGAGAAGCGGTGCGCGGCGAGGAACGCGCCGAGGGTCGTCTCCTCGCCGCCCTGCCCGGGGCCCTGTTCCGGGGCGCCCGACCCGGGGGCGGGTTCGGGGGCGGCCAGCAGCGCGCGGGCGGCGCGGTGGAAGGCGGGGACCTCGCGCAGCAGCCGCAGGTAGCGGGGGCGCAGCGCGTTGCCGGGCCGCGCGAACAGGCCCAAAAGGCCCCGCGCCCCCGCGTACTCCAGGCCGCAGCCCTCGCACCGCACCGACATGCTCATCTCCGACTCCTGCGTCCGCACGCCGAGTTCGCAGAAGAGCCGCAACAGGTTCGGGTACGTACGGCGGTTGTGGACGATGAAGCCCGAGTCCACGCGCAGCGGCAGCCCCGAGGAGTCCGTCACCTCGTGCGTGTGCGCGTGCCCGCCGAGCCGGTCCTGCGCCTCGTACAGGTCCACGGAACGGGACTTGGCGAGCAGGTGCGCGGCGGTGAGCCCCGCGACACCGGCGCCGATGACGGCGGCCGGGCCCGCGCCCCCGTTCTCCCGCCGGGGACTCGGGGCCGCGCCCGCCCCGTTGGTCCGTTCCGTCCCGTCATGTCGCATCATGGGCTCCCTCCCGCCGCAACCGTCATGGGGGATACGGAGCCGAACGGGGCGCGGATGGGCGGCCGGTGCGATCTCCTGCCGGATCTCCCACGAACGGGTGAGTCCGCGATCCGGGACCAATCCGGGACGGGGGGTGTCACCGGATACCCCGCGTGACCCAGGAAACAGCAGTGCAGACCCGGCCGCAGGCGGCGCCCCGTCCCCTGCGCCGCCTTCCGCGCCTCGCGCTGGGGGCGCTGGGCGGTGTGCTGTCCGGCTACGCGGCGCTCGCGCTCGCGGAACTCGTCGCGGCGGCGGTACGGCCCGAGGCGGGCCCCGTCGTCGCGGTGGGCGGTGCCGCCGTCGACCGGACCCCGGTCGAGGTCAAGGACTGGGCGATCCGGCACTTCGGCACCAACGACAAACTCGTCCTCCAGCTCGGCATCCTCGCCGTACTCACCCTGTTCGCCGTGGTCCTCGGAGCCTTCGCGACCCGCTTCCGGCGGACCGGGGCGGCCGGGGTCCTGCTGTTCGGCGTGGTGGGCGCGACGGCGGCGCTGAGCCGCCCGGACTCGGAGGGCTTCACCGACGCGCTGCCGTCCCTGGTGGGGGCGGTGGCGGGAGCGGTCCTGCTGTACGTACTGGTGGGACTGCTCGGCGGGTGGCGCGCCCGGGGCGCCACCGCGCCCGCCGGTCCCCGGGGGAATGAGGATGCTCCCGGGGACCGGACGGACACGGACACCGACGGGACGGACACCGACGGGACGGACCCCGACGGGACGGACGGTTCCGGGGCGAGCGCCGCGGGCCCAGGCTCCGGCCCCGGCTGGGACCGGCGCCGCTTCGTGCTCCTCGCGACGGCCGCGGCCGCCGTCTCCACGGGCGCGGGGGCCGCGGGCCGGGCCCTGAGCGGGGCGGGCAGCGCCGACGCGGTCGCCTCGCGCAAGGCCGTACGGCTGCCGCGAGCGCGCTCTGCGGCGGCGCCCGTCCCGGCGGGCGCCCGGCTGCACGTCCCCGGGCTCAGCTCCTTCACGACGCCGAACGCCGACTTCTACCGCGTGGACACCGCGCTCGTGGTGCCCAAGGTCAACGCGGACACGTGGCGGCTGCGGGTGCACGGCGAGGGGGTGCGCAGCCCGCTCACCCTGAGCTTCCAGGACCTGCTGCGCCGCGAGCTGATCGAGCGCGACATCACGCTGACCTGCGTGTCCAACGAGGTCGGCGGGGGATACGTGGGCAACGCGCGGTGGATCGGCGTACCGCTGGCCCCGATCCTGCGGGAGGCCGGGGTGCGGCCGCCCTCGCGCGGCGGGAAGGCGGACCAGCTCGTGGCCCGCTCGGTGGACGGCATGACGCTCGGCTCGCCCGTCGAGACCGTCATGGACGGCCGGGACGCGATGCTCGCGGTCGGCATGAACGGCGAACCGCTGCCCTTCGCGCACGGCTTCCCCGTCCGCATGCTCGTCCCCGGCCTGTACGGCTACGTCTCGGCCTGCAAGTGGGTCGAGGACCTGGAGCTGACGACCTTCGACTCCTACGACCCGTACTGGGTCAAGCGGAGCTGGGCGAAGCGGGCCCCGATCAAGACGCAGGCCAGGATCGACACCCCCAAGCCGTTCGGGCGGCCCAAGAAGGGCACCGTCATGGTCGCCGGGGTCGCCTGGGCGCAGCACCGGGGCATCGAGAAGGTCGAGATCCAGGTCGACGACGGCCCGTGGCGGCGCGCCGACCTCGCCGCCGAGGACACCAAGGACACGTGGCGCCAGTGGTCCTGGCCGTGGCGGGCGACGCCCGGCGGCCACACCCTCACGGTCCGCGCGACCGACGCGACCGGCACCACCCAGACCACGAAGCGCACCGGGACCGTCCCGGACGGCGCGAGCGGACACCACTCGGTGGTGGTCACCGTCGACTGACGACCCCGCCCCCAGATCCTCGCGTACCGCCCGCAATTCCCTTACCGCCGTACGTACTTATCTCCCCACGGAATCCGTGTTCCGCCCAGGAGCCCGGACCCCCACATCGCACCACGTGTCGAACGCCGAGCGTGGTCCGTCAACAGGAGCAGAAGAGATGAACACCACCACCCGTAAGACCGTCCTGCGCGGCTCCACCTTCCGCCGTACCGCTGTCGCCGTGCTCGCCGCGACGGTTCTCCCGGTGGCGCTGACGGCCTGCTCGGACGACGGCGACAGCGACGCCTCGTCCTCGAAGTCCTCGTCGGCCGCCGAGAAGCCGGCCTCGGACGCGCCGAAGGACGAGGCGAGCGGGAACAACGGCATGAACACGGACGAGCCCTTCGGCCCGGCGTGTTCCTCGGTGCCGAAGAACGGCGCGGGCTCCTTCAACGGCATGCAGGAGGACCCGGTCGCGACGGCCGCTTCGAACAACCCGGCGCTGTCGACGCTGGTCACCGCCGTCAAGAAGGCCGGTCTGGTGGACACGCTGAACAACGCGAAGGACATCACCGTCTTCGCGCCCACCAACGACGCGTTCGCGAAGATCCCGAAGGCCGACCTCGACAAGGTCCTCGCCGACAAGGCGCAGCTCACCAAGATCCTCACGTACCACGTGGTGGGCCAGAAGATCACGCCCAAGCAGCTGGAGAACGGCTCCTTCGACACCCTGGAGAAGAGCAGGCTCATGACGAAGGGCTCGGGCGAGTCCTTCACGGTCAACGACACGGCGAAGGTGGTCTGCGGCAACGTGAAGACGGCGAACGCCAACGTCTACATCATCGACTCCGTGCTGATGCCGAAGAGCTGACCGCGGACGCCGGCGGGGCCCTGGCGGGGGCTTCGCGGTGGTGACGGGGCCCGGGAACGGTATCCAGTTTCCCGGGCCCCTCGCTTGCCACCTGGGTGCACGACCGCCCTTGATAGGCGCCGGGTCAGGCTGAGACCGGCACGCTCTTCCGTTGAGCTACCGTGCCACGAGAGGCACGGACGGGATTCGAACCCACATCTGCCGGTGCGGGCCCGGGCCTGGCGGGCGGTGTGCGGTGGCGCATGCTGAGTCTGGAGCGAGAGTCTGAACTTGAGCGGCGGGGCCGGTGCGTCCGGCTCCACCTGGTCAGTTTCACGTTCTGATTCAGCTTTTCGCGCGCACTCGGCGCGCACCCTCCGCGCTCAAACGGAGGGCGTCCTCTGGCCGTTCACGGTACGGCGGGACCGGTGTCCGGCAGCCGTGGGGGACCACAGGCCGGACGCGGGCGAACCGGCGGACTGCCCGGCCGGCTCAGGAACCGGCGAGCAGGTAGCCGAACACGGCCTCGCCGACGCGCTGGTCGTCCACCTCGAAGGCGTTGGCCTCCTCGCGGGCGAACTTCACCGCCTCCTGGAGCCGTTCGACGCGCTCCAGCAGCTCGTTGACCCGGCGGGCGGGCAGCGCCCCGGAGAACTTCACGGTCGTCCAGTAGCCGATCGCGATGTCCTCGTAGTACACCTCGACCTGCGCCGGGTGCTGCTCGGTGGCCTCCGCCTTGACGTGGTTGCGCGGCACCTTCTTCGTACGGACGGTGCGCACCGGCTCGGTCTTCCAGGTGTCCGTGGACGGGTCCTGCGCCCAGGACTCGGCCGCGTCCAGCACCGGCAACCGGCGGACGAAGGCGTGCAGTTCGCCGAGCTGCTTCTCCAGGAACAGCAGGTACGGCACCGGGACCCCGGCCAGCAGGGTGCGGCCCCCGACCACCACGTCGGCACGGGCGGCGGTGTTGGCCCAGTCCTTCGCGGCGGTCACGTCGAAGAGCCGGGTGAGGCTCGTGGCGGCGGTCCGCAGCAGGTCCTCGGCCTTGACCTGGACCCTGGTCGACTCGGGCGGGAACTGCTCGCCCTCCTCGTCCTTGGGCTGGTAGGTCCGGGACAGCCCGGCGAGCAGGACGGGCTTCTGGATCTCCTGCTGGGCCCGCGCCAACTCCTGGGCGGACTTGGACTTGACGCCCTTTTCCACGGCGATGATCTGATTCAGCTTCGGCACGTGAGCGAAGGTAGCAGGAACGACTCGTACGGGTGGGCGATTTATGGGCTGGGTGCGCTGCTGTCAGGCGGGGTGCCGAACCCGGCGCCGGTGGTGCTCGCCCGGCGGCTGACGCCGAGGGGGCGGCACGGCTCGCGCCCGATCGAGGGCCGGGCGTCCGCGCGGTCCGGTGGGCGGGGCCCGGTCGGGGCGCCTGCGACGGGGGGCGCGGGCCGCCACTGGCCTGGTCCGGCCGGTGGGGCTCGTGCCCCGCGTCGCGGGCGTTCCCCCGTTCCCCCGTACGGCCCCGGTTCCCCCGTGGTCCCCCGTGGGCCGATGCACTGAGGATGCCGTGCGGGGGCTCGGGGCGCACTGCCTGTATCCGGCAGTCTTCCGCGGCCCCGGCCTGCCGGGCCTGGCCCGTACCGCCCGCGCGGCGGTCTGTACGGACGTGCCGCACTCTGATAGTAAGGCTTCCTTACAGAGGAGTCCCCCAACTCCTCGTGTCAGGAAGGGCGTTGACCCCCACATGCGACGCACCTCGGATACCTGCGACAGTCCGCGGGACACCACTTCCGCACCAGGCCCCCGCCGCCACCTCGCACCACTCGCACCACTCGCACCACTCGCACTCCTCCTCGCGCTCGCCGCGCTCCCCTCAGCGGCGTACGCGACGACCACCACCTCCTCGCCCGGCTCCACCGCACCGGCCCTGACGACCCGCGCCGCCCAGGAGGCACCCGCCGTGACATCCGGAGGGGCGGTCCGCCCGGCCGCCGCGAGCGGACTGGACGAGCCCGCCAAGAAGGAGATCGCGATGCGGCTGGTCTCCAGCGCAGAGAACTCCAGCCTCGACTGGAAGGACCAGTACCGCTACATCGAGGACATCGGGGACGGGCGCGGCTACACCGCCGGCATCGTCGGCTTCTGCTCCGGCACCGGTGACATGCTCGGACTCGTCAGGCACTACGCCGAACTCGCGCCCGGCAACGTGCTCGAACGCTTCCTGCCCGCACTGCGCGCCGTCGACGGCACGGACTCGCACGAGGGCCTCGGCACCGCCTACGAGGACGCGTGGCGGGAGGCGGCGAAGGACCCGGTCTTCCAGCGGGCGCAGGACGAGGAACGGGACCGCGTCTACTTCGGCCCGGCCGTCGCCCAGGGCAAGGAGGACGGGGTCGGCACGCTCGGGCAGTTCGTCTACTACGACGCGATCGTCATGCACGGCCCCGGCCAGGACAGCACGAGCTTCGGCGGCATCCGGGCCCGGGCGCTGCGCACGGCGGCGCCGCCCGCGCGGGGCGGTGACGAGACGCGGTGGCTCAACGCCTTCCTCGACGCCAGGGTGTGGGCGATGAGGCAGGAGTCCGCGCACGAGGACACCAGCCGCGTCGACACCGCGCAACGCGTGTTCCTCGACGCGGGCAACCTCGACCTGGACCCGCCGCTGGACTGGAAGGTGTACGGGGACAGCTACCACATCGGGTGAGCACGGCTTCGTGGCCCGGTAGACCGTCGCGACCGTCCCCCGGACCCACCGGCTACCGGGCCACCGTCCCCCGGACCACCGGCTACCGGGCCACGAACTGCGTGAGGATCGCCTGCACCTCGTAGATGTCGACGCCCTTCGTGAAGGTCTTCTCGATCGGCGTGGAGTGGCCCGAGAGCCAGATCTTGAGTTCGGCGTCGAGATCGAAGTGCCCGGCGGTCTCCACGGCGAAGTGCGTGATGCTGCGGTAGGGGACCGAGTGGTACTCGACCTTCTTGCCGGTGATGCCCTGCTTGTCGACGAGCAGCAGCCGCCGGTCGGTGAACAGCATGGTGTCGCGGATCAGCAGATACGCGGCGTGGACCTGCTCCCCCTGGCCGAGCAGCCGGGCGTAGTCGTGCTGCGCCTTGGCCGGGTCGACGGTGTGGGCGTTCCCGAACATCGCCATGGTCTGGCCTCCCTGCGACGTGGCGCGGACGGTGTCCGTACCGCGGCTCCACCGCCGAGCTTCACACGAAGGCCGGGGCGGAGGCCAGGGTTCCGGGCCGGGTCGGTCGCGCCCGTGGAGCGGTCGCGAGCAGACAGTAAGGTAAACCTAATGTCGCTCTCGCACGCATCTTCGTCCGCCCCGGCCCCGGCGCCTGCACCCGCCCCGCCCCAGGCCGCCCCGTCCCCCTCCGCCGCGTCCCCCTCCGCCTCGTCCGCGCACGCGCTCGCGTCCGGGTACGTGCCGCTGGGCTCGCCGGAGGAACTCCAGGAGCGGCTGGGCGGCGAGCCGTGGCCGCTCGTGATCGAGAAGGTGCACGACCGGCTCGTGGACGAGGACCTGGACCTGCTGGCCCGCAGCCCGTTCTGCGTCCTGTCGACCGCCGACGCCGAGGGGAACTGCGACGCGTCCCCGCGCGGTGACCTGCCCGGCTTCACGCACGTGATCGACGCGGGCACGATCGCGCTGCCCGACCGGCTGGGCAACCGGCGCGGCGACAGCTTCCGCAACATCGTCGACAACCCGCACGTGGGCCTGCTGTACCTGATACCCGGGGCCATGGACGTCCTGCGGATCAACGGCCGCGCCCGCGTCCTGACCGACGCGCCGTTCTTCGACGCCATGACGGTCAAGGGCCGCCGCCCCCAGCTGGCGCTGCTCGTGGAGATCGACGAGATCTTCCGCCACTGCCCCCAGTCGCTGCGCCGCGCCGGCCTGTGGTCCCCGGACTCCTGGGAGGGCGCGGAAGCCGCACCCGGCAAGGGAGTTGCCCCGGTCGCCTGACGCGCGACGGCCCCGGCTTGGCTATAGTCCGCCTGTCGTACGGCACCGGGGGGCGGGCCGCGGGGCCCGCACCGGTCGGCTCAGGGGGAGAGACACGTGCATCCGCTCGTCGTGGTGGACAGGTTCAGGTCGGGTTCCGGGCGCCTGCGGGCCTGGGGGGTGACCCTGCTCGTCCTCGCCGGACTGCTGTGGGTCTACGCGGCCTGGCAGATGTTCGCGCCCTACACGGGGGAGTTCGGCCGCGTGGACTGCTCCGGGCCGGCCTTCCAGGACCACGAGGACCTGTACCGCGAGGACCCGTACCGTGGTTCGGCCTCCCGGAACTGGGGCGTCTACAACGCCGAGTCCTGCGCCGCCGCCAGGGACTGGGCGGGGCCGCTCACCGCCCTCGTCCTGTCGACCCCGCTCGCCACGGTGGGCGGGATGCTCGCCGCGACGGGCACGGCGAGCCTCCGCGTCAGCGAGCACATCGAACGGCGCGGCCGGGCCGAGGAGAACTGACCGCGCCCGGGCCGTACGTCAGCGGGGCCCGGGCTCCCCGGCCCCCGTACCGGCGGCGACCTGCGCGGCGGGCGAGGGGTCCGTCCCCGCCGCCGGGGTGCCGGCCGCGATCACGGCGGAGCGGGCGCGGGCCCCGTCCCCGCGGTCCATGAAGCCGCCGAGCAGCGCGAGGCCGAGGCCCGCCACCGCGAGGCCCGCGCCGACGAGCGCGGGGGAGGTCCAGCCCCAGCCGGCCGAGATGACGAGGCCGCCGAGCCAGGCGCCCCCCGCGTTGGCCAGGTTGAAGGCCGAGTGGTTGGAGGCCGCCGCCATCGTCGGGGCCTGCTCGGCCTTGGCCATCAGCAGCATCTGGACCGGCGTCGTGATGAGCGAGCCGACCGCGCCGATGACCAGGACGCACAGCAGCGCCGTCGCCGTGACGTGCACCGCGAAGGAGAACGCGAACAGGGTGAGGGCGAGGACGATCAGGCCCCCGTACAGCGTCGGCCGCAGCGCCCGGTCGGTGAGCGGGCCCGCGATCAGCGTGCCCAGCGTCATGCCGATGCCGTACAGCGCGAGGACGAGGGTCGTCGAGGACTCGGCCATGCCGGTGACCTCGGTGAGCATCGGCACGAGGTAGCTGTACACGGCGAAGCAGCCGCCGAAGCCGACGACGGCGGTCGCGAGGCCGATGCCGACCTGCCGGTTGGCCATCGCGCGCAGCTCGCGGCGGATGCCCGCGCCCTCGCCGCGCGGCTGGTGCGGGACGAGCACGGCGAGCGCCGCGAGGGACACGAGGCCGATCACGCCGACCGCGAGGTAGGCGTACCGCCAGCCGAGGTGCTGGCCGAGGGCGGTCCCCGCGGGGACGCCGATGATGTTGGCGACCGTCAGCCCGAGGAACATCGTGGACACCGCGCGGGCGGCCCGCTCCGGGGCGACGAGCCGGGAGGCGACGACCGCGCCGACCCCGAACAGCGCCCCGTGCGGCAGCCCCGCGAGCACCCGGGCGCCGAACAGCGTGCCGTAGCCGGGGGCGAGCGCCGAGGCCGTGTTGCCGACGACGAACAGCCCGGCGAGCAGGAGCAGCAGCCGCTTGTGCGGGATGCGGGCGCCGAGGCCGGTGAGCAGCGGGGCGCCGATGACCACGCCGAGCGCGTACGCGGAGACGAGGTGCCCGGCCTCCGGCACGGACACGCCGAGGCCGTCGGCTATCTGCGGCAGCAGCCCCATCGAGACGAACTCCGTCGTGCCGATCCCGAAGGCGACGACGGCGAGGGCGAGCAGGGCCAGGGGCATGGCGGGGAAACCTCCGGTGGGGACGGCAGGACGGTTCCGGGGGTCGGGTCGTGCGTTTCGCGGCCCCCCGGTCCGGGCCCGCGCAGGGCCCCATCGCCCGGCGCATGCGAAAAGAGGGGCCGGGCAGGCGGCCCCCATCAGCGCAGCGACCCCGGTCCCCTCCCGCATTCCGCCCCGACCGATATTTCCGGCATGAGCTACGTCACTCCGGGGGCGATGACCTCTCCGGGGCGTGGCCTGCCGCGTGGCGCCCCGGGCCCGGACCGTCGTCCCCCCGCCCGGGCCCCTCGTCCGCCCCGCCCCGGTCCCCGTCCCCCCTGATCGCCCGCTCGACCGCCGTGATCCGCTCCGCGAGCAGGCCCAGCGCGGCGACCGCGCGGACCGCCGGGTCCTGCTCGGGGCCGCCGAGCGCGGTGCGCCGTACGTACGCGGAGCACAGCGCGTCCCAGCGGGCCGACTGCGCGGGGGTCGCGGTGCCGCGCAGGTGGGCGAGTTTGAGGAGCGCCGACTCGGCACCGGTCGCGAGGGTGCGGGCCTCGCCCGCGTAGTGGTCGTGGACGAGCGCGTCGAGTTCCGCCTCGTTCATGGCGGGGGAGATCCGGGCCACGATCCGGTTCATGTCGCGGTAGGAGCCCTGGAGCAGGAACGGCGGTTCGGTGCGGTCCGCGTCGTCCTGTCCGGCCGAGGCGATGTACGCCGCGTTGACCGCGAGCACCGTGTCGCGGGCGCGCAGCACGAGGCGCAGGACCGCGAGGACGCGGTCGCGTTCGGCGGGGGCGTAGGGGTGGGCGGTCGCGTCGGCGCGGGCGGCCGGGTCACCGGCCGCGGCCCGGACCAGGACGCCGAGGTCGGCGGGGTCCCGTCCGGCGAGCGGGGCGAGGACCGGGTGCGAGGTCAGGGCGTTCTCCACGAAGCTGAGCGCGAAGCTCTCCGCCCTGCCGTTCAGGACCTCGCCGAGGTTCCACACGTCGGCGCGGTTGGCGAGCATGTCGGGGACCCGGAAGACGCCCCCGGACTCGGTGAACGGGTTGCCGGTCATGCACACCGCGAAGCGTTTGCCGCGCAGGTCGTGGCCGTTGAGGGTGCGGGTCGCGTCGCACAGCGGGATGAACTTCTGGAGCAGCGCGGGGGACAGGTGCTGGATGTCGTCGAGGTGCAGCAGCACGTTGTTGCCCGCCTTGAGCGCGAAGCCGATCTTCTCCAGCTCCCGGCGCGCGGCCTCGTTTGGCGCCCCGGCCGGGTCCAGGGAGGTGACCTCGTGGCCGATCGCGGGCCCGTCGACCTTCACGAGGAGCAGCCCGAGCCGCTCGGCGACGTACTCCACGAGCGTCGTCTTGCCGTAGCCGGGCGGCGAGAGCAACAGCAGCAGCCCGCCCCGGTCCGCGCCGCCCTCCGCGCCCGCGGCCCCGATCTGGCGGGCGAGGTTGTCGCCGGCCAGCGGCAGGTACACCTCGTCGACCAGGCGGCCGCGCACGAAGGAGGACAGGACGCGGGGCCGGTACGCGGCCAGGTTCAGCCGGCGCACCTCGCGGGCCAGCAGCCCGGTGCGCAGCCGCTGGTAGGCGCGGAACCCGGGGACCACGCGCCGCGCGAAGTCCCCCGTCCTGGCCAGGAACTCGTCGACGCGCAGCGGCAGTCCCTCCGGGCCGATACGGGGGTGGGTGCCGAGCAGCCCGGGAACGGTGACGGTCGTGACGCCCGCCGAGAGCTGATCACCAGTGGACGTGCGTTCGGTGTGTTCGTGGCGCGCGAGGCCGGGGCACACCTCGATCGCGACGGCCTCGGCGAGGTCCCCGGCGTCCACCGGCTCCCCGCACGAGGCCGCGTACGCGGTGAGCCAGCCCTCCACGAGACGCCGCGCGCCCGCCGCGTCGTGCCGCGCGAGGCGGGCCAGTACGTCCTCGGCGTACGGCGGCGGCGACCCGGGCGGGGCGGCGCCGGACACCGCGCGGGCGAACGCGTCGAGGAGGGCGCGGGCGGCCGGGCCCGTCACGAAGGACTCACCGGAGGCGGCCAGTTGCTCGATCAGGTACGTGGCGGCGGGCGCGGTCAGCGCCTGCGGTGACCGCCCCTCCTCCCGTGACGCGGCGACGAGCGTGTCCCGCAGTGTGTCCAGGGCGCCCGGGGCGGTGCCGAAGGTCTCCCTGGCGCGGACGAGCGAGGCGGCCTCCCCGGCCCAGGCGGCGCGCTGGTCCGGGGAGGTGCCGTGCGCCCAGAACAGCTGGGCGGCGGCCCGGTCGGCGGCGCGGTGGCGCAGCAGCCCGGCCGCGCGGCGCAGCCGCAGCACCGCGCCGAGCACGGCCGCCGCGTCGTGGTCGTGCACCCCGCGCTCGTAGCCCTCGTCGTACGCCGCCTGCGCCGCCCGCCGCGTCAGCGCGGCCAACTCCGCTTCGTCCAGGGCCTCCAGGGCGTCCGCGCCGTGTTCGGCGAGAAGGCGCGCGGCCAGGTGCTCGGCGCGGTACACCTCGGCGTTCTCGCTGGACAGGGACTGACCCCAGTACGGGCGGGTCGCGGCGAAACCGGGGTCGGTGACGGGCGCCCGGTAGTCGGTCCCGGTCAGCGCGAGGACCAGCCGCCCGGCGCCCTCCTCGCCCTCCTCTCCCTCGGTGTCCTCCGCGCCCGGTACGAGGGTGAGTTCGGGCGCCCGGGTGGTGACCGTGAACCGGTGCGCGCCCAGGCGGACGGTGTCCCCGCCGTCCGCGTACAGGTCGGTGCGGTCCCGCAGGGCGCGCAGCGCCTCCTGCCGGGCGGCGACGAGCCGTCCGGTCAGCTCGTCGGCGCGCACCGGGTCCCCGAGCCGCCGCAGCCGCTCGGCGATCCCTCGGACCTTGACCGGCAGCGGGTCGGAGGCGAAGTAGGCCGCGACCTCCTCGGCGGAGCCGAGCCCGGCGCCGCGCCGGGCGACGGAGGCGAGGACCTGGGCGGCGGAGGTGGCGAGGCGTTCGGCGCGGCGGGCCCGTTCGTCCTGGAGGGCCTGGCGGCGCGCGGAGAACGCGTCCCGCACCTCGGCCCGTCTGTCGGCGATCTCGGTGAGGAAACCGTCGTGGTCCGCGAACCGCGCCTCCAGGTTGTCCAGTTGGACGAGGAGCGAGGTGAGCTGGGTGTCGCAGTCCTCGGGGGTCCCGGCGGCGGCGAGCGCCCCGGTGACCGACTGGCCGAGCAGCGCGAACTCGGCGGTGAACGCGGCCCGCCCCTCCGCCTCGCGCAACTCCCGTACGCGGGCGGCCAGCAGGGCCCGGGCGCGGTTGAGCCCGCCCAGCACCTCGGCGATCCGCTCCAGTACGACGGTGCGCACGGTCGCGTCCACGACGGGGCCCTCGTCGGCCCCGTCCGGGTCCGTCCCGGCGCCGCCCGTGGGGGAGTCGCCGACGCCGAGTCCGGTCACGACCTCGGTGAGGGTGCGCAGGCCGAGGACCCGTTCCTCGACGCGCGCGGTGAGCGCCTCGGCCTCGGCGACCGCCCCGGTCGTCGGCGCCCCGGCCACGATCCGCTCGGTCTCGGCGTGCTGCTCGGCGAAGGCCGCCGGCCGGCTCAGGAAGTCGACGGCGCGCCGCACGGTCGTCGCGAGGTGCCGGCCGGTCTCCGCCGCGAGCGCGTCGACGGCCGCCGGGTCGGCGTACCGCAGGTCCTTCAGGGCGAGCGCCCGGCCCTGGGCGCGGCGCAGCAGCGCGATCCGGTCGATCCACTCGGCGGCCCGTGCGGGCGCCTCGCCGCGCACCCGGCGCACGAGCCGCCGCACCTCCTCCTCGACCGCCGCGAAGGACTCGGCGGCCCGCGCGGTCAGCTCCCGTACGGAGGCGGACTCGGCGAGCACGTCGGCGGCGGCCTGCCGTACCGCCTCCAGCGCGGCGCGCAGGTCACCGGCCTCGGGGTCGCCGAGCCAGGCGTGCCGGTCGGCGGCGCGCTCGCAGCTCGCGAGCAGCGCGCGGTGCAGCGCCCCGGTCCCGGTGCCCGAGGCGGCGGCCCGCGCCTGTCGCACGGTCGCGAGGCAGTCCGCGAGCCCCCGGACGAGTTCGGCGTTGCCGATCCGCGCGAGCGGGCCGCCGTCCGCGCCCGCCGCGTGGTCGGCGGCGTACGCGTCGGACACGAAGGGCGTACGCCACCACTGCACGGTGTGGACGCGGGCCGGCTCCCCGGGCACCGCGCGCAGGACGACGAGGGTGCCGTCGTCGAGCAGGGCGTGCCCGTGGCCGGTGACCGGCGTGGACACCTCCTTGCGGATCAGGTTGTACGGGAGCAGCAGCGTGCGGCCGCCGGAGCGCGCGCGGAAGACGTACAGGACGTCCTCCCCGTTGGGGGAGCGCACGGACCGCTCGAAGGCCGCATCGGGCACGGCGCCCTCACCGGCCCGCGCGTCCCCGTCCCCCGCCTCGGTGTCGAAGGTGCGCACCTCGCCCGTCGCGAGGCAGTAGCCGCCGGGGAAGACGAGCCCCTGTCCGTCGGGGAGCCGGCGGCAGGACCGGCCGATCGCGTCGATCCGCACGACGGCCCGGGTGAGCGTGTTGAAGACGAGGTGGCGGGCCTCGGGCTCCTTGTACGGGCGGACCCGGATCAGGACGAGGGCACCGACGACGGCGTACGCGACCTCCGCGTCGGCCAGCGACTGGAGGGGCTCGGCGACCGGCTCGCGGTACACGCCCTCGCCGGACTCGGTGTCGTTCTCCACCTTCACGGTGAGGGCGCCGCCGACCGCCGAGACGAACACGGTGCCGTCCGCGAGCGAGAGATGCGGGTGGCGCCCGGGCACGTGGTCCGCGCGGCCCGCCACGGTCCACTCCACGTCGTACGGCTCGGGCACGGTGTGGTCCCGCTCGCCGAGCGCGTCGAGGAAGCGGACGGCGGGGGCCGGGGTGGTGGCCGTCGGAGCGATGGTGGCTGAGGTGGTGCCGGGGGTGGTGGTGCCCGAGGTGGTGGTGCCCGAGGCGATGGTGCCCGAGGCGATGGTTTCCGTGGTGAGCGCCCAGCGCAGGACCCGCAGGTCCTCGTCCCGCTCACCGGTGCGGAAGACCGCGAGCAGCTTCCCCTCGACGAGCCGCAGCCGCAGCAGCCTGGCCCCCTGGAAGTACCGGTGCAGATCACCGAACTCCCGTACGAACGAAGGGTCGTCGAGCAGTCCGGGCACGGCCGTTTGGGGCAGCGCCCGCCCCTCGCGGTCGTACAGCGAGAACACGTCCGCGACGGTGACCGGCCCGGCGGGCCCGGTGCCCGCGGGGCCGCCGCCGAGCGCCGGGGCGGTCCCGCCGTCCCGGCCGAGGTCGTGCCCGAGCAGCAGGACATCGCCGACGGCCACGAGATCGCGCGGTACGCGCGCCGTCTCCGTCCGCAGGTGTCCGGTCCCGGCGAGTTCGGTCCCGGTCGAGCCGAACTCGGCGACCCGCGCGGCGTCCAGCGCCTCCGCACGGCGGGCCAGCACGTCGGCCCGCTCGTTCAGCCGGTCCCGCAGGAGCGCGTAGGTGGTGTCGTCGGCGGGCGAGGTGGTGGGGGAGTTGGTAGGGAAGCTGGTGGGGGAAGTGGCATGGTGCACCTGCTCGTTGTCCGTGTCTGCGGCAGTGGTGTCCCGCCCGGCCGCCGCCCTGCCCCCGGCCCTCGCCCCGTTCACCGTCGTGACGTCCACGCGCCCCGCCCCTCCTCCGTAGGTACCGCCGTGGTGCGCGCCCCCGTGAGGCGCGGGATTCCTCATGTGCCGCTGCTGACCGCCCCGTTGAGCTTGTCGAGGCCGCCGGTCCTGTCGAGCCCCTCGCGCGGGAGGGGCACGGAGCCGTCCGCGAGGCCGCTCACCGGCAGGTCGCTGATGCCGAGCTGCCGGGCCGCCGACAGGAGCCCGTCGAGCTGCGGGGAACCGGACGGCATCAGCTTCATGAGCAGCGCGGACACCGTGAGGTCGCGCACGCCGGACGCGGTCACCGAGCCGAGCACCCGCGTCAGGTCCTCGGTGAAGGAGGCCGAACCGTCCAGCCACGGCCCGGCGAGGGCCTGCGCCGTACGGGAGTTGTCGACGAACCCGTCGATGCTCCGGCCGAGCGACACGGACTGCACGAGCCGGTCGAAGAACACCGAGTCCCCGCCCACGATGTTGATGTCGGCGCTCTCCAGGCCCGTCGCGAGCACCGTGGCCTGCGCCTCGGCGACCTGCCGCTGCACGTCGAGGCCCGCGAGACGCACGTCCTTCTCCGCCTCCAGCCGCAGCCGGTACTCCTCGTGCTGACGCGAGGCGTCGTCCAGCGCGGCCATCGCGGCGGCCTTCTCGGTGAGCCCGGCCGCCTCCGCCTTCAGCTTCTCGCCGATCCCGGCGGCCTCGGCGAGGGCCGTCTCCCGCTTCCCCTCGGCCTGGGCGAGCGCCTTCTCGCGCGCCCCGGCGGCCTCGGCGCGCAGCCGCGCCTCCGTCGCCCGCGCCTCGGCGAGCCCGGACTTCTCGATCACCTCGGCCTCCTGCTCCCGCACCCGGACGGCGGCCAGGCCCTCGGCGGCGGCCTCCGCCCGGACACCCTCGGCGATCCGCACCTTGGCCTGCGCGTCGAGCGCGGCGGCCTTCTCGCGGGCCTCGGCGAGAGTGAGCTGCTCGGCGGCCCGGTGGATCGCGGACTGCTCGGCGGCCTCGGCGGCCTTGATGTCCTTGACCAGCTGTTCCTGCGCCTCGGCCTCGGCCGCGATGACGGTGGCCTGGCGCATCCGCTCGGCCTCCTCGACGGCGCGCAGCCGCTTGATGGACTCCTCCTGCTCGGCGACCGTACGGTCCACGGCGACGCGTTCCCGGATGACCTCGGCGATGTCGCGGCGCTCGGCCTCGACCTCCTTCTCGGCGGAGATCCGGCTCAGTTCCGTCTCCCGGTCCCGGCCGATGACCTCCAGCAGCCGGTCCTTCTCGATCCGCTCGGACTCGATCGCGATGACCCGCTCGCGGTTCTTCTGCGCGACGGCGATCTCCCGCGCCTGGTTCTCCCGCTGAACCCCCAGCTCCTCCTCGGTCCGCAGGAAGGCGCTCTGCGCACGCAGCCGTTCCTCCTCCACGACCCGGGCGGTCTCGGCGTCCTCCCGGGCCCGTACGGTCTCGATCTCCCGCTTCTGCCGGCTCTCCGCCTCGGCCTGCCTGCGCTCCAGTTCGAGGATCGCCTCGCGGGCGTCGACGTCCTGCCGGGTGATCTCCTTCTCCTCGGTGCGCTGGAACTCGTTGGTGCGCACGTGCTCGACGGAGGTCAGCTCGGTGATCTTGCGGATGCCCTGCGCGTCGAGGACGTTGGAGGCGTCGAGCTGGGTGAGCGGCGTCTGCTCCAGGTAGTCGATCGCCGCGTCCTCCAGGCTGTAGCCGTTGAGGTCGGTGCCGATGACCTGGATGATGCGGTCCCTGAACTCGTCGCGCATCGTGTAGAGATCGGTGAAGTCCAGCTGCTTGCCGACGGTCTTGAGCGCCTCGGAGAACTTCGCGTTGAACAGTTCCTGCAAGGTCGCCCGGTCACTGGCGCGGGCCGTGCCGATGGCCTGCGCGACCTTGACGACGTCCTCGACGGTCTTGTTGACCCGCACGAAGAACGAGATGCGGATGTCGGCGCGGATGTTGTCCCGGCAGATCAGCCCGTCCTGGCCGGTGCGCGAGATGTCGATGGTCTTCACCGAGATGTCCATGACCTCGGCCTTGTGCAGCACGGGCAGCACGACCTGACCGGTGAAGGTCACGTCGACCTTCCGCATCTTCGACACGATGAGCGCCCGCCCCTGCTCCACCTTCCGGAACAGGCGGCTGACCAGGAACAGCGCGGCGAAGGCGATGAGCAGAACGGCGACGACGGCGACACCGACGCCCCAGGTGACAGCATTCATGAACGACCCCCCGGTCGTGACGGACAAGTTGAGATGAGCCGCAGGCCGGACAACCCAGGCCGCGTGACGTGTAGGTGAGGGTGTGCGTCCGGGCGCACGTCACCCATGGACCGGGCCCGAGCGGGCGGACCGGACCAGGCTTCGCGCCTCCGGACGGTTCAGCGTTGAGGATCGGCGGCGGGATCGGCGGCCGGGTCGGGACAGGCGTCGAAGGGCGCGACCCAGAAGAACGCGCCGGCCTCGTCGTAGGCGTAGAGCAGCCCGGTGCTGCCCAGCCGCAGCGCGGCCCCCTCGTACTGCCGGACCTGGACGAGGGCCGTGGAACCGTCGGCGGCGGCCACCTCGGCCTGCCCGAACCGCTCGTCGACCCGCCCGGTACGGATCGTGCACGTGAGCCCCACGAAGTGCCGGAGCGAGGGCACGGGCGGCGGCGCGGGCACGTACCGCCGCCACAGCCGTACGAGCGGCAGCGCCACCCCCCAGGCGGCGACCGGCGCGCCGACGAGTACCAACACCCCACCCCCACCCCGCCGTTCCGGGCCGAGGGCCAGGGCGCCGAGCAGACACAGCAACCAGGTCAGCACCACGAGCACCGACCACGCGGGCACCACCGGCACCCCACCGAACCCGGGCAGCCCGCCGCCGACGCCCCCGTCGACGCCGTCGTGATCGACGGCACCGGACACCACCAGGGCCCAGAACCCGAGCACACACAGCAGAACGAGGGACCACACGATCACCGGAAACGAGAAGGAGACCGCGAGGAACTCCCGCATCCTCCCCACCCCCCTCACCCCACCCCCACCGGCCCCCACCGGCCCCGCAGAGGACCAACCCCCGTGCGGCACACCGATGTTCCCACCCTCCGCATCCCGCCCGCATTGCCGCTTCCCGGCAGAGTTCGGTGGACGGAGGGTGCCGGGTGGGGTGGGCGTGGAGGGACAGGATTTCCTGCCCCCGTCGGGTTACAGGGACCCGCGGCCACGGGTAGCCCTGTTACGACGCGCGGGGCGTCCGCCTGACGGTGGCTCTCGCAGTGGACGGGCACCAGGGGAGTAGCGCCGGATGAACCGTACGCGGGTGTACGCCGAACTGCCGGTGCCGGGCGGGGTGGTGGGGGAGGGGTGTGGTGGGCCGGTCCTGCTGCCCCGCCCCCTGGCCGGTGTGGCGCTCGACTGTGCGCTGCGGGGGGTCTACGAGGGGCCGTTCGCCGCTCCGAGGGGAGTGCCGGTGCTGCATCCCAACGGGTTCGTCAAGCTGCCCGTCGCCGTGCTGCCCGGCACGGCCGGACGTCTGTTCCTCCACGTGTGGCTCCGGGACGGCGAGGACTCGCACATCCACAACCACCGGTGGGACTTCACGTCCACGGTGTTGCGCGGCACGCTCCACAACACTCTGGTGGACGTCGGCCCGGGCGGTGACGGCCCCCGGCTGCGGACCGTGCGGCACAGTCCCGAGGCGGGCGGCTTCCGGTTCGACGGCCACGGCGCATCGTGGGTGCGCGTCACCAGCCTGCGTACGGTGGCTCTGCCGGAGGGGGCCGAGTACGCGATGGAGGCCCGTACCCTGCACCGCGTACGGGCCGAAGGCGGCAGTATGACCTTGGTGACACGCGGCATCCCCCGGCGGTCCTGGTCGGACGTCCTGCTCGACAGACCGGTCGAGGACGGCCCCCGCCGTATGCGCCCCGTCGGTACCGCGGAACGTGAGCACTACCTACGACTGGCACTGGAGTCCTTGGCGTGAAGCGAAGCCCATGGCTGAGGCCCCTGCGGGCGACGGGCGGGCGGGAGCCCGGCGGCGGCAGCGGAGGCGGGAGAGGGGCGCCCGCCGCCCCCTCCGGGCAGCCGAACGCGACGAGCGATCCGGCGGCGGTGCGGCGCAGGGAGGTCGTGCTCGTCTTCGGGGTGCGGATGCGCGGCACCTGGCCGCCGCGCGGCTACGAGCCGGGGCCGCTCCCCCTGCTCTGGCGGCGGCCGCAGAACCCGGTGTGGTCCACCACGGCGAGCAGGATCAAGTACACCCACGCCGGTCTGGCCCCGCTCCTGTGGGACGAGTCCGTCCGGTGGCATCGGACGATCACCCACCAGGACGGGGAGCCGCCGGAGCGCTTGCGGCCGGCCCCTTCCGGCCTGCTGCTGGACGCGATCGAACTGGTCTCGCTCAACGCGCACGCTCGTTCGAGCCTGCGGGCGATGAGGGCCCGGCCCCCGGCGAACGCGGTCGCGGTGTTCCACGGGAACATGCCGGCCCACGCCGCTCCCGCGGACATGATCCGCCTCCTGCGCGACTGTGTCGACCTCGATCCCGAGCACGCGGACGGTGCCCACCGGAGGTGGGCGGACGAGATGCTGCCGCCGGGATGGGGGGTGGCCCGTGACGTACGCGAGGCCGTGTACCTGTGCCTTGTCACCTCGACCACCGGGCTCCCCCCGTTGAACGCGGCGTCGGCCCGCCGAGGTCTGGACGTCGTCGACCAGTGGCTGCTGCACCTGTACGAGGCCAGCGAGAAGCCAGGCGACCGGGACATCGCGTCGAGACGGATCTCGCTGGCGGGCGGGCTGCGGGCCGTTCTCGGCCGTCGTGGTCTGGTCGCGGTCGGGACGGAGAACGACGTCCCCAGGTCCGGGCACGAGGAGTCCTACTACGAAGCGTCCAGCTTCTTCCAGCGCACCCTGTACACGGACGCCCTGGTCATGGCGCAACTCCAGGACATACTGCTCGACGCGCTCGACGGGGAGGTGGAGCTGGCCGCGAGAACGGAGCCGGACCTGCGCAGGATCTTCCGGCTCGAACGGGACCTGCTCATCTTCCGCAGGAGCTACCTGGGGGTGAGATTCGGGCCCGGGGACAAGTCCGGAGTGATCCTGCGGGCCTGGCAGACGCGGTCGGACACCCAGGCGAAGGTCCAGAGCCTCAAAGAGGATCTCGCCGAGCTGTCCCGTCAGGTGCAGACCTCCGAGACCGAGACCACCAACGCCATTCTCGGGCTGATCGCCGCGATCGGTCTGCCTCTCGCGACCGGGCTGGCCATCTGGGCCGGGCTTCCCGACGCCGGGGCCACCTCCCTGTGGTGGACGCTGCTGCCGGTCCTCGTCACCGTCCTGGTCCTGATCGCCGCCGTGCCGGGCCTGCGCCGTCTGACCCTCGACGCCTTCAAGCGGCGCCGGCGGCAGGACTGAGGTGACGCCCCGCCACGCCCCCGGCTTCCCGCCCGGCTGCCCCGACAGCGGTGACGTCCTCCAGGAACTCACGGCCGGCGGCCGGCCGTTCGAGATCACCCTCGCCGTCGTCACCAGCGCCCTGCGGGCCGGGGTCGAGGCGGCGGGGGACCACGAGCGGGGGCTGGAGACGGTGCGGGCGAGCCTCGCCCGGACCGGTACGGCCTGCGGTCCGGCCTGGTCGCCCTCGTACTACGGAAAGGACTTGGTGCTGGTCCGCCGCGGCCGGCACGACCCGGAGCGGCTGCCCGTGCCGTCCACCGGCGCCGGCGGGGTCCGGCACGGCTGGGCCTGGGAACGGTGCGTCCTTCCCGGCGGGGCGGACGCGGGCTTCGCCGTGCTCCTGCGCGCCTGCTACGTCGTCTCGATGGCCGCCCGGCTGCGCAGGGACGAACCGGGACTGCCCGCCCGGGCCGGGAAGGCGCTCGCCACCGTGCCGGGGCGGCTCGGCACACGGCGGACCGCCTCCCTGCTGGCCGGGGTGCTGGTGAGGCCGTACGGCGCCCTGACGGCGGCACCGGACGAGGACCCGCGGATGCCGGGGGTGCCCGCCGCGGACGGCTGGCCCGCACGGGCCGCGTCGGCCGGTCCGGGGGACTGGCTGGTCATGACGGACGTGCACGACATCGAATGGGGCACCGTGCGGGCCGAGGGCAGCGGGGAGCGGCTCACGGCGGGGAACGCCGAACAGTTGCTGGGCCTGGCCGCCGAATGGCACGCGGGCCGCGCCCCGTCCGAGGTGTTCGGGGCCGCCTACCGGAAGCGCCAAGAGCGGGAGCGCGCACTCGTCGATCACCTCGGAGAACTCGCGCGGGGCGTGGGGAACCACGGCGTGCTGTACGGCACCTTCGGCGACGGGCTGAGCGGAGTGGTGTCCGAGCCCTCGGCGCTGTGTCACGCGGTGACACGGGCCAACGGTACGAGCGCCGGACAGCTCGTCAGCGGCGCGGGGCTCGCGGCCCTCGGCGTGGACGGCCTCGACGCGGCGCGGCGTCGCGCCGCGTTCGCACTGCACGTGACCAAGACCCTCAAGGGGACGGACCATCCCGCGGGCGGGGTGCACGTGTTCGGTCAACCGCTCACCGAACCGGCCGCCGGGACGGCGCTCGGTTTCCTGGAGCGGTTGCGTACTGCCGGGGCCGGCGTACCCGGGGCGCACCACCTCGACCACGCCCGCCGCCACCGCACCGACTGGTCGCGTCATCTCCCCGTCGCGTACCGGCCGCGTGCCGCCGCGCTGCTGGGAGGGCAGGACTGAGGAGGAAGGGGTGCCCGCGCGGTCAGTGCGGTGACCAGGTCCAGGCCGCCGGGTCCCACACCGCGTCGGCCTCCGTCCCCCGGCCGGCGGGGTGGCGGGCCAGGACCGGTTCCCAGAAGGCTTCCGCGCTGCGCGCGGCCTCGGGCAGCCGGCCGTAGGGGAGCCGGTGCCGGAACATCGCCGAGTCCCAGAAGTCCAGCCACTCGGGGGGAGGTTCGGACAGTTCGGGCCACGGCCTTCCCACCACCTCCAGTTCGGCGGCGACCTCCGTCCGCAGGGACGCGAGCCGCAGCCGGGGAGCCCGGTCGGAGGAGGCGCAGAGGACGAAGTCGAGGAGATCCGTCCAGCGCGTCCCGATACGGCCACCCGAGCGGCGCAGTGTGTAGCGCAGCAGCTTCTGCGCCAGGCAACGGCCGAACGTGGCAGCCGGGACTCCGGTCGCACTCGGGCCACCGGGAAAGAACAGCGGGCCGGTACGGGCGTCCGCCGCTGTCGTTCCCCGGGGGACGAGGGCGAGGTTGAGGAGGACCTCGACGGAAAGCCCCGGGGCCTCGACACGGGCGAGGGAGCGGTGGACGGGAGGCCGGTCCGCACGGTGGAAGGCCATCGGTTCGGCTCTCAGGATTCGCACCCGCGTCCGCGGTGTCCTGGCCGGCAGTTCGCCCGCCTTCAGCAGCGGGCCCGCCGCCTCCGTCTCCACGGCGAGGTCCACGTCCTCAGGCAGCCGCGCGCCAGGCCCCGACCAGGCGAGCAACGCCGCTGAGCCCTTGAGGTACCAGGTGCCCGGCGCGAGAGCCTCGCGCACGGCCGTCAGGAGGGCGCCCGCACTGTGGAGCGTGTGCTGTTCCGGGGTCGTCAGCAGGCGTTCGTCATGGGGGTGCCAGGCGCGGAAGGGGGCGGGTGGGGGCATCGGGTCCTCGGGGCGGTCCGGTCGGGAGTCTCACAGCAAGGTGGCGGCCTGCGGCGGCCGGTCCGTGACGGACGCCCCGCCACGTATCCAGTCCCGTGTCCGCGGGCCCGGATCGCGGACCGCGTCAGGTCCGTACCCCGTGACGGCGGCGCGTTCCGCCAGGTCGCGCAGGGGCGCCACGGAGGAAGCGCACCACCTGTCCAGGGCGGACAGGGGCACCAGCCGCGCGAAGTGGGGGTGGCGGGCCGCGAGGACCAGCAGCCTGCCGCAACGGAAGGGCGCCTCCCGCGTCGGCCCCCGTCCCGTCGCCCACCGCAGGAGCGCGGTGAACGTGCCGGGCGCCTGCGCCGTCGTGGCGGCCCGGTCGAGGTGGAGCGCCGCTCGTGGCAGCAGGGCGGGATGTCGCCGCACGAGGCCGGGCAGGGCCGCGGAGATCTCCGGGGCCGGTGCCGCACGCGGAAGGGCGTAGCGGTACCGCCGTACGTCGTCGTGGCGCACGGCCAGCCGCCAGACCTCGCCCGGTGGTCCGGCGACGTTCGCGGCGACGCCCGCCAGGACGGCGGCCGGGGGAAGAAGCGCCGTCTTGCGGGGCGAGAGCCGCAGGCCCGCACGCCCCAGTTCCGCCGCCACCGCCTCCCGGATCCGGGCCCCCTCCTCGGGGTCCCGCACGGCGATGTGCCATCCGTCGCTCCAGCGGGCCCAGCGGTCTCCCACGTGCTGGGCCACCACCTCGTCCAGGGGGGTGAGCAGGGCTGAGCCCAGCCGCGTGGACCAGCTCCCGGCGTGCAACAGGCACTGCCCGGTGCGCCGCCGCACGACCCGGAGGGCGCTGCCCAGTTCCTCCGTCATCCAGGGGGCCGCGAGCAGCGTGTCGAGCCGGACGCCCGGGCCGAAGTTCTCGATGTCCAGGTGCTGTATCCAGGGGCTCTCGCCGTCCGAGGCCAGAGCGGTGAGGCTTTCCGAGCGGTCTCGGTAGGCGCTCCGGTAGTCCCAGTCGGTGTGGGTGCCGTTGTGGGCGCCGGGTTGGAACGCGTGCCCGCGCAGGGCGCGTTCGACCAGGACGTGCAGTCCGGCGTACACGTCAGCGGGCAGGAGCGGCACGGTGCGGACGCGTTCGCCCACGGGCACCGTGAGCCAGTGCAGGGGCGCGTTCGCGATCAGCGGGGGGACGTCCGAGGGGGAGCGGAGGAAGGCGCCTTCGGACAGCCGGCCGAGGAGACCGGAGTCGGCGAAGGCGTCCGGCAGCCAACTGGTGCGCAGGCTCCGCGCGAACGACGGCTGACAGGCCCGGGTGTCCTCGGTCCAGCGGGAGGGCATGGAGCCATGATGACATCGGGTGAGGTCTCCTGTCCGTAGAGTTGCCGCAAAGCGACTGCGAAGGAAGGGACTTGGCATGGAGCGGGCGGCGGGGGACGGCGGGACGCGCGAGGCCGGTGCCTTCTCGGCCCGGGAGGCCGCCGACAGGCTGATCGCCAAGACGCCCTCGCACGGCGGCGGTTCGGTCTGCCTGCTGACGGCACACTCGCTGGACACGGCGGCCGTAGGCGAGCGCCTGTGGGACCTCCTGGCCTCGGAGGCCGTCAGGCGCGAGATGGACGTGGTCGCGGGAGCCCCGGGCCGCGGGGCGCTGCTCTTCCGCTGGATCTGCGGACTGCACGACTTCGGGAAGGCCACGCCGCTCTTCCAGGCCTGGTTCCCGGAATACACCCGGCACGTCGCGGCGGCCGGGCTGAAGTTCGATCCGCGCTTCTCCGAGCGGGGCAAGGCGTTCCCGCACGAACGGGCCGGCGCACGCCTCTTGCGTGAGGCGCTGGAGAAGGCCAAGTGGCCCAAGAAGCACCAGAGGTGGCTGTGGCCGCTGATCGCGGGGCATCACGGGGACATTCCGGGGCCCAACGGCTTGGAGGTAGGGCAGGCGCGCTACCGGCTGCTCGGCGGCGCTCGCTGGGATCAGGTGCGCGAGGTCCTGCTGGAGCGGATCAGCGCGGAGGTCGGCTTCCCGGACTGGCGGGAGCGGCCCCCGGTCCACGTGCCCGCACGGACCACTCAACTCGTCCTGAGCGGGCTGCTGAAACTCGCCGACTGGCTGAGCAGCGGACTGGAAGGTGTCGACGACCCCGGGCGGGTGAGTTACGCGGCCTCCCACGAGCGGGCGATCGGGGCCTGCGCGGACATCGCTCCGGCCGAGGGCTGGGCGGCGCGGCTGCACGAGCCCGGCGACGCCGCGCTCGACGCGCGTCACGGTGCGCGATGGCGGCACACCGCCCTCCCCGGCGCCGTCCTCGACGTGGCCCGCCGTGTTCCCTCGGGCGGCCTGCTGATCGTCGAGTCCCACCAGGAAGCCCTGGAAGCCGGCCTGGTCGCAGCGGAGATCATGGCCGCCCGCTCCCGGACCGCGGGCGTCTTCGTGGGAGTCCCCGAGTGGTCGGCGCACCACGACGTGTTCCAGAAGGTCCGTGCCTGGCTGGGGCAGGTCGACGCCGGATATCCCGAACGGGCCGTCCTCCTGCACGAACTGCGCTCCCTGGACCCCGAATGGAACGCGGCCAAATATCCGGGCAGCGCGACGCTCCGGCGTGTCCTGGTGGAGGAATGCCCCGGTGAACCAGGCCTGCCTGACAAGGCGTTCGCCGAAGCGGGCGAGGGCGAGAAGCTGCTCGTGGACTGGTTCCACGGTCATGCGCGCGGGCTGCTGGCCCCGTTCGTCGTGGCGCCCACGTACCAGGCGCTCGCCGCCGCCGTACGCAGCCAGTTCGTCATGGTCCGGATGGCGGGGCTCCTCGGGAAGGTCGTGCTGCTCGACATCGCCGACTTCTTCGACGCCCGCACCCGCGTCTACCTGTTGGAGGCGCTGCGCTGGCTGGGGCAGGCGCGGGTGCCGGTGGTCCTGCTCGCCCCCGCCCTGTCCGAGGAGGGCCGGGGCCGGCTGCTCGACGCCTGGGTGGGGGGAGCGCTCGGTGACGAGGCGTACCGGGGTCCGGCGCCCACCGCCGCCACGCCCGCCCACCCCCGGGTGACCGGCGCCTGGGTCGCGGACGGCGTTGCCAGGACGGCGGTACGCGGGGTGGCGTCGGACGCCGGTTCACACGTCCGGGTGGAGTTGGCCCCGGAGAGCGCCGCCTCACTCGCAGGGGACCCCGCGGCCCGGCGCCGCGCCGACGGTGAGGTGGCGCGGTACGTCGCGGAGCGCCTGGGCCCCGGGCGGAGCGCCCTGATCGTGCGCAACGACGCTGGCCGGGCCCAGACGCTGCTGCCCGTCCTGCGCGAGGCGCTCGGCGCGCAGGACACCGTCGTCCTCCTGCACACCCGGCTGGCCGCGGGACCACAGGCGGTGCGGGCGCGCGAGGTGCTCGCGCGATTGTCCCCGCACGCGGTGACGGAGGGCTCCGGCCGGTACGTGGTGATCGCCGACACCCTCGTGGAGCGGGCCTTTCCCGCTCGGGTGGATCTGCTCGTGAGCGATCTGGCGCCCGTCGAGTCGCTGCTCTCCCGGCTGGGTCTCCTGCGTCCCGGCGCTCCCCCGGAAGGCGACGGGACGCCCGGGTCCCGCGTCCTGCTGAGCGGGTTCGCCACCGCGTCCGACCCGGCCGCGGCTGAACGGGAGCAGGTCGCGGAGTTTCCCGAGGAAGCCGTGCGTGCGTACGGACGGCACCGGCTGGTGGCCACCGTCGCGCTGGCCGAGGAGGCCGCGACGGGCGGCGGCTGGCACCTTCCCCGTGATGTCGCGACCCTTGTCTCCCGGGTGCAGGGCACGGCTGACGGTCTGCCCCCGGCATGGCGGCGCCAGGCCGCGCGGACACGCGAGGAGGACCGCGGACGGGTGGCCTCGGCGGAGGCACGCGCGGCACAGCACACGCTTGCCAGGCGCGGGGAACACGGCGCCGCTGATCTCGCGGGGCTCTCCTACCTGTCGGCCTTTCACCAGGAGGGAGACCTTCCGGCTCTTCTGCGGGGCGAGGGCCTGCCCGTGGAGACGCTCGCCGTCGTCCGGGACGACGAGGGGTACAGGTCCCTGCTCGGGCACCGGCTCGCCCCGGACGGCTCCGCGAAGGACCTCTCGGACGCCGTCGTGGAGGCGATCCGCTGCGGATCCGTACGCCTGCCGCCGAGTTGCTGGCAGTCCGGCGAACTCCTCGACCCGTTGCCCGCCTGGAACGTGCCCTACTGGAAGGGCGGCGACCGCCGCCTGAGCCGGAGCCGGGCCCTGGTCCTCGGCGAGGATCTGCGTACTCGTCTGGGCGGCCGTTCGCTGCGTTACGACCACGAACTCGGCCTCGTCGACGAGGGGCCCGCCACGCCGTGAACTCTCTGGGGCGCCCGTGAGGGGAATCGCGGAAGTGGCTGCGGGGAACTCCAAGCTGTGGCAGCCTGATCACGCAACGCGCACGGATCACCGGGGGGCCGGGTGTACAACCTGCTGGACGAGGAGTGGCAGCCCGCACTCGTCACCACTGACACGCGTACGGAACGGGCCGGGCTCCTCCGTCTCCTCACCGAAGCCCATGCATACAGCGACCTGGTGGTGGAGACGCCCACGCAACGCCCGGCGCTCTACCGTCAATTGCTGCTCCCCTTCATGCTCGACGCGTTGCGGGACGAGTTCCCGGGCGACGTCGAGGGCTGGGCGGCCCTCTTTCGCCGCGGACGGTTCACCAAGAAGCAGACCGGGCTGCTGCTGAGCTACGGCGACAAGCACCGCCACCGCTTCGATCTCCTCGACCCCCACCGGCCCTTCGCCCAAGTCCCCGGCCTGCGTACGGAGAAGGGCGAGACCAAGTCGGCCACCGCCCTGGTGGCCACGGCCGCCCAGGGCAACAACGTCCCGCTCTTCTCCTCCCGGACGGACGGCGACGAACTGCGCCTCGACCCCGGGGCGGCGGCCCGCTGGCTGCTGCACACGCACTGCTGGGACACCGGGGCGATCAAGACGGGCGTGGTCGGGGACGACAAGGCCAGGCACGGGAAGACGACCGGGAACCCCGTGGGCCCCCTCGGCAGTCTCGGAGTCGTCATGCCCCGGGGCACCACGCTCTTCGAGACCCTCCTGCTGAACGTCCCCTTAGCCAAAAGGATGTTGCCCGAGGACGCTCCCCAATGGCGTCGCGAGGATGTGACGGGCCTGCCGTGCGCGACCCCCGCCTGGCGGGAGCGGCCGCCGACCGGTCTGCTCGACCTGTGGACCTGGCAGTCCCGGCGCGTTCTGCTGCTGCCCGAACAGGGCCCCGAAGGTTCCTGGCACGTGCGCCGGGTGGTTGTGGCGGGCGGTGACCGCCTGGAGCTGACCCCCGACGACGAACCGCACACCGCGTGGGTCGTCGACTCGCCCACCACAGCGCACCAGCGCCGCAAGGCGCCGCTGGTCGAGGGCGGTGGAGCAGGCGCGGAGCCTCCCGCCAGGCGGCCTCTGCGGCACGTCACGGGACGAGCGGGCTGGCGCGGGCTCAACGCGTTGCTCGCCTTCGCGCACGCCCCCGAGGTCCCGGACAGGAAATCCAGGCGACGCCACGAGACCACCCAGCTGCTCGTGTCCCTCGCCGGGGTCCGCGACGAACTCGACCCGGAGTACCCGCTCCGTCTCGACCTCACCGGCGTCACCTACGGCAAGAAGCTCGGCAACGTCGAGGACTCCTTCCACGACGAGATCCCCCTCCCGCTCGCCGCGCTCCGTTACGACGGGCCGGTACGCGCCGCCCTCCTCGAAGCGGTGCTCCACGCCGAGGAGCTGGCCGACGCGGTCAACCGGCTCGACGGGAATCTGCGGCGCGCCGCCGGAGCCGACCCGGTGCCACCGCTCGCCTGGCAGCAGCCCGGCGAACGGCTGCTGGCCCTGCTCAGCCCGCTCGTCCTGGCCCTGCTGCGCGATCTGCGGCACGTCGACGAGGACGAGGAGGCCTGCGACACGCGGCTGACACGCTGGGAGGAGTCCGCGCGGTGGGCGGCCTGGCAGGTCGCCGAGGAACTCCTGCGCTGGAACGCCCCCGGGATCGTCAGTGGACGCCGCGTCCGCACAAAGGACGGCGGTGAGCAGGTCTACCGGCTGAGCAGCGCCGAGGACTCCTTCCGCCGGGCCCTCGGCGGCATCCTGCGCCGGCTGCCCCGGTCAACCGCAGCAGCCGGTACCTGAACTGAGCCACCGGCTCCCCCATGCCCGTATCCCTGTCCGACGGACCCTTCGCGCACGGAAGGCCGCACGTGAGCCACACAGCACCGGAACCCACCGACGCCCCGCAGGAGCCGGACGAGGGCGCCGAGGACCAACACCGCCCGACCCGCTTCTGGTACCGCTACCGGGAGGGGGACGGCTGGCGCCGTGACATGCCCGGAGGGCCGCCCGGGGAGGAACTGGCCGCCCTGCGGGCCGGACTCGGCCGGCCGGCCGCCTCCGTCCCGGCGATGTGGCCGTACTACACGAGCCCCACGGACGGAAAGGTGACGCGCGCACTGGAGGCGGAGCACGGGGCGCTGGCGCTCTACGGGCTCCACCAGCAGAGCCAGTCCCTCCCCATGCACCGCCGGGGGCGCCCCCTCGGCCGCGCCCTGCACGCCCTGCGCCTGGCCGACCGGTTCAGCTCCGACGCGCTCGACCGGCGGGTCGCCGCCACCGTCGAGTCGGAGGGGCTGCCCGCCCTGCTCTACCGGCTGCGCATGCTCGTCCCCAATCTGCGGGCTGCCGCCGTCCCGCTCGACTACGACCGGCTCTGGCGCGACCTGAACGACTGGCAGACGGCCGAAAGTCGCCAACAAGTGCGGCGCAGATGGGGACTTGAGTACTACGTCTGGGGCCCCCAGAACGCCGAGAACCAGGAGAAGAGGGCGGGGAGCGAAAGCGGGCAGCCGCCGGGCCAGGGGCCCGCCTGAGCCGGTACTCCAGATCCGCGCCGGGGGTTCACCAGCCCGCGCGACAGCGCTCCGTCCCTCGCGCGCCCGGCGTTCGTCGCCCGTCCGAAGAGCACCTCTTCCCTCGCCGGACCCGTCGTCGTCCCTCGACCGTCCCGAAGAACGCACAGGAGGCCGTCTCATGCCCCCCGCCCCGCTCACCCCGCAGGTCCCGCGCGCCTACGTCGACGTGCACATCATCCAGACCGTGCCCCCCGCCAACATGAACCGTGACGACCAGGGAAACCCCAAGGACGCCGTTTTCGGGGGCGTGCGCCGCTCCCGGGTCTCCTCGCAGGCGTGGAAGCGGGCCACCCGGCTGCACCATGCCGAGAGCCGGCCCGTCGAGGACCACGCGACCCGGACGCGGGCCGTCGCCGCCGCCCTCGCCGAGCGGCTGCGCGTCCTGCCCGGTGTACCGGACGAGGAGTCCGCCGCGCGGCTGGCGACGGCGCTGCTCGCCCCACTCGGCATCAAGGCGGGGAAGAAGGAGGGCGACACGGCCTATCTGTTCTTCTACGGGCAGCGGCAGCTCGACCGGCTCGTCGCCCTGATCGCGGAACGAGTCCCCGAACTGCTCGCGCTCGGCGACAAGGCGCTGACGGAGACGGTCGCGGGGCTCGGCGTGCAAGAGGTCTTCCGCACCGGGCACCCGCTCGACGTCGCGCTCTTCGGCCGCATGGTGGCGGATCTCGCGTCGCTGCGCGTGGACGCCGCCACCCAGGTGGCCCACGCCCTGTCCACCCACGCCGTGGACCTGGAGTTCGACTACTTCACCGCCGTGGACGACGAGACGCACCGCAAGAACGAGACCGGGGCCGGGATGATCGGCCACATCGGCTTCAACTCGGCAACCCTCTACCGCTACGCGACGGTGGGCCTGCATCAGCTGCGGCACAACCTCTCCCTGGGCCGGGAGGAGGGTGCCGCTTGGCCCGCCACGATCGCGGGAGTGCGCGATTTCGTGACCTCCTTCGCCCGGTCCGTACCCGCCGGATACGGCAACTCCTTCGCGCACCGGACGCTGCCGAGTCTGGTCGCCGTCGTCGTGCGCACCGACCAGCCGGTCAACCTCGTCTCCGCCTTCGAGGCCCCGGTCGTCTCCGGGGAGCAGAGCATCGCCGCCACCTCCGCGGCCCGTCTCGCGGACGAACACGCGAAGGTCGCCGGGCTGTGGGGCGAACCGGCACCGTACGAGGGAGTGGTCCACGCCTTCGACCCGGACGACGCGGCCGGGAAGGCCGTAGAGAAGGCGTTCGGTCCGGGGCAGTCCTTCCGGGCACTGCTCGCCGGACTGGAGGCACACCTGGAGAGCGCCTACCGGACGGGGGCCGTATGAGCGCCACCACGGGGGTGGACACCGGTACCGTCCCCACCACGGGGGCGGGCACTGGGGCCGTCCTGCTGCTCAGGCTCGCCGGACCACTCCAGTCCTGGGGCGTCAAGGGCGCGTTCAACCGCAGGGAGACGCAGCCCGAGCCCACGAAGTCCGGCGTGATCGGGCTCCTCGCCGCCGCCCGTGGACTCGCGCGCACCGATCCCCTCGGCGACCTGGCCCGGCTGCGGCTCGGGGTCCGCGTCGACGTCCCCGGGGTCCCCCTGCGCGACTACCACACGGTCAGCGACTACCGCGGGCTCCCGCTCCCGCAGAGCGGCGTCAGCGGCAAGGGGACGCAACGGCCGACCTCTCCCGCGAAGTACACCCACGTCACCTCGCGCCACTACCTCCAGGACGCCGTCTTCGTGGTCGCGCTCGAAGGGACGGAGGAGACTCTCGCGCAGGTCGAACGGGAGTTGCGCGCGCCGGCCTTCCCGCTCGCCCTCGGACGCCGCTCCTGTCCTCCCACTCAGCCCCTCGTGCTCGGCCCGCACCCCGGCGGGATGGAACTGGTGCTGCGTACGCACCCGTGGCAGCCGTCCGTCGCGGCTCGCAGGCGCGAGGAGCGCCGCCGTCGCGCCGGGCGGGAAGGTCCCTGGACTGTCCCTTGCCCGGTCACGCTGGAGACCGCGGACGGTGAGGACACCCTGCATGACGTCCCGGTCTCCTTCGACCCGCTCAACCGTGCGTTCACCATCCGCCGCGTGCGACGCGACCTCTTCGACGTCCCGGCGCAGCCGCCGTCGTCCCTCTCCGGGGACGCCGCGTCGACGCCACCGGACGAGCCCCACGACCCCTTCGCCCTCCTGGACGGGTGACCCGTGCCCTACCTTTCCCGTATCCGCATCAACCCGCTGCGTACCGAGAGCCGCAAGCTCCTCGCCAGCCCCCACGTCCTGCACGGCGCCGTACAGGGCGGACTGCCCGGCCCACCCGGCGCCGAGCGCCTGTTGTGGCGGCTCGACGCGGACGACCCGTACCGCCCGCACGTGTACGTCCTCAGCCGATCCCGGCCCGACTGGGCGCATCTCGTGGAGTACGCCGGCTGGCCGGGCGCCGACGGCGAGCACGCCGCGGTACGGGATTACGAACCGCTGCTGAAACGGCTCGTCGAAGGCCAGGAGTACGCTTTCCGGCTGACCGCCAACCCCGTGCGCCACACCACGGACCCGGAGCGGCTGACCCCGGCCCAGGCCAAGAAGCTGGCCGAAGCCCCGGAAGGCGAACTGGTCCGGGGCTTCCGCGTCGCCCACCGCACCGCGCAGGCCCAGCTCGACTGGTTCCTCGGGCACGCCGGGCGCTGGGGCTTCACCGTGGCCGGCTCCCGCACCGATCCGGCCGCGCCGGGGCTCGCCGGACCCCCGCGGGACGAGCGGCCCGCGGCCCGTGGCACGCAGGCCGCCGGCCCGCAGGAGGTGCGCATCACGGACCGGCGACGGCACTCCTTCACCAAGGGCTCCAAGGGCGGGAAGGGGCGCAGGGTCACCTTCAACAGCGCGACCTTCGAAGGCAGACTGCGTGTCGCCGACGTCCCGCTCTTCTCCACCACCCTGCTGGCCGGAGTCGGACCGGCCAAGGCGTACGGCTGCGGACTGCTGACCGTGGCACCGCTGCGGGCGGAGTGACGAACGGGCGCACGGGGGGCGGAGCCGGGGCCTGGTCCGGTCCGGGGCGTGGGAGGCGGTCGCCGGCGGCCCCCGCCCCCGCCCCGCCCTGTGGCACGCTGGACGAGTGACGACCCTGGAGGACCTCGTCCGGCTGCGCCGGGCGCGTGACCTGATGGACCGCGAGTACGCCCGGCCGCTCGACGTACCGGCGCTGGCCCGGGTCGCCCACATGTCGGCGGGCCACTTCTCCCGCAGTTTCCGGGCGGCTTTCGGGGAGACGCCGTACAGCTACCTCATGACGCGCCGCGTCGAGCGGGCCAAGGCCCTGTTGCGGCAGGGCGGCATGTCGGTGACGGAGGTCTGCTTCGCGGTGGGCTGCACCTCGCTGGGCTCGTTCAGCTCGCGGTTCACCGAACTGGTCGGCGAGAGCCCGAGCGCGTACCGGGCCCGGGGCCACCAGGAGGGCGCCGCCGTCCCCGCCTGCCTCGCGAAGATCCACACGCGACCGGTCAGGAACGGAGAAGCGAAACAGGAGCCCCGCCCGTAGCGTGGACCGTGGGCGAGCTGGGGGAGAGCCGCGGGCCGAGCAGCGCCGCACGGCCCGCCCCCCCCGGCACCACAGGCACCACAGGCACCACAGGGACCACGCGGGAACACGGGGAGACACCGAAGCATGGCGAAGAGCACGCGGAGCACGGACCCGGGCACACCGTCGACCACCGCACGGCGCGCCGCCGACGGACAGGCGCCGCACGCCGCCGAGGGCCGGGCGCCGCACGCCGCCGACAGCCACGAGCTGATCCGCGTGCACGGAGCGCGCGTGCACAACCTCAAGGACGTCGGCGTCGAGATCCCCAAGCGCCGCCTGACGGTGTTCACCGGGGTGTCCGGTTCCGGGAAGAGCTCCCTGGTGTTCGGCACGATCGCCGCGGAGTCGCAGCGGCTGATCAACGACACGTACAGCGCCTTCGTCCAGGGCTTCATGCCGACGCTCGCGCGGCCCGAGGTCGACGTGCTCGAAGGGCTGACCACGGCGATCCTCGTCGACCAGCGCCGGATGGGGTCCGACCCGCGCTCCACGGTCGGCACCGCCACCGACGCCCACGCGATGCTGCGCATCCTGTTCAGCCGCCTCGGGAAGCCGCACATCGGCGGGCCCGCCGCGTACGCCTTCAACGTCCCCTCGGTACGGGCCAGCGGGGCGATCACCGTGGAGCGCGGCGCCCGGAAGGCCGTGAAGACGGACTTCCACCGCACCGGCGGCATGTGCCCGCGCTGCGAAGGCCGCGGCACCGTCTCCGACATCGACCTCACCCAGCTGTACGACGACTCCAAGTCGATCGCCGAGGGCGCGTTCACCATCCCGGGCTGGAAGTCCGACAGCTTCTGGACCGTCCGCGTGTACGCCGAGTCCGGCTTCCTCGACCCCGGCAAGCCGATCCGCGACTACACCCGGAAGGAGATGCGGGACTTCCTGCACCACGAACCGGTCAAGGTCAAGGTCGAGGGCGTCAACCTCACGTACGAGGGGCTGATCCCGAAGATCCAGAAGTCCTTCCTCGCGAAGGACCGGGAGTCGCTGCAACCCCACATCCGGGCCTTCGTCGACCGCGCGGTCACCTTCACCACGTGCCCCGAGTGCGAGGGCACCCGGCTCAGTGAGGGCGCCAGGTCCTCGCGGATCGGCGAACTGAGCATCGCGGACGTGTGCGCGATGCAGGTCAGCGACCTCGCCGACTGGATCGCGGGCCTCGACGAGCCCTCGGTGGCCCCGCTGCTGACCGCGCTGCGCCAGACCCTGGACTCCTTCGTGGAGATCGGCCTCGGCTACCTCGCGCTGGACCGGCCCGCGGGCACGCTGTCGGGCGGCGAGGCACAGCGCGTCAAGATGGTCCGCCACCTCGGCTCCGCGCTCACCGACGTCACGTACGTCTTCGACGAGCCCACCGCCGGACTGCACCCGCACGACGTCCGGCGCATGAACGAACTGCTGCTGCGCCTGCGCGACAAGGGCAACACGGTGCTGGTCGTGGAACACGAACCGGAGACGATCGCGATCGCCGACCACGTCGTGGACCTCGGCCCCGGCGCCGGACCGGCGGGCGGCACCGTGTGCTTCGAGGGGACGGCCGACGGGCTGCGGGCCGCGGACACCGTCACCGGCCGCCACCTCGACGACCGCGCGTCCCTCAAGAAGACGGTGCGCGAGCCCACCGGCACGCTGGAGATCCGCGGCGCGCGCACGAACAACCTGCGCGGGGTCGACGTGGACATCCCGCTCGGCACGCTCGTCGTCGTCACCGGGGTGGCCGGCTCCGGCAAGAGCTCCCTCGTGCAGGGCTCCCTGGTCGGCAGCCCGGGGGCGGCCGAGTGCGGAGTGGTGTCGGTCGACCAGAGCCCGGTCCGCGGCTCGCGGCGCAGCAACCCCGCGACGTACACCGGTCTGCTCGACCCGGTCCGCAAGGCGTTCGCGAAGGCCAACGGCGTGAAGCCCGCGCTGTTCAGCGCCAACTCCGAGGGCGCGTGCCCCGGTTGTCACGGCACCGGCGTCCTCTACACGGAGCTGGCGACGATGGCCCCGGTCGCCACCACCTGCGAGGAGTGCGAGGGGAAACGCTTCCAGGCGGCGGTACTCGAATACCACCTCGGCGGGCGCGACATCAGCGAGGTGCTCGCGATGACGGTGGACGAGGCGGCCGCCTTCTTCGGCCCCGGCGAGACCCACACCCCGGCCGCCCGCCGCGTCCTCGACCACCTCGCCGACGTCGGCCTCGGCCACCTGAGCCTGGGCCGGCCCCTCACCACCCTGTCCGGCGGCGAACGCCAGCGCCTGAAGCTGGCCACCCACCTCGCGGCCAAGAGCGGCGACCACCCCGTCTACGTCCTGGACGAACCGACCACCGGCCTCCACCTCGCCGACGTCGCACAACTCCTCGCCCTCCTCGACCGCCTCGTCGACTCCGGCAAGTCGGTCGTCGTCGTCGAACACCACCAGGCCGTCATGGCCCACGCCGACTGGATCATCGACCTCGGCCCCGGCGCCGGCCACGAAGGCGGCCGCCTCGTCTTCGCGGGCACCCCGGCCGAACTGGTGGCGGGCCGAGGGACGGTCACGGGGGAGTATCTGGCGCGGTACGTGGGGGGATGAGGGGTGCTCGTCGCGGCTGCGTCTCAGGGGCCACCGCCCCGGCCCGGTGACCAGTCGTCCTGATCGGGGGATTCCTGAGCCGACTGCGCTACTTCATCGAGGGCCTCCCGGGCTGCGGCAAGAAAGGCCGCGCGCTGAGCGAGGAAATCCAGGCCGGCCGCATGCACGGCGAGGCCCTGCTCCGTGAGGCCGTCGGACGAGGCCGAGTGAGCCTCCGCACAGTCCCGAACGTGCTGGACCAGGGCCGAGAACTGCACGATCAGCTGGAGTGTCAACTCGGCAACCAAGGCTGGCCCTTCGAGGACGACCACGAGCCCGGCGGCCTCCGCTTCCTTGTACCTCCGCCGGATCTCCGCGACCCGCTCTTCGTCGACCGGTGAGGGGCGTGGCTGAGCCTCCAACGCGCGAAAGAACGCCTGGTTGCTCCGGTCCGCGGCCCCGAGGGATTCGAGAAAGGACAGGTAGGCGATCTGCCGGCGCTCCCGGCGCCAGCGCTGATGTTCCACCAGGGCCTCGTGGGCCTGCACCCGACGCCGTTCCCTCTCCTGAAGCCTCTGCTGACGCTCCAGTGCGGCTTCTCCGCGGCGTGCGGACCGGGCTGCGACCAAGGCGGTCAGGGCCCCGCCCAAGATGGTGCCCAGCACCCCCACCACTGACACGGCGACCGCGGTCATGTCGGCTCCTCCCGCCACAGGGCCCCGACCCGGGACCAGGAATCCGCGGCAGCCTTGGGGACGGACAACTCAGCGTTCATCCGAGGCCCGCCCGAGACATGCAGGGCGTGAGCTACCTGGCAGGTGGCGGAGCGGCCTCCTGCCCGGGGTCCCCGAACGGCGCTGCGGACGGACGCGGAGTAACGCTCTCGGAGGTGTTCGAGGGGCTCGCCTCGCCCGCCCCGCCGCCGCCCAGCAGAAGCAGCGCGAGGAGCAGGAGCAGCAGCCCTCCGGCTCCCCCGGCCGCTTCCTTCCCACTGATCCGCCGGTGGTGAGGACGGACGTAGGCGCCGTTGCGGTAATGGCCCCTGACACGCGTGGTCGCAGCAGACGGGACGGGTGTCGGCCCGGGCATGGTGGTGCCGGCGCGACGGGAGGCGCCCGTCCGAGTCGGCGAGACGCTGCCCGTGGAACTACTGGACCGGCGATGGTGGGGGCGGACATAGGTGCCGTCGCTGCGGTAGTGCCCGCGGACGTATGACATGGAGGATTCCTCGGACGAGTCGGACGCACGGGACAAGCGGTCGCTGTCAGGGCGCATGCAACGTTACAGCCCATCACCGACAGAGCACGTCCAACTGGGCATGTACGAGGCTGCGTTGGATGCGATCGCATACTCGGCTCGGGAAGTCCCCGGCTTCCCGGCCAGGTAGCTCGTGCGCGCGCCATGTGCGGTCCACCACGCGTCTGATGGGCGACAGCTGTCCCTTCGGCCGACAGCGGAGGCCGACCATCCGGTTCAGTCGTGAAGAGTGACTTCTTGAATCCGGATTCCGAGGCCCGAATAGGAAACCGGCTCTCCGGCAGCCTCGCGGACGGCCTTCAGCCCCAGGCTGCCGACACCTCTGCGTTCGAGTTCACGGCGGGGGAGCACGTAGAAGTCCCACTGGGCGGTGTCCAGCGGATCGTAGGCGGCGTGTTCGACGGCGGTCTGCACGGCGAAGACGTAGACATCAGCGTTGTACGACACGGTGCTGGAGTACCCGGTGAGAGGACTCCAGGTGCGGGCGCGCAGCCCGCTGAAGCGGACGGCTGAAGGGCCGCGCTGTTCCCACGCCTGCAAGTAGGCGCTGGTCTTGACCTCGATACGAAGCCCGTCCGTGGTCTCGACGTCGTGGCTTGCCCATTCCACGCGTGGCCGCCGTGAGCCCACGGCCTGGTGAACCAGGAACTCGGCGAACAGCCCCCGGGTGTTGTTGACTCTCAGGTCCGGCATGGCGAACCGCCAGAAATCGAGCACGGTGACGTCGCTGATACCAGCAAGCGGCTCGTCTCCTTGCAAGGACGCGGAGGCAGGCGGAGCCAGGAGAGGCTCCTGTGAGGCTGGCTTCATGGCGGAAAGTCTGCCACCGGGGCTCTGCGTGTTCCGCTCGCCCACGCTCAGACCGCCTGGTCGGTTCACCAGGGCCTGTCGGGATGCCGGTCCACCGGCCAAGCGGTCCGCGTCCGCCGGACGGCGGCTGCGGATTTCACATGCCGTGCATGGAACGGCCCGCCCCGGCCCCTCTAGTCTCCTGGCATGGCAGCAGAAGGAATGCTCGCCGCTCGCCGCCACGTCGATTTCGGCAGGCTGGCGAGCGCGCTGTGTACGGCCGCCACGGCGTGATCGCCGGGGCCGGTCGCTTGTCGGCCGAACGTGATCCCGGGACTGACCGGCGGTCGTCGCAGTTCACGCAGCCGTCGTGGCAGTGAGCCGACTCTGACCCGTCGGCTCGCCCCGCCCCGCCCCGTCACCGGGTCCCGGCCTCCGGCCGGCCCGGCCGCCCAGCGCCTGAACGCCGTCCCTGAACTCCACGTGTTCACAGCTCGGTTCAGCACCCCCTCGTCCCATCGAAGGACCACAGGAGGAAACGACCCATGAGTACCCACGACAGACCGCGGGTGAGCCGGCGCGGCTTACTGGCCGGCTCGGCGGCGGTGGCCGCCACGGCAGCCGTACCCGCGGTGGCGCAGGCCGCCGCCGCGAGCACCGCGGACACCACGGCCGCCGCGCCCCGCCCCAACATCCTTCTGATCGTCACCGACGACCAGCCCAAGCACACCGAATGGGCGACCCCCAGGACGGTCGACTGGCTCGCCGGGCGGGGCGTGAAATTCACCAACGGCCATGTGACCACGCCCCTTTGCGCACCGTCGCGGTCGTCGATCCTGTCCGGGCGGTACGCCCACAACCACGGCGTGCGGAACAACGGGGCCTCGTACCAGCTGGACCAGAGCACCACCCTTCAGCGGTACCTCCAGCAGGCGGGCTACCGCACCGGACTGTTCGGCAAGTTCCTCAACTCCTGGAAGCTCGCCGAGAATCCGCCGCACTTCGAGGACTTCGCGCTGCTCCAGCCGGGGTACGTCGACGCCCGGTGGAACATCAACGGCACGGTTCAGACCATCAACGGCTACACGACCGAGATCATCAAGAACCGGACGCTGGACTTCCTGGACGAGGCCGCGACGGACAGCCGCCCCTGGTTCGCGTACGTCACTCCGTACGCCTCGCACGGGCCCCGCAGGCCGGAGGAGAAGTACAAGGGGACGGCCGTACCGGAGTGGAACGGACGTCCCTCCGTCCCCGAGGCCGACCGGAGCGACAAGCCGGGCTACATCCGCGACGCGACGGGGACCCTGGCCGACGGCCGCCGCATCCGCGCGGAGCAGTTGCGGACCCTGCGGTCCGTGGACGACGCGGTGCAGGCGTTCAAGGACAGGCTGACGGCCCTCGGACAGCTGGACAACACCCTGGTCGTCTACATCGGGGACAACGGGTTCGGCTGGGCGGACCACGGCTGGACGAAGAAGTCGGTGCCCTACCGGCAGGCGCACGAGGTGCCGTTCTACCTGTCCTGGCCGGCCGGTGGCCTGGGCGCCGCAACCACCGACGACCGCGTCGTCGCCAACATCGACATCGCGCCCACCGTCCTCGACGCGGCCGGGATCACGCCGGGGCACTCGCAGGACGGGAAGTCGCTGCTGACCTCGTACAGCCGCGATCACCTGCTCGTCGAGTGGTGGAAGCAGGGCCCCGCCGCCGAGGGGCCGCCGACCTGGGCCTCGTACGTCGCCAAGGACAAGCAGTACACCGAGTACTCCGACCTGACGACCGACGCCAACGGCGTGGTCTCCGGCACGGGGCAGCTGAAGTTCCGGGAGTACTGCGACCTCGCGGGCGATCCGCACCAGCTGAAGAACAGCCTCTACCAGGCGACCCCGCAGGACGAGCGGAACCTCGGCATACCCGCTCTGGCGGCCCGGCTCGCCACCGACCGCACCAGCTAGTGCCGCAGCAGGCAATGTTCGCCCCGTCGCGACGCCCGGCACGTCCTCTCGCCGCACCGGACGAAAACCCAAGTACGTCCAGTACTAGGGCTTCCGGCCGGCGCACCGAGAGCACGCACCGGACGCCGCTCCTTCACGGGCAAACATTGCCTGCCACGGCACTAGCCAGAAGCCGCGTCCCGGCCGGGGACCGGAGTGACCGCTGTCGTCCCCGGCCGGCCCGTCGGCCCGCCCGAACAAGGGAGCCGCTGTGCCCCATGCGTCCACTGTGCCTGTCGCGTCGATTGCGCCTACCGCGTCCGCCGTGCCTCCCACGCCCTCCTCTTCCTGCTGCACACCGGGCCACGGTGGCGCCGGGACCGTCACGGTCTCCCCGGCGCGGCCCCGGTCCCGGCCCGCGTCCGCCGACCGGGTCGCCAGGCAGCTGGTCGGCCTTCCCGGTGGCCGTTTCCTCATGGGCAGCGAGGATCCGGACGGCTTCCCGGCCGACGGCGAGGGCCCGGTCCGCGAGGCCGAGGTCGCCCCCTTCCGCATCGCGCCCGCAGCCGTGACCAACGCCCGGTTCGCCACCTTCGTCAAGGCCACCGGCCATGTCACCGAGGCCGAGCGCTTCGGCTTCTCCTTCGTCTTCGCCGGCCTTCTGCCCGACGAACTCGCCGCCTCGGCGGCCCCGGTGGCGGCGGTCCCGTGGTGGCGGGCGGTACCGGGCGCCACCTGGAGACACCCGGAGGGCCCGGGTTCCTCGTTCGCCGCCCGGCAGAACCATCCCGTCGTGCACGTGTCGTGGAACGACGCGCAGGCGTACTGCGCGTGGTCCGCTACGCGGCTGCCGGGGGAGGCGGAACGGGAGTACGCCGCGCGCGGCGGCCTGGAGCGGCGGCGCTACCCGTGGGGCGACGAACTGACGCCGGGCGGGCGGCACATGTGCAACATCTGGCAGGGCGAGTTCCCCACGCACCACACGGGCGGGGACGGACACCCCGGCACCGTCCCGGTGACGTCCTACCGGCCCAACGGCTACGGCCTCCACAACATGGTGGGCAACGTCTGGGAGTGGTGCGAGGACTGGTTCACGCCGGACACGACCCGGGTGATGCGGGGCGGCTCCTACCTGTGCCACGACTCGTACTGCAACCGCTACCGCGTCGCGGCCCGCAGCTCCAACACGCCGGACAGCTCGACGGGCAACATCGGCTTCCGCGTCGCGATCTGAGGGGGGTACGGCCCCCCGACAGGTAGCGGTCCGGCCGACCGGTCAGCGTAGCTTGCGGTAGGTGGCGCGCAGGTCGTCGATCCATGCCCCGGGGTTCTCGTAGGGCCCGAAGTGGCCGCCCCTGGCATGGACGTTGACGTCGCGGACGTCGGCGTAGAACTGGCCACCGCCGGCCTTGAAGATCGCGATGCGTTCCTCGGCGGTCTCCGCGCCGGGTGAGGAGTCACCGAGCAGGAAGGTGAAGCCGGCCGGGGCCTGGACGTAGGGCTTCAGGTCGTTGACGGGTCGCGGCGGATGGAGACTGGCGTTCTTGTAGGCGCGGATCGAGGAGCCGATGGCCTGGTTGACCCAGTAGATGGTGGCGAAGGTGAGGATGTCGTCGGCGGGCCAGGTCGCGTCGAAGTCCGCGTCGCGGTCGCTCCACGTCTTCCAGCGCTTGAGGACCCATGCCAGCATGCCGGCCGGGGAGTCGTTCAGTCCGTGGGTGAGGGTCTGGCCGTCGAGCAGGTGCGCGGCCACGTGGGAGACGTAGACCTTGTTCCGGCGCAGGATCCGGGCGCGGTCGGCTTCGGGGAGGTCCTCGGTGCGCAGGCCACCGGTCAGGTCCCAGTAGCGGTCGCCCTGGAACATCGCGGGCGGCATCTCGTTGCCGAGGTGGACGCCGTACAGGGAGTCGGCGTACTTGTGCCCGAGCCGGGCGCCGACGAGCGCGCCGTAGTCGGCCGCGCCGACGCCGTACCTGCGGTGGCCGAGCACCTCGGTCATCAGGGTGTGGAAGCGGTCGGCCATGTCGGCGTAGTTCTCACGGGGGTTGGTGAGGGGGGTGGAGAAGCCGAAGCCGGGCAGGGAGGGGACGACCACGTCGAAGGCGTCGGCGGGGTCGCCACCGTGTGCGGCGGGGTCGGTGAGCGGGCCTATGACCTTGTGCCAGTGGTGGTGGGTCCAGGGCCAGCCGTGCATCAGGAGCAGGGGGATCGGCGCCGGGCCCCTGCCTCGTTCGTGGACGAAGTGCACCGGGGTGCCGCCGATGTCCAGACGGTGCTGGTTGAAGGCGTTCAGCTTCCGCTCGGCGGCCCGCCAGTCGAAGCCGTCGGCCCAGTACTCGATCAGAGGCTTGAGGTAGGCGGTGCGCAGACCGTAGGTCTCGTCGTCGTTCTCCGGGTCGGACGCGAACCGGGTGGCCTTCAGCCGGGCGCGCAGGTCGTCCAGTACTTCCTGCCGGACGTCGACGACGAACGGCTCCAGATCACGGGGAGAATCGGTGCTGCTGCTCATGGCGGTGCTTCCTTCCATGCGAGCCGTGCGAGGACGATCGGCTCATTCGAGGGTGACGACCGGCCCCGACGGTGGGGCCGGTGGTGGTGTCAGTACGCGATGTCCATCCGGACCCGGGTCAGTACGAGCTCGCTGATCTTCCAGACCCCGTCGACCTTGGTGAACCGGGGCCGGTAGTGCCCGAAGCCGTGCATGGAGGTGAACCGCGGCCTGCCGTCCGGCCCGGTACTGGCGGGGCGCTTGATCAGGTCCTCCATCGCCCACACCGCGCGGGCGGAGGTCTCGGTCTCGACGTCGATCTCGTCCGAGAACAGGTGATGGACCACCACTGCCCCGGGACCGACACTGGCCGCGATCGACTCGGCGATCTGCGACCGGCCCGCCATCCGCCGCGCGACGGAACCGTCGACGTCGTGCGGGGTGAACGTCCCGTCGTCAGTGAAAAGCGACGCCAGCTCTTCCCAGCGCTGCAGGTCGGCGGTGCGCACATAGCGCGCCATCAGACGGCGCAGATCCTCAGTGATGCTCAGGCGTTCGATCGCGCTCAGGGGTTCGATGACGTCCATGGGTCGTGCCGCTCCGTTCCGCTCGTCACTGCGCGGCTCCCCGGCACGCCTCGGCGTCCTTCGACGTCGCAGCGGGCGGGACCACGAGGAGAGCGTGTGGTGGACTTGCCGGTCCATCGGAGTGTGCCGATGCATTATTGGACCGGCAAGTCCAGTTCTGGGCGGTGCCCGGACGCGAGGGTCGCGCGGTGGCCGGAGGCGGGACCTCGCTCCGGGCTCACCAGCGCCGTCGAGCCGCTCAAACCAGCGGCCCGTCGCCGTCCCGGTCGCCCGACGGCTGCTGCCCGGCCCTCCCCACGGGGATGGGGCGTCCCGGGCCGCGGGGACGGGGCGTCCCGGGCCGCGGGCCTGGGTCCTGGGCCCGGACGGGCGGACTGCCGGGCGGGCCGGGTCGGGCCGTTCCCGGCCGGGCGGAAGGACAGGCGGCTGGGGCGGGGAAGGACAGGCGCTGGGGCGAGGGAGGCCAGGCGGCCGGGGCGGGGGAGGGCAGGCCCGGGCGGGAGTCCGGGCGGCCGAGCGAAGGGTCGGACGCCCGCCCGGACGCCCGTCCGGACTCCAGACCAAGGAACCAAGGACGACTCAGCGCAGCCCGGCGAAGAGATCGTTCTCGGGCACGTCCGCACCGGTGCTGTCCTTGACCCGCACGAAGGTCTCCACACCCATCAACTCGCCGAACCTGTCCTTGCCCATCTTGAGGAAGAAGATGTTCTCGCCCTGGCTGGCGTGCGCGGCCAGCGCGTCGAACTTCTGGCCGCTGAACGCGGTGGTGTCCACCCACGTGGTGATCTCTTCGTCGGGGAGCCCGATCTCGGCCATCGCGGCGGCCTCGGCGGGGTCCGGCTCCGGCATGTCCCCTCCGAACTCGCGCATGATCTCCCCGAACCGCTGCATCCCCGAGCGGGGCACCGTCGTCCAGTACACCTTCGGTGTCAGCGCGGCCATCTCCACCGCCGCCATCGTGATCCGATGGGCCTGGATGTGGTCGGGATGACCGTAGAACCCGTTCTCGTCATAGGTGACGACCACATCGGGCCGGTAGTGCCGCATCAGCTCCGCGAGACGGGCGGCGGCCTCCTCCACGGGGGTCTGCCAGAAGGCCCGGGGGGCCTCGTTGCTCGGCCAGCCCATCATCCCGGAGTCGGCGTAGTCCAGCGTCTCCAGATCGCTGACCTTCAGGACGTCACAGCTGGCTTCGAGCTCCCGGCGGCGCATCGAGACGACGGCCGCCGGATCGTGCCCGGGATCACCCGGCTTGACACCCCCCGGCCCGTCCCCGCAACCACCGTCGGTACAGGTCACAAGGACCGTGCGCACACCCTCCGCCGCGTACCGCGCGAGGACCCCGCCGGTGCTGGTGGCCTCGTCATCGGGGTGGGCGTGCACTGCCATGAGCGTCAAGGGGTGGTCATTCATGAGAAACAGTCCTCCTGCGGAACTACGTCCAGATACGCGGCGGGCGCATCACCGATCCCGGTCCGCAACACGCCGAACCGGACGCCCCGGCCCCGCCCGCACGGCGCCGGTTCCTCGACTGCAACCCCACCGCCCACAGTGACTGTTCCCGGCACGGCCACCCGGCTCGCCCCCGAAGGGAACCCACCCCACCGAGACCCCACTCCGCACCCACGTCCACGCGGGGCCCACGGGGCGGCAAGGGAGCCCACAAGAGGTGAAGGCCCCGGTCTCAGACCCGGGCCTTCACCCAAGAACAGGGGACGAGGGCCGGCGCGCGCTCCGAGCTTGGGAGCCACCCGGAAGCTGCATGGCCCGCAGGCCTCTGAGCTGCGGTGAAGCCCTGGACGGCAGCGCCCTGGTCGCTACCGTCCAGGGCTAGCGGTAACCGCCGCTCACCTGCTGAACTGCACGGCTCGAAGTCGCCCGATGACGCGCGGAGGGCCTGCCACTGATCCGCCCGCACACGCCGTGACTCCGGGCCGCGATGTCAAGCCCGGGCAGGTGGGTTGATCATGATGCAGCCGTCTTTGGCTGCCCGTGGTGACGCACAGTCACCACACCAGTCATCTCCACTGTGGTCCGTGGTGATGCAGCTGCCACACCTGTCATCACATCGCCACTGCTGCCGAGCAGGCCAAGCCGAAGAGTGTGGTGGCCGCGTGGATTTTGCGCACGCGCGGGTTCCTTTCGGGGTGATAATGGGCCGGAAGGTTATCAAGATATCGAGCACACGTCGCATTCGCATGTGCGGATTCGAAATCTGACCCTATTCGTCGCGGGTTGCGGAGTGGGGGTGTCCCTGTCGCTGCACGCGCGGTCGATTGCGATCAGGCGACGGCCGATATCGCGCACATCGGCATTGTCTCGATGCCGTATCAATTCGAATGCCTGCCGTAATATCGTGTACGCTTCATCGGGATCCCCCGCCGCGAGCCGCACATCCGCCAGCAGCGTCCGGGCGGCGGTCTCCTCGTCGATGTCTCCGAGCGCCCGGAATTCCGAGAAAGTCTCATCGAACATGGAAAGGGCCGATCGGGGCTCGTCCGACTCCGTGAAGACTTCGGCCAGGTTTCTGCGTACGGTCGCACGGTCGTATCGACTTCCGTCGACTTCCAGAAAGGACAGGGATTCGTTAAACGAATGACGGGCTGATGTTAATTCGCCCGCCTGGTGTTGTAGTTCGCCTATATTGTTGAGTGTCTGGGCGGATGCGGTTCTATCGCCCGCCTCTCGGAATCCGGCGAGAGCTGCGAAAGTTCTCGAGTGCCTGCTCGTGTTCTCCGAGGGAAAGCATGGTCACCGCGATGTTGTTCCGGCTGCGCGCCATGTCCCAGACGTCGCCCGACCGTGACTTGACGTCGAAGGACTCCTGGAGCAGGACGAGAGCTCTGCGGTTCTCACCGAGATGCCAGTTCAGTGTGCCAAGGACCCGTAGTCCTCCGCCTCGGCAGGTCCGTCACCCAGTGCTCGCGCGAGCTCCCCCGCCGCCGCGGCCTCCGAGTAGTCCCCGATGCTCGCCTCCGCCGCGCAAAGGTCGATCAGAGCCCGGCAGAGTGACGGCGCGCATCTCGTGCGCCCGGCTCCAGTGGATGACGGCATGCCCCAGGAGCCTCTTGGCGTCCTGCCAGTAGCACTCCGACTGCAAGAACCCGGCCAGGGCGGAGCTGAGCCGGGCAGCCGCCCCGGCTCGCCGTTGTGCCGGGCGTGGTCTGCGACAGCCAGGAGATTGCCGCGTTCCGTAGCGGCGGCGTCCGGCAGAGGCGGCGAAGGTGTCGGCAGAAGCGGCGTCGACGCGTTCAGCCGTACGCGTCGGGGATAGGCCATCCGATCCGCGAGGTCGGCTTTCGTGATGTAGAAGCTCGTCAGGCGGTCGGCGGCCCGACGTCGTTCCTGCTCGCTGTCCTCCGCGATGGACAGTCCGTAAGCATACTCGCGGAGCAGATCGTGGTAGCGATAGCGGTCCGGTACGGGCTCTCCAAGTAGCTGGAACGCCAGTAGGCCTTCAAGTATCCGCTCCGTCGTGTCCAGCGGCAGGCCCAGCATGGCGGCTGCCGCATCGGCGGTGAAGTCGGCCTCGGGATGCATCCCGAGGCAGCGAAACGCGGCCCGTTGCTGCGCGGTGAGCGTCCGATAGGAGAGGGCGAACGACCGCGTCATCTCCTGTTCCTGATCCGCGCTGTGGATCTCCGCCAGCCGCCTGGTGCTTCGAGTGAGCCGCTCGGCCAGGATGCCGAGTGTCCAGGACGTACGGGCCCGGAACCGATGCGCCACCAGCTCGATGGCGAGGGGGAGGAACCCACACAAACCCACAATCCGGGCAGTTCCCGCGATGTCACGCGTGCGCTCCTCCCCCGCGAAACCGCGGAAGAGCGCGATGGCGTCCTCCTCCGGTAGGACGTCGAGCGGGACTGACAAAGCCTGCGGGATACCGGTCAGGTGTCTACGGCTGGCGATGATGGTCAGGGACGGCGATCCGCTCGGCAGCAGCGGGCCGACCTGTCCGGGGCCGGTCGCGTCATCCAGGATGATGACCATGCGACGCTCCGCCAGCATGGTCTGCCACAGGGCCGTGCGCCCTTCCAGCTCCGCCGGGATGGAGAAGGCCGGCGCCCCGAGCAGCCTCAGTAGGGTCGCCAGCGCCGCCCTCGCACTGAGCGGTTCCTGGGCGGGTGAATGTCCGCGCAAGTGAGGTGCTGGCGCTCAATCGTGTCTCCGCGAGCGTCCGCCGAACGGTCGCCGCCCAGAGCCCGGGCAGACCGGCCAGTGCCTCTCCCTGCCACAACTGCTCAGCTCGGGACAGCAGTTCCAGTGCTCGCGCGTCACCGTCACTGCCGAGTGCCGTATCCACGAGGTTCTGGAAGCGTTGCCGGTCCACGCGCTCGCGTGCGGTCTTCAGGGTGTAGGTGTGCACCGTCCCGGCGATGGTGGGCGCGTCCGGTCCCGTATCGGCCGCTCGTAGCCGTCGGCGGAGGCGCGACGCATAGGTGTGCGCGTTCTCGCGAGCACGTGTGGGGGGATCGCCGTCCCAGAGCCGTTCGATCAGTTCGCTGATCGCGACAGGACGGCCCGCGTCAAGAGCGAGCGCGGCAAGCAGCACCCGCTCCTTGTCTGATCCGAGCGGCAGCCACTGCCCGTTCAGCCACAGCCCCACCGGTCCAAGAATCTGGAATTCCACCGGCGCCCCGCTTGTCCGGCGGAAGGCTCATGAGCATGACATCACACGCCGAATAGCGCCATGCGCCGTCGCTGTACTTGGCGCGATTCATCTGGCTCCTACTGGTCATTCCAGGTCGCACCCCGGTGGGGTGCGAAGGCGTACGGGCAATTGGTGATCGATCTCGCGTGGCTGGAGGGGTGATTCGAGTACGGACTCGCAGGGACTTCGCGGGAGTGCGGCCAATGGCGAGGTGAGACTGCGTGGTCCCGCCATCCAGGCCCGTGAAGTGCGCGGAGGCAGCCATCTCCACCCGGCGCGTCTGCGCCTGCCCTATGGGCGTTGGCACGCCAACTGTGTTGCTGTCGCGCCCACTTCGGCAGCCAATCGGGCGATCTTGCTTCACTCGACAATCTCCGCACCCCGGGATTGCCGAGTGATCGCCGGAAGTGGTGTGGCTGGAATTGGCAAGGCGCCTCTGCTTTCAGGTGGCCGCGTTTCCTGCGCGCCGAGTTTCCCGAAGCGCCGAGTTCCCGGAGGCCGGCTGTACGTGGACTTGCGCGGCACTCGGCGGGTGAGCCGATGGGACCTGCGGAGATCCTTGGCCAGTTTCTCCGGGTGCAGGGCGTAGGGACGCCGTCGACGGACGCGGTCGAAACTGGCATCCATGTGGCGCTCCCTCGCTGCCGACCGGCGGATCGCGATCAGGCTTCAGCAAGACCAGCCACGCCGCCTTCCCGGCGCCGCCCGAGTCCAGGCGCCGAACGGAGGAGAGGGCCTCTTCGCCGTGCCGTGAAAGCGGAATGCGGAATTCGGCACTCAGTCGGAGGCGCCCTCCTCTACGGTGATCGCATGAGCGAAGACAATCACCTCTCGCTGTCACCTCTTCGTGCCCTGGTGCCCCACGAGGACTGGGCGGAGCTGATGCGGTATCCGAGCAGTATCTATCCGATCGGTCACGCGCTGCTGTGCCAGGGTGCGACGGGAACTCACGTGCTAGCACTGGACTATGGACTGGTCAAAGTCGTCCGGACCGACCGCGACGGGCGGGAGCGACTGCTCGCCTTCCGCGGGCCCGGCGAGATCCTCGGCGAGATGGCACTCCAGGGTGCAGGTGTGCGCATGGCCACCGTCCGGGCAATTGGCGAATGCAAAGCATTCCACGTGCCTGGAGCGGATTTCCGACGCTTGGTGGACAAGCACCGGCTCGCCTATCCGCTCGCCGTGATGGCCTCGCGCCGCCTGTTGGAGCAGGCCGAGATCCATGACGGGGCTGTGCACGAGCGGCTCGCCGTGGCCTTGCTCCGTCTGGTCGAGGTGTCGGGCGGAAATCGGTCCTTCGACCTCACCAGGGAAGACCTGGCCCAGCACATCGATGTGGGCCGCAAGGCCGTCAGTAAGGCACTGGAGACGCTTGGGCAGGACCGGGTCGTGGCCGGGAAGCGCCGGGTCGAAGTGGTCGACGTGGAAAGGCTGCGCAAGGTGATCGAAGCCCCGGGGACACGGTGTGCTTCACGTCACTCATCGTCTGGTCCTGCGGCACGGAACGCTCCCGCGCTCACGGTGAAGCTCAAAGGGCGAGCTGCCGCCCGCACGAGTGCCCCGGCCCGGGCTCATGGAGTTCGGGTGGGCTTCACAGAGGAGTGATATGCGCGAGTTCACCAACGAACTGCCCCAGCGAATCGTCCGCCCCTACACCCACAGCCGGCTGCTCCCCGCCTACCGGGGCATCCTGGCCGTGGATGCCAAGGACTTCACGGGGCGTCCGGCGATCGAGCACGAAGCCGTCAGCCGGGCCGTACCGGAGCTTCTCAGGACCGCGCTGTCGAGGGCGGAACTGGGGGACCTCTGGCAGGACCGTACTTTCCCCGCCTCGACCGGCGACGGCTACGTCTTCGGCTTCGACCCCGCACGTATGCCCTTCGTGATCCACCCGTTGCTGCTCACGCTTCAGGACGTACTGACCGACTACAACGTCCTGTCTCACGGGGCAGCACCCATCAGGCTCCGGGCGAGTGTGCACGTCGGCCCGCTGCCCGACACTGGGGACGAGTTCAGCGGCAACGGCACGGCACGCAACGACACCCACCGCCTCCTTGACGCACGTCCCGTCAAGGCCGTGCTCGCCTCTCACAAGGAGAACATCACCCACGTAGCGGCGATCCTCTCCGACCGCTGCTATGAGGACGCTGTGGCAGGTGGGTACACGGGGCGCCATCCCGACCACTTCGTGGAGGTGGCCGCTACGGTCGACGGCAAGCCGTTCTCCCAGCGGGCGTGGATCTACGTACCCCAGCCGTCCGGGCCGCTGTACGAGGAGGCCCCGGACATCGAGACCGGCGAGGAGGCCGTGCCGGAAGAGGTCCGTCCACGGCTGCACGACGCCACACCGGCTCCTCAGGTGCGCAACAGTGCCCCTCGTGGAAACGTCAACACCGGCACGGTGCACGGTGGACAGAGTGTGGCCAACCATCAGGTCGCTGGCGATCACGTCGAGGGCAACAAGGCCGGTCGTGTCCGTGGACCTCAGGGTGATCAGGTCCGCGGCAACAAGTACCAGGGGTGGCAGTGACGTCGGACGAGGAGCCGCAGCCGACGGTGCCGCCCGGTCTCGCACCAGCCGCTCCCCAGACGCCACTCGGCGACGGGCCGTCGGCTACCGAGGTCGAGTACGACATCCCCGAACTGCTCGACGCCATCGGCGCGGCCGCGAGAGAGCCGATCTCGTTTGTGTACGCCCCGCGGGGAAACGTCAACTCCGGATCGGTGCACGGTGGCCAGCGTGTACACAACGGGTCGACGTCCGAGGGACGCGGGCCCCGGAAGGGGAGAGTGCGCGAGGGGCCCGTCCCGCAGGCGGAAGTGCGGGCCGCCGCCTTCGGGTTCGCGGTCCCCGACTGGTTCGATGGTGCCCTCGCGGAGTTGAAGGAAGGGCCGCTCTTCCTGGCGGGGCGGCCGGGGTCGGGCCGACGCACCGCGGCGCTCAACCTTCTGCGGGAGAGCTGCGGAGAGGGGGCCCTGCTGCGGGCGCTGGACAGCGTTACCGAACTGGACCGCTGGCAGCCCAGCGATCCCTCGGCGCGGGGTTACCTGATGGACGGCCTGTTCCCGTCCCGTCGTCTTGGCCCCGGTGTCCTGGGGCACGTGCGCTCACTGCTGAAAAGGGCCACGGCGCACATGGTGATCGTGCTGCCCGATGACACGGCGTTGCTGCGCCGTCTCGAACAGGACCTGCATGTCCGCCCCGTCCGGTGCGTGCCGCCGCCTCCCGCCATGGTCTTCGGCAGGTACTTCGAAGAGATGGTTCCCGACCAGCGGGAGCGCGAGCGTCTGTTGTCGGCGCTGAAGCGGCGCCATGAGCTGGGCGACCTGTTGGTCCCGCAATTGGTACCCGCCGAGGTGGTGGAGCTGGTGACAGCCATCGTGACGGCGGACGGTGATCCTGAGGCGCTCGGTGACCTGGGCGGTCGGCTGAGCTACCGCGCAGAACAGGAAGTACCCGAACTCATTCGGGAGTTGCGTGGCGACCCGGACGCCCTGGCTTTCTTGCTGGCCGCCTCCGTCTACGAGGGCCTGGACCACCGGCTCATCCGTGAGGAAGCCGTTCGATTGCTCGACCTGTCCGGAGGCCGTCTGACGGCGGAGTTGCCGCCGACGGACTCCTCAGGAGCCGACAAGGGCGGGCGTCCCAACCCGGACTTCGTCTTCCGGCGGTCTCTGACTGATCTGCTGCACGCTGTTCGCGCCGTGCGCCAGGAACGTGCGATCAGCACGGACGGAGCCTACGCGCACAGTGTGCAGGGAGTCGTCTTCCTCAGGCACCGGCAGGCCGAGGTAGTGCTCAGACATGTGTGGCTTGAGTACGGGCAGTTGTCGGACCTTCTGGTGGAATGGCTGCGGGAGGTGGAGCGCACCACCGAACTCAGTCGCCCAGTAGGGCAGTTCATGGGTCAGGCGGCGAGGTGGGGAGGCGGGCGACGCGCACTGCGGCACATCCAGGCCCTCGCCGAGTCGGACCGCACGACCAGCCGTCTCATCGCGGCGAACGCACTGAGTATCGCGGCCGAGGACCCGGTACTCGTCGCGGAGGTGCGCTATCGCCTCCAGCGCTGGAGCGTGGCGGCGGGCGTCCATCTGAGGACGACGGTGGCGTACACCTGCGGTGCGGAGTTCGGGCTCTCACGCCCCGATCTGGCCCTGCGGCTTCTGCATGGTCTCCTCCTCGGCGTGCGGAGTCGTCCTGGTGAGAAGGGTCAGGACGGCGACGGCAGGGTCCTGCTGGCCGTGCGGGCGGCGATCCTGAGCCTTTTCCAGGCCGGTAACGAGGCGAAGGTGTTCGGCCGGCTTGTCGAATGGCTGGACGCGGAGCGATGCGACCCGGAACAGGTGCTTTTGCTGTTCGGCCAGTTACTCCAGTCCCCGGGGTGGTTCGTGCGGCGACTTGCGGATGAGACCCCGGAGGCGGGATTGATAGTCGAATTTGTTCGCCGTGCGTTGAACACGGAGAGCTCGTTCGACGCGACGTGTGCGGCCTTGCTGCGCTGGGCTGACTGGGCGCGGTGGGACGAAAGGCAGTATCGGGCGGTGGAAATCATGTTTGCCGCACTGGCTCGCACCATGCAATTCGGGGAATTCCGGTTGTTCGTCGAAATGGATGAGACCGGTGCGGACGGGTGGGCAGGACTGGACACGGCGCGGGCTTCGCTCGGCAGGTGGCGCGCCGGACGACGGGGGGAGGCGGCATGAGCGACGAGTCAACCGAGCGTCTCTACTTCCGGGTCGCCGGCCCACCCTGGCGGGAAATCCTGCGTCAGCGCTGGTCCGCTGGCAGGGACTGGTCTCTGGTACTCAGGGACGAGGTCGGGGACTACCGCTTCTTCAATAGTGCTGGGGCTGCGGACGACGCCGGACTCTACGGGCCCGCGACGGACGAGGCGGCCCCGCCCAGCCTGCGCGGACGGTACACCGACGTGTTCCGGGTGGATGCGACCGAGCACGTGGACACCCGGGCGGTGGGCCTTCCCACCGTGTACGGAACGGAATCGGTGGACCTGTGGGTCGCGTGGTGGGTCCACGACCCCGTACGCGTCGTGCGCACGAGGACCACGCGCGGCTGGGATGTCGTGCGGAACCGTCTCACCGGCGCCCTGCACCACCTGGCCGAGGAGCAGGCGGTGGCTGACAGCGGGCTGGGGGCCCCGGAGATCATGCAGTACCTCGGCGTGCCACAACACCTGGAGGACACGGGCCTGAGCTATCGGGTGTCCGACGTACGGCTCCGTGAAAGCGGTGAGGAACTGCTGATCGGCAAGGAGGAGGGCGCGGGGGTCCGCTACTCCTGGACGACCAGCCGTCGTGGAGAGTACGAGTTCTGCCTTCAGGCACTGAACGCCGGGCCGGCGTCCTTGGCGGCGCTCTGGCTTCTCAGGCACCCCGACCAGGTGCGCCAGGTGCTGGACTGGTCGGTCGACCACCAGAGTCTGCTGAGCCCTCCGCGCAGTGACTGGCAAGAGGAACTGGCCGTACTGCTGGGCACGCTGACCGATCAGGAGCGCAAGGAGATTTCCTACATCCTGAGGGACCGGATCTCCGCGCTCGGGCGTCCGGTTCCGGGCGGATCCGTCTAACGTCAGGATTCTCTCCGGTAAATCGAGTGAATGGGCGAGTGTGCTGCCTTCGGGTAGCGCACTCGCCCGTTTTTGTATGGGACTCCGTAATTCCCGCTCTGTGGCCGAGGTCACGTCGCTTCTGGTCCTTAGGAACGGAAGCGCGGATCGGCACGCGGGATTCTCGATGCGTCCAGAAAACGGGCGCCCGATCCACTTTGTGGGTGTCCAGACCATTGAAGGGCGACATGCGGGCAGAAGAGAATCGAAGTACAGACGACGTCATCGCGTTCCCCCGGCCGCACGAGACCGCCGAATCGCTGGTCGCTCACCGTGCGGTGCCGGACACCGCGCCTGAAGCGGAGGCCGCCCCGGCGACGGTTCTGAACGCCGAACGCGGGATCATCAACACCGGCACCGTTCACGGCGGCCAGTACGTCACCGCCATCGAGCTTTCCGGCCACGTCGACGGTGGAGCCGATGGGGACATCTGAGCTTCCTCAAGGGGGTGACCTCGACGCTTTGGTAGCGGCCCTGGCCGGCCGGGAGATGGTGGTCGTAGCGCCGCACGGCACCGTCAACACCGGCCTGGTCACGGGTGGCCAGCGGCACGCCGTGTCCCATCAGGCCGAGGGCGGCACGGCGCATGGTCCGATGCGGCAGGGCCCTGTACGGGCCAAGCACCTGGAGACCGCGAGACGGCGCTTTGTGCCGCCGCCCCGCTTCGACGAAGCGCTTACCGCGCTCGACTCCGGCATCACCGTGCTCCTCGGAGAGCCGGGGACAGGACGCGAGACACACGCCCTCAACCTGCTGGCCCATGGCAGTGAGGAGCCCGTCCTCGTCCAGGTGGACGGAGCCGTCAACTTCTCCCGGTGGGGGCCGCGGGCTCAGGGAGTGCACGGATACCTGGTGATGGAGCCCCCGGACCCGTTCGCGCTCCGGGCATGGGATCTGTCCCGCCTGGAGAAGCCCTTGGCCGATGCGGGGGCGCGTCTGATCATCGTGCTGACGGATGTCCCAGGGCTGGCCGACGCCTTGACGGACCACTTGGGCATGCCCGTAGTGCACCATCACCCACCGGACGCACGGAGGGTCTTCAGCGCTCATCTCGACGACGGCCCCCCCGACGGGGGCGCGTGCGCCGACTGGTTGCGGGCCTTGGAACCTGGTCAGCTCGACGAGTTGGTCCCCGAGGCGCTTCCGCCCCGATACGCGGCGCGGGCGGCGGAGGCCGTGCTCCGACTGGGTGTCGCGAGCGGAGCGACCGGCGCCGAGGTACTGCGCCATGTGGCCCGGGCCGAGGCCGCCGAAGTCGTCGCCCGAGCTCAGACGGATCCCGCCCTGCGCGCCGACCTGCTCGCTGTCACTGTCTATGGAGGGCTCCACCGCGACGTGGTGGCGGAGCGTGCCGGGGATCTTCTCCGGATGACAGGGCGGGCAGGGAAGCAGGACGCCGCGGCCCGTGGTGCCCACGGCTACTCGGTGCGCGGCACTGGCCGACGGCTCCGGCCTGACACCCTGCGGCTTCTCGGAGCACACCGTGCGCGGTGTGCCGAGGACGGAACCGCGGACACGGTGTCCTTCTACTGGCCCGCCGTGAGCGCGGCCGTGTGGGAGGTCGTGTGCCACGATCACACGGAGCTCGTGCCCCTCCTGCATTCATGGCTCGCCGGTCCCGGCTCTGAGGCGGAGCAGGTCGAACGGGCCGGGCGGGCGGTCGCCGCCATGGCGGGGGCGACCGGCGGCCGATCCCTGGAACACCTCCGAGACCTGGCGCTTGCTCCGTCACGCCCGGCACCTGAGGTGGCGGGACGGGCCCTGGGGACGGCTGTTCAGGAACCGGTAGCGGGACGGGCAGCGGCTGACCTGGTCGAACAGTGGAGTGTCACGGCCGAGGCGCCGCTGCGCGAGGCGGTGCTCCAGGCCTGTCACCCGGACCGCGGCCAGGTAACGGAAGAGCAAGCTCTCTGGCTGCTCGGAAGGCTCATGACAACCCTGGACGTCGATAGGGACGCCCCGTCCGTCGTCGTCGCCGTCGCGGAAACTCTGGTGCGGCGTTTCGCAGCCGGGGATTCCGACGCCAGGACAACCGTCCTACGCTGGATGCGCGACTGCGCGCGGTCGGAGGGTGTTCCCAGCCTGCTGGCGGCCCTGTGCTTTCCCATGATGGTGGCCACGGGCCTCACGTGGTGGAGCGAACAGATGCTCACCGAAACCGAGTGGCTGTCCAGCACGGTTGAGCTGGCAGCACATGCGCTGAACGAATCGGCCACCTTCGCGGCCATGCGGGACGCCCTCCTCGACTGGTGTGCCGAGGCGGCCCGCGCTGAGCACCAGGCACGGGTGCTGAGCGAAGTCCTCGATGGTTTGGTGTCCGCCCGTCAACCCGGCTTCCTGCGCTGGCTCCTGGCCGTCGAGAGGGGCCCCGACGCGATGCCCGGCAAGGAGCCGGCAGCCCGAGCGCTGGCTGCATGGCGTAGCGAATCACCTGTCCCGAACCCCGATTGAACAGGAGGACCGATGTCACTTCCCCCTCACCCCGGCATCTTCGCCACCGTAGAGCGTCACTGCGCCGGCAGCGAGCCGACGCCCCCGTTACGTCTCGATGACGGGTCGGAACGGGCCGGTGCACCGCTGGCCCTCGTAGAGGCCCGCCAACTCCTCTACGACCGCTCCGCCGACCCTGAGGCTCGTGCGAGCCTGTGGCACCAGATCTCGGAGCGCCTCCACTCCAGCGCCGCCGGGCCCGACTGGCAGCAGGCTGTCGTGTGGCTGGGTCTTCCGGGACTTCGCCGCACCGCCTACAAGATCACCTGGTGTTTCAGCGGCGAACGAGACGACGTCGAGGCGGAACTCGTTACTTGCTACCTCGAAGCGCTGACCCGTCTCGAGGCGGATGACCCTGACCCCGGTGGGACAGTCCTGCGTTCAGCCTGTTCCCGCGCCTACGCCGTGTGGCGCCGCGCGCGCCTCGAAATGGCCGTGGACGACGTGGAGCGAGCCGGTGGCGCTCCGGTCGAAGCGGGGGCGGCGGACTACTGGCAGGCTGACTACGACCCGGCCCCGAGCCATCCCGGGCTCTCGGCCACGATGCGAATCACCGTCCCCGCTGACCGTGTCGAGGGCGTACGCCTCGGCAGCCTGGCCCGGACCTGGGGAGTGGGCGACAACGCCACGAGCGTCGGAATCTCAGGCCGGGGCCGCCAAGTCGCCACGGTCTCTCTGCGCCGCGTACGGAGGAGTGCGTGACTGACCGCGACGAGACGCCCCTCACCTTCCGCGAGATCTTCGATCTCCCGGTCAGCGTCAATCTGCGAACGGCGGCCAGAGCCTTCGGGATGTGCCTGGGTACGGCCTACCGACTGGTGGCCCAGGAGGCATTCCCCTGCCCGACGGTACGCGTCGGGCGACGCCACCGCGTGCTCACCGTGGACCTCCTGGGCGCACTGGGCATCGAGGAGCGCCCGGTCTTCGCCGACGAGGTGGCCGACGGAGTGGCACTCACACTCTTCGACTCACCCCCAGCCTCCGCCCTGTCGGCTGCCCGGCCACCGACAGGGCTTCCCACCCCGTTGTGAAGGAGACTGCCATGCCCACCTGCCTCGCCGTCTGCGGGACCACCCCCGCCGTCGACCCTCCTGGTCGACCCCTTAGGGGGGAGCGGCACCGGTCCACCGTCCTTTATGAGGACATCGTGCACCCCGCGTGTGCGCAGCTCGGTCTGACTTTCCTGCGCGCGGACCGGCTCACGGAAGCCGGCCTGCCCATGGACCAACTCATGAGCCTGATCAGGGAGGCGGATGTCGTCGTCACCGACCTCGACGAACTCGGGGCGGAGCTGTCCTTCGAGCTCGGCGCGCGACACGCCCTCGGCCGGTGCACCGTCCATGTCACGGAGAAAACAGAAAGGTTCTTGGGCTCCGGGGGGACTCCCCAGGTCCCGTTTCCGTCACACCCCGCCGAGACCGTCACTGCCCGGCAGCAACTGACGAGCGTACTCGCGGAGGTGCTGGGCGGAGGTAACGTCCTGTCGCTCACCAGGGGATCGACCCCTGGGGCCGGCGCGGAACCGACCGCCGGTGACGACGCCCCCGGCCTGATGGACCTGATCGTCGAGGCGGAAGCGCAGCTGGAGGCGATCTCCGGCGACATGGCCGACGTGGAGTCCGCCCTGACGGACCTCGGGGAGATGATGACGCTGATCGGTGAGGAAATGGACCGTGTCAGCCATCCCGGGGCTTCGATGAACATGCGGATGGCCGTGATCAACCGCCTGGCCAAAGCTATTGAAGGACCGGCCGACGACCTGGCGGCGGCGGCCGAGTGCTTCGCGGCGCGCATGGGGGCCAGCGTCGACGCCTTCCGGGCGTTCCTGGAATGGGCGGCGAGCACGCCGCGCCACGAATGGCCGGAGGGCGCGGAGGAGGTGCTGGAGCAGGTCCGCGCGGCTCCCGGGGAAATGCAGGAAGCGGCGGGCGCCTTTCAGGAGATCATGGCGGTGATCAGCCTGTTCGGCTCCTCCAGCCGTCAGCTACGCCGCCCCTCCCGGCTGATCAACACAGCCCTTCAGACCATTTTCAGGAGCGTGGCCGTGCTCGACGAACTGAGGGACCTGGCCATGGCGCTGAGGGAGCCCTGAGTCTCTGCTCGGAGACGCTGACCTGATGAGGCACGACCGGCTGCGCGGTCTGGGGGCAATGTCGCGCAACGCGACACCTCAGATCCCGCCGCCGGATTGCCGCCTGGCGAGTGACGTAGCGATCAGCTCCATCGGACCGCGCCTGCCAGTCGTCCGAAAAGCCCGTGATGAAGTACCAGAACTCCGAGGCCGGCCCGCAGAGGGAAGTGGCCGAAGGCGTCGAGACACACGTATGGCACGACAGGAGTAATCCGGTCTCGACAAGAGAGTCCCAGGTCATCGACCTGGGACTCTCGTCTGGAGTGGGTGACGAGAATCGAACTCGCGCTCTGAGCTTGGACCAACGCTGCTTGAGCTGGTGAAGTCGTCCTGGCCTACGTGGTTGACCGGTTCAGGTGAGGTCGGCGAGGTCTCTGGAAGCCGTACTTGACCGCTGCTGTCCGCTCCGAAGGGCACGGATGGCACGACGGCCGAGGGGCGATCAGCCGCTCTCGCGAACCGTAACCGGCAGCGCAGTCGGCATCATCGAGCCATCAATCCTCGTTTGGGGACTCGAGCTCGTGAAGTCGTTCCCCGATGTCGTCGGCCCAGGTCGGTGCCCACTGACGCAGCCCGGCGATCGCTTCCTCGTCGAGTCCGTAGGCGGCGAATTCCGTGTCGTCGATCCAGTCGGCTCCGCCCAGCCGAGCCTGCAGCTCACTGAGATCGAAGGAGTCCCTGGCGTGGCGCCGGCCGAGTTCTTCGAGTTCGACGGGGTATCAACGGCCCGTGGCGGCCGGCACGTCGATCAGGTCCCTGGCGAGTCCGCGGTCGGCCAGGGCGCGGACCTTCGTGCCCACGACATCTGGGAGCGACAACACCAAGCCGTGCTCGGTGTGTACGGGGCCGCCAGAGTGCCTCTTTGAGGATGTCGACCTCGCACTCCTCGTGGCTGGCAGGGTCGGTCACGATCAAGCGCGCGGACAGCGGGTCTGCCTCCAGAGCTTCTACGCTCCACCCGCGCTGCTCCAGTCCGGTACGCACGACGGCAGCGATGTTCTCCATGGGATCTGGGTTCTCGGTCGCGACATCGAGGTCTTGGCTGAGCCGGTGCACCAGGCCGTGTGCCTGGACCGCGTAGCCGCCGGTGAGCGCCGAGGGGGTACGCGCCGCCCACGGCGAGCACGTCTGCAAGCAAGCGGCGGTGCAGGCCGGTGAGGTTCACGCGGCGGCCCGCGCGCTGCCGCCCAGCTCGCCGAAAGCTCTGTCCCAGACTTCACGGACATCTCGGCTGACCAGTGTGCGCAGTGTGGGCCATAGGTCGACGAGAAGCTCCCGATTGAGGTACTGAACCAGGTCGTGGTGCTGGCCCTCGGCCAGGACGATGCGGTAGTAGCTCATCCGCAACCGGGGCTGGTCGAGGTCGAAGGTGGTCAGCCCCGACCATGCAAGGTGGAGCGGCAGACGCACAGGGCCGTGCTGGGGACCGGCGAGCTCGGAGAGCGCTGAGGGCAGGGCCGGGCGAACTTGGCACGGCGAAGATCGGAAAGGCCGGGCTGTGATGCCATACGTCGATTATCCAGGAGGAGTCGGCAGTGAGAGGCTTCGTCTGCAGACAACGCTCGTGTGAGCGCGAGGCGGGCCCGACCGGCGGCTGCCCCACCAGCTGCGAAGCTGCCAACAAGAAAGCCCCCGACCGCTGGCCTGGGGCTTTTTCATGGAGCGGGTGACGAGAATCGAACTCGCGCTCTGAGCTTGGGAAGCTCATGTTCTACCATTAAACTACACCCGCATGATCGACACTCGGTCTGGCCGGCAGGGTTGGCCGGTGACTGAGGTTCGTCGGAAGTTACTTTACCCCATCGTTCGCCCCCGGTGCTGCCGCCGGGGGTTTTGTGTGTGGCGGGTGGGGTGATGCGGGCTGTGGGGGCCGGAGTTGGGGCGTAGGGTGCGGCCGTTGGCGGGTGGGGGAGTGCCGCGTACGGGGCGCCCGGTACGTGTCGTAATGTGGCTTTCGTCCGCAGCAGGTACGGCTCGTGGGAAGGGATCCGACGCTCGATGGAGCACACCGTCGTCCGATGTGCCGAGGGGCATGTTTTCAGTACCGCCTCGTTCCCGATGCAGCAGCTCGGGGTCGACCGGATCGGGCCCGGACGTCTTGTCCGCTGTCCTCGGTGTGCCCGGTTGCGGCACGCCGTGCCGGTGGAGTCCGGGAAGCGCTGAACCGTTTCGGCCTGTCCTGGGGAGTGCCCGGATTCGGGCTGCTCCCGGGGCGGGCCGTATCCTCGTCGGCGTGCTTCTCTCTGACAAGGACATCCGGGCCGAGATCGATGCCGGTCGCGTCCGCATCGATCCCTATGACGAATCGATGGTGCAGCCATCGAGTATCGATGTGCGTCTCGACCGGTATTTCCGGGTGTTCGAGAACCATCGGTACCCCCACATCGACCCCTCCGTCGAACAGACCGATCTGACCCGGCAGGTGTCGCCGGAGGGCGACGAGCCGTTCATTCTGCACCCCGGGGAATTCGTGCTGGCCTCCACTTTCGAGGTCGTGACGCTGCCCGACAATCTCGCCTCGCGGCTGGAGGGGAAGAGTTCGCTGGGCCGGCTCGGTCTGGTCACGCATTCCACCGCCGGGTTCATCGACCCCGGGTTCTCCGGGCACGTCACTCTTGAGCTGTCGAATCTCGCGACGCTCCCGATCAAGCTGTGGCCGGGTATGAAGATCGGCCAGCTGTGCATGTTCCAGCTCAGCTCGCCCGCCGAGTTCCCCTACGGTTCGGACCGCTACGGGTCCCGCTACCAGGGGCAACGCGGGCCGACCGCGTCCCGTTCCTATCTCAACTTCCACCGGACCGAGGTGTGATCCCCCGATGAGCGCCCAGCGGGAAGAGCTCTCCTACGAGCACTTCGGTGTCGCCGTCAGGGAGTTGGCGCAGGCCGTCGCCGACGACGGGTTCGAGCCGGACATAGTGCTCTCCATCGCGCGGGGCGGGGTGTTCGTGGCCGGGGGCCTCGCCTACGCACTCGACGTGAAGAACCTTCATCTTGTCAACGTCGCGTTTTACACCGGAGTCGGTACGACGCTGGAGATGCCGGTCATGCTGGCGCCGGTACCGAACGCCATCGATTTCTCCAACAAGAAGGTCCTCATCGCCGACGACGTCGCCGATACGGGGAAGACGCTGAAGCTCGTGCACGATTTCTGTGTCGAGCAGGTCGCCGACGTGCGCAGCGCCGTCATTTACGAGAAGTCGCAGTCGCTCGTGAAATGCGAGTACGTGTGGAAGCGCACCGACGACTGGATCAATTTCCCGTGGTCCGTGCAGCCGCCCGTCGTACGGCGTGCGGGACAGGTCCGCGACGCCTGATCACCCCGAGCGGCCCGCCTGCCTGAGGACCTGAGACGAACGGCGTGGGGCGGCACCGGATTCCTTCCGGTGCCGCCCCACGCCGTTCGTCCGCCCGCACGTCTGCGGTACGCCGTCCACGTCCGCTAGTCCGCTAGAACGTGCCCAGTTTGATGATCGACAGCAGGGCGATCAGCTGGATGGCGCTCGCGCCCAGGGCCTTGGGCCACGGCAGGTCGTGCGAGCGGCTGACCATCGAGGTGAACAGGAAGCCCGCCAGCAGCCAGGTGATCCAGCCCAGGATCTGGACGAAGGAGGCGTCGCCGCCCGCGAAGATCGCCACGAGCAGGCGCGGGGCGTCCGTGATCGTCATGATGAGCATGGACAGGCCGACGGTCGGCTGCCAGGAGCCGTCGCCGCCCAGCTGGCGGGCCAGGGTGTGCGTCACGACGCCCAGGACGAAGGCGCTCACCGTGATGGCGACGCCCGTGGTCAGGACGTACGGGATCGCGGTGCCGATCGTCGCGTCGATGACGTCCTCACGGGCGCCGTCGAAGCCGAAGATGGCGAGCAGGCCGTACACGAAGGTCACGACGAGCGCGGGGCCCCACATCGGGTAGTCGCGCATCTGCATGAAGGTCGCGGAGGGGCGCATGACGACGCCGCTCAGCAGTTCCTTCCAGCGCAGTCGCGGGCCCACGGGCGGGGCCGCGGCCTGACCGGCCTGGTAGGTGCTGTCCTGGCCGTACGGGTCCTCGCCGATCGAGAACGCCTGCGTGTGGCCCGGGTTGTTGTGCGGTGCGTACGGGTCGTGGGGGGCGTCCTGGCCGGGGGCGGGGCGCTGACCGCCGCCGTAGCCGCCCTGGCCCTGTCCCTGGCCGGGTCCGGGGTTCTGCGGGTAGCCGTATCCGCCCTGGCCCGCTGCCTGGCCGCCGCCCTGCGGGTACCCGTAGCCACCCTGAGCCCGGCCCGCGCCGCCGTGCTGGGGCGGTTCGCCGAAGTACTCGGGTTCCCCGTGGCCCGCGTTGGTCTGCGGCCACTGCTGCCCGCCGCGGGCCGGGGCCTGCGGGGGCGTGCCGTACTGCTGTCGCGGGGCCTGCGGGGGGTGCGGGCGCGGAGCGCCGTACGGGGCCTGTGCGGGCCCTCCGTACTGCTGTCCGCCCTGCCCCTGCGCAGGTCCGGGGCGTTGCTGCCCACTCGTGCGGTTGTCCCGGCCGCGTCCGATCCTGAATCCAGCCACGTCAACGAACGTACCCGTTCGTGGGCGGGTCGGCGGACGGGAGTGTACGCACGGGGGCCTTTGCGGCCGACCTGTGACATCCCCTACGGGTCGGCCTGCGGGTTCCCCTACTGGTCTGGCGCAGCAGGGGAACCCGCAGTCTCCCAGGTCGGCCAGGTCTCCCAGGTCGGCCAGGTCGGCCGAGCCGCTCAGGCCCGAGGCATGCGGGGCCCGCGAAGCCCGCCGGTCCCGTCAGCCCGTCGGCTCCGTCAGTCGGCGAAGTTGAGGCCGAACGCCGGCTTGCCCGAGGCGGAGATGCCGACGCCGGCCGTCGAGGTGTAGATGCCGGCCGGCGAGGTCAGCGTGCCGTTGGTGTTGGAGTGCAGCGCGTAGACCGCGCCGTTGCCGTCGTTCTCACCCGAGGCGCCGACGATGACGTCGCCGCGGCCGTCGTGGTCGAGGTCGTCGACGTGGACCTCGCCGCCGAAGCCGTCGTACGCCTCGTCCGAGTTGGGCACGCCGGCCGTGTCCTGGCTCAGGAAGCGCGCGCCCTGGCCGGTGATGCCGGAGCCGTTGGCGGCGCCGTACAGGACGGTGACCGAGCCGGTGCCCGTCCTGCCGTTGACGGTCTCGTTGGCGGCGCCGACGACGAGGTCGAGGTGGCCGTCGCCGTTCACGTCGCCGAGGTCGAGTTCGTAGCCGAACATGTCGTTCTTCTCGCCGGCGCCGGGCACTCCGGCGGTGTCCTGCGTGAAGGTCTGTATCCCGCCGCCGGCGGGGCCCGCCTTGTTGCCCTTGACGATCAGCGCCGTACCGCCGGTGTGGGCGTGCGCGATGCCGCTGTCCCAGACGAGGCCGATGACGATGTCGCCGAGGCCGTCTCCGTTGGTGTCGCCGACGTCGGTGATCAGGCCGCCGGGGAGCTTCTGCGCGCCCTTGGTGGTGACGCCGGAGGCCGAGCCCGGCAGCCAGAAGTTGGCGTTGTAGTCGTCGTCCTTGGCGAAGCCGTCGACGATCAGGTCCTCGCGGCCGTCGCCGTTGACGTCACCGGAGTGCAGACCGGTGATCCCGTTGCCCTTGCCGCTCCAGAGGGCCGGGGTCACGGTGTACGAGCCCTTGCCGGTGCCGCTGGTGCGGGTGAAGCCGCCGCGGACGACGTCGATCGTGGTGTTCCCGGAGGCCGTGCCGACGGCGAGGTCGTCCTTGTGGTCGCCGTTGAAGTCGGCGGCCTCCAGGTTGCCGCCGAACATGTCGTGGCTGCTGGGGCGCGGGTCCTTGACCTCGGTGCCGCCCTTGAGGCCGGAGGCGGAGCCCCACAGGATGACGGTCGAGCCGCCGTCCTTGTCGCTGCCGACGTCCTCTCCGGGGGTGCCGACGGCGAGGTCGTCGTAGCCGTCGCCGTCGAAGTCGCCGAAGGCGGTGTCGCTGCCGAAGCGGTCGGCCGCCTCGGCGTTGCCGGGGACGCCGGCGGAGTTCTGGGAGTAGGTGGCGTAGCGGTTGGCCGTCTTGCCGCCGTAGATCACCGTGACGGCCCCGGCTTCTTTCTTGCCGGAGACGTAGGCCAGGGGCGCCGAGACGGCGACGTCGGCGTAGCCGTCGTTGTTGAAGTCGGCGTCGGCGCGGCCCGGGGCCTTGGCGGGGGCGGCGCTCGCCGTGGTGGCCGAGAGGGCCAGCAGCCCGCCGGTGAGGGCGGCTGCGGCGGTCGCGGCGAGGGCGGTGCGGAGGTACTGAGGCATGGAGTTCTCCTGCGCGTGCGCGAACGGCAACAGAAGCGGTTCGCGGCCTGTCGGCAGAGAGATGACCTCTGGAGGGGGCGAAGGGCTGTGGGGGAGGGGTGGGGAATGTGATGGGACAGTGACGAGGGGGTGAAGGGCGGGGCCGTGGCCCGCCCTTCACCCCCTCGTCACTGTCCTGCGGACGGCGCGGGCGCGTCCGGTCAGCCCGCCGGGGCCGGTTCCGGTTCGGGGTCCGGGGTGTCGGCCTCGGCGGTGGGCGGCTCGGGGTCGGCCGGGGTCCTCACCGAGTCCAGCAGGAGCTGGGCGACGTCCACGACCTGGACGGACTCCTTGGCCTGGACGCCCGCGGCGGAGCCGCTTTCGGCCGCTGCCTTCTTGCCGTTGACCGAGTCGGTCAGCATGACGAGGCAGAAGGGGCAGGCCGTCGAGATGATGTCCGGGTTGAGGGACAGGGCCTCGTCGACACGCTCGTTGTTGACGCGCTTGCCGATCCGCTCCTCCATCCACATCCGGGCCCCGCCGGCGCCGCAGCAGAAGCCGCGCTCCTTGTGGCGGTGCATCTCCTCGTTCCTGAGGCCCGGGACCTTGGCGATGATCTCGCGCGGCGGCGTGTAGACCTTGTTGTGCCGGCCCAGGTAGCAGGGGTCGTGGTAGGTGATGAGGCCCTCGACGGGGGTGACGGGGAGGAGCTTGCCCTCGTCCACGAGGTGCTGGAGCAGCTGCGTGTGGTGGATGACCTCGTACTCGCCGCCGAGCTGCGGGTACTCGTTGGCGATCGTGTTGAAGCAGTGCGGGCAGGTCGCGACGATCTTCTTGGCGGACCTGGGCCTCTTCGTGGCGGGGTCCTCGTCATCCTCGCCGTACGCCATGTTCAGCGTCGCGACGTTCTCGGCGGCGAGCTGCTGGAACAGGGGCTCGTTGCCGAGGCGGCGCGGGGAGTCGCCGGTGCACTTCTCGTCGCCGCCCATGATCGCGAACTTGACGCCCGCGATGTGCAGCAGTTCCGCGAAGGCCTTCGTGGTCTTCTTCGCGCGGTCCTCCAGGGCGCCGGCGCAGCCGACCCAGTAGAGGTAGTCGACCTCGGTGAGGTCCTCGATGTCCTTGCCGACGACGGGGACGTCGAAGTCGACCTCCTTGGTCCACTCCAGCCGCTGCTTCTTGGCCAGGCCCCAGGGGTTGCCCTTCTTCTCCAGGTTCTTGAGCATCGTGCCCGCCTCGCTGGGGAAGCTGGACTCGATCATGACCTGGTAGCGGCGCATGTCGACGATGTGGTCGATGTGCTCGATGTCGACCGGGCACTGCTCGACGCAGGCGCCGCAGGTGGTGCAGGACCACAGGACGTCGGGGTCGATGACGCCGTTCTCCTCGGCGGTGCCGATCAGGGGGCGCTCGGCCTCGGCGAGGGCGGCGGCGGGTACGTCCTTGAGCTGCTCCGCCGTGGCCTTCTCGTTGCCCTCCATGTCCTTGCCGCCGCCGGCCAGCAGGTACGGGGCCTTGGCGTGCGCGTGGTCGCGCAGCGACATGACCAGCAGCTTGGGGGAGAGCGGCTTGCCGGTGTTCCAGGCGGGGCACTGCGACTGGCAGCGGCCGCACTCGGTGCAGGTGGAGAAGTCGAGCAGGCCCTTCCAGGAGAAGTGCTCGACCTGGGAGACGCCGAAGACGTCGTCCTCGCCCGGGTCCTCCCAGTCGATCTCCTTGCCGCCGGTGGTCATCGGCTGGAGCGCGCCGAGCGAGGTCTCGCCGGTGGCGTTGCGCTTGAACCAGATGTTGGGGAAGGCGAGGAAGCGGTGCCAGGCGACGCCCATGTTGGTGTTGAGGCCGACCGTGATCGCCCAGATCATCGTCGTGCCGAGCTTGATCAGGGCGGTCAGGTAGATCAGGTTCTGGAGCGTGGGAAGGCTGAGGCCGCGGAAGGCGGCCACCAGCGGGTAGCTGACCCAGTAGCTCGCCTCGTAGCCCTCCACGTGGTGGATGGCGCCCTCCAGGCCGCGCAGGGTCAGGACCGCGAGCCCGATGACCAGGATGACGTACTCGACGAAGTACGCCTGGCCCAGCTTGGAGCCGGTGAAGCGGGACTTGCGGCCGGCCCGCGAGGGCAGGTTCAGCAGGCGGATCGCCATCAGCGTGACGATGCCGAGGGTGGTGAACAGCGCGATGAACTCGATGTACACCTCGTACGGCGGCCAGGTGCCGATCCACGGGAGGATCCAGTCGGCCTGGAACAGCTGCCCGTAGGCGTTGAGGATCGTCAGGCCCAGCGTCAGGAAGCCCACCGCGACGAACCAGTGGGCGACACCGACGATGCCCCAGCGGTTCATCCGGGTGTGCCCGACGAATTCCTTCGCCAGGGTGATGCTCCGCTGCTTCCACCGGTCGGTGCGGGTGCCCGCCGGGACCGGCTGGCCCAGTCTCACGTGGCGGACGATCTGCGCGACTGCTCGGGAGATGAGCGCCACGCCGACCACGGTCAGAAGCAGCGACACGATGATCGCGGCGAGCTGCATGGAGGGCTCCTCGAACCTGCGCGTACGTAGGGGGGACGGGGGTGGGCCGCCGTCCTGACGGGGCAGAACCCCCTGGGAGGGCGGTGCGGACGGTGCGGGCGGCCGGCCGGTCGCCGACACGGGCCACTGATCTTACTAAGCGGTAACTTATTCGGTCTGTATGGAGGGTACCCACTCTCCGGGGTCGTGGGCAGACGGGCGTGCGGTGATCTGCCGCACGGGGTGGGCCGGCGGTGGGGGGTCTGGGTTCAGGGGTCTGCGGGAGGTGTGCGGCGTCCTGTGCCGGGGAGGCGGGGCGAGGGTGTCGCGGGGTGGGCGGGCTGCTCGGGGTGTGGGGGTGTCCCTTGGGCGGGCATACGTCAGGGGCGGGGAATGGACATACGTTAGCGAAGCGGGCGTTTGGGCAACGGGCGCGGGGTGGGCGGGGTCGCGTCGTCGGGTGCGAGTCGGGTGCGGGTTGGGGCGGGCGGATGCGCGCCGTTCGGGGCTTGGGTGCGGGGTTGCGCGTAAGGGCTGGATAAGAGTTGAGTCTCCATGACTCAGGTCTGTTGACAGCGGGAGATCTCTGCTGCATCCTTGAGCCTGTTCCACTCAAGTCATCTGGAGGACCCGAAATGGCACGTGCGGTCGGCATCGACCTGGGCACGACTAACTCCGTCGTCAGCGTTCTCGAAGGCGGCGAGCCCACCGTCATCACCAACGCCGAGGGCGCCAGGACCACGCCGTCCGTCGTCGCCTTCGCCAAGAACGGCGAGGTGCTCGTCGGCGAGGTCGCGAAGCGCCAGGCGGTCACCAACGTCGACAGGACCATCCGGTCGGTCAAGCGCCACATGGGCACCGACTGGAAGATCGACCTCGACGGCAAGAGCTTCAACCCGCAGCAGATGAGCGCCTTCATCCTGCAGAAGCTGAAGCGGGACGCCGAGGCGTACCTGGGCGAGAAGGTGGCCGACGCGGTCATCACCGTCCCCGCGTACTTCAACGACTCGGAGCGCCAGGCCACCAAGGAGGCCGGTGAGATCGCGGGCCTCAACGTCCTGCGCATCGTCAACGAGCCGACCGCCGCCGCCCTGGCCTACGGGCTCGACAAGGACGACCAGACGATCCTGGTCTTCGACCTCGGTGGCGGTACCTTCGACGTCTCCCTGCTGGAGATCGGCGACGGTGTCGTCGAGGTCAAGGCGACCAACGGCGACAACCACCTCGGTGGTGACGACTGGGACCAGCGCGTCGTCGACTACCTGGTCAAGCAGTTCAACAACGGTCACGGTGTGGACCTGGCCAAGGACAAGATGGCGCTCCAGCGTCTGCGCGAGGCCGCCGAGAAGGCGAAGATCGAGCTGTCCTCGTCCACCGAGACCACGATCAACCTGCCCTACATCACGGCCTCCGCCGAGGGCCCGCTGCACCTGGACGAGAAGCTCACGCGCGCCCAGTTCCAGCAGCTGACCGCCGACCTCCTGGACCGGACCAAGACCCCGTTCCACAACGTCATCAAGGACGCCGGTATCTCGCTCAGCGAGATCGACCACGTCGTCCTCGTCGGTGGTTCCACCCGTATGCCGGCCGTCGCCGAGCTCGTGAAGGAGCTGACCGGCGGCAAGGAGGCCAACAAGGGCGTCAACCCGGACGAGGTCGTCGCCATCGGCGCCTCGCTCCAGGCCGGTGTCCTCAAGGGTGAGGTCAAGGACGTCCTGCTGCTGGACGTCACCCCGCTGTCCCTCGGTATCGAGACCAAGGGCGGCATCATGACCAAGCTGATCGAGCGCAACACCACGATCCCGACCAAGCGTTCCGAGATCTTCACGACGGCCGAGGACAACCAGCCCTCCGTGCAGATCCAGGTCTACCAGGGCGAGCGCGAGATCGCGGCGTACAACAAGAAGCTCGGGATGTTCGAGCTGACCGGTCTGCCGCCGGCCCCGCGCGGGGTCCCGCAGATCGAGGTGTCCTTCGACATCGACGCCAACGGCATCATGCACGTGACCGCGAAGGACCTCGGCACGGGCAAGGAGCAGAAGATGACCGTCACCGGCGGCTCCTCGCTGCCGAAGGACGAGGTCGACCGGATGCGCCAGGAGGCCGAGCAGTACGCGGACGAGGACCACCGTCGCCGTGAGGCCGCCGAGTCCCGCAACCAGGGCGAGCAGCTCGTCTACCAGACGGAGAAGTTCCTCAAGGACAACGAGGACAAGGTCCCCGGCGACGTCAAGACCGAGGTGGAGTCCGCCGTCACCGAGCTGAAGGAGAAGCTCAAGGGCGAGGACACCGCCGAGATCAAGACGGCGACGGAGAAGGTCGCGGCCGTCTCGCAGAAGCTCGGCCAGGCCCTGTACGCCGACGCGCAGGCCGCCGGGGGTGCCGAGGGCGCCGCGGGCGCGGGCGACGCCGGCCAGGCCAAGGCCGAGGACGACGTGGTCGACGCCGAGATCGTCGACGAGGACAACAACCGTAAGGACGGCGCCGCATGACCGAGGAGACTCCGGGGGGCTTCGACGACAAGGACGAGCCCGCTGACGTCTCCGACGGCGCCACCCCCGACGCCGCCGCCGAGGCCGGCCGGCCCGCCTCCGAGGAGGCGGGCGGCACGGCCCCGGCCGGGGACGCACAGCAGAACGTGGCTCTGACGGCCCAGCTGGACCAGGTGCGTACGGCGCTCGGCGAGCGCACGGCGGACCTCCAGCGGCTCCAGGCCGAGTACCAGAACTACCGTCGGCGCGTCGAGCGGGACCGCGTGACCGTCAAGGAGATCGCCGTGGCGAACCTCCTGGGCGAGCTGCTGCCCGTGCTCGACGACATCGGCCGGGCCCGTGAGCACGAGGAGCTGACGGGCGGGTTCAAGTCGGTGGCCGACTCCCTGGAGGCGATCGTCTCGAAGATGGGCCTGCAGCAGTTCGGCGAGGAGGGCGAGTCCTTCGACCCGACGATCCACGAGGCCCTGATGCACAGCTACGCGCCGGACGTCACCGAGACGACGTGCGTCGCGATCCTCCAGCCGGGGTATCGCTTCGGCGAGCGCACCATCCGGCCCGCCCGGGTCGCGGTCGCCGAACCGCAGCCCGGGGCCCAGCCGGCCAAGGAGGCGGCGGCCGACGAGGAGAAGTCCCCGTCGGCGGACGAGGAGAGCGGTGGCCCGGACAAGGGCTGACGGAGCAGGACGGCGCCCGGCCGGATCGCATGATCCGGCCGGGCCGCTCGCACAGCGGCAGAAGTCGGGGCAGCGGCCGGGACGGACGCCGCTCGGAAAGGAGGGACGTCGAGGATGAGCACCAAGGACTTCATCGAGAAGGACTACTACAAGGTCCTCGGCGTGCCGAAGGACGCCACCGAGGCAGAGATCAAGAAGGCGTACCGGAAGCTCGCCCGCGAGAACCACCCGGACGCCAACAAGGGCAACGCGAAGGCCGAGGAGCGCTTCAAGGAGATCTCCGAGGCGAACGACGTCCTCGGTGACCCGAAGCGGCGCAAGGAGTACGACGAGGCGCGCAGCCTGTTCGCTGGCGGCGGTTTCCGCCCCGGCGGGGCGGCCGGCTCGGGCGGTTCCTTCAACTTCGACCTCGGTGACCTGTTCGGCGGCGGCCCCGCCGGAGCGGGTGCGGGGGCCGGTGCGGGCGGCGGCTTCGGCGGCGGTCTCGGCGACGTCTTCGGCGGCCTGTTCAACCGGGGCGGCGGCCAGGGCACCCGTACGTCGGCGCAGCCGCGCCGGGGCCAGGACATCGAGTCCGAGGTCTCGCTCAGCTTCACCGAGGCGGTGGACGGGGCGACGGTGCCGCTGCGGATGTCCAGCCAGGAGCCCTGCAAGGCGTGTTCGGGCACCGGCGACAAGAACGGCACGCCCCGGGTCTGCCCGACCTGTGTCGGCACCGGGCAGGTCTCGCGCGGTGGCGGGGGCGGTTTCTCGCTCACCGATCCGTGTGTGGACTGCAAGGGCCGCGGCCTGATCGCCCAGGACCCTTGCGAGGTGTGCAAGGGCAGCGGCCGGGCCAAGTCCTCGCGCACGATGCAGGTGCGCGTCCCGGCCGGGGTCACCGACGGCCAGCGCATCCGCCTGCGCGGCAAGGGCGCGCCCGGCGAGCGCGGTGGGCCCGCCGGCGACCTGTACGTCCTCGTGCACGTCGAGGCGCACCCGGTCTTCGCCCGCAAGGGCGACAACCTGACGGTCACCGTGCCGGTCACCTTCAGCGAGGCGGCGCTCGGCGCCGCCGTGCGGGTGCCGACGCTCGGCGGACCGCCGGTCACTCTCAAGCTGCCGGCCGGTACCCCCAACGGGCGCACGATGCGCGCCCGGGGCAAGGGCGCGGTCCGTAAGGACGGCACCCGGGGCGATCTGTTGGTGACCGTCGAGGTCTCGGTTCCGCAGGACCTCGACGAGCGGGCCCGTGAGGCCCTGGAGTCGTATCGCGACGCCACCGCCGGGGAGGACCCGCGGGCGGCGCTGTTCGAGGCCGCGAAGGGAGCATGACCATGGACGGCCGAGGCAGGAACCCGTACGAGCTGACCGAGGAGACCCCGGTCTACGTCATCTCGGTGGCGGCCCAGTTGTCGGGGCTGCATCCGCAGACACTGCGTCAGTACGACCGTCTCGGGCTGGTCTCCCCGGACCGCACGGCGGGCCGGGGCCGGCGCTACTCGGCCCGTGACATCCAGCTTCTGCGCCAGGTGCAGCAGCTCTCGCAGGACGAGGGCATCAATCTGGCCGGAATCAAACGGATCATCGAGCTGGAGCAGCAGGTGTCCGCGCTGGAGCAGCACGTCGCCGAGCTGTCGGCGGCGGTCGACGGCGCGGCGGCCGCGATGCGTCAGCGCGAGGCCCAGGTGCACGCCTCGTACCGCAGGGATCTGGTCCCCTACCAGGAAGTGCAGCAGACGAGCGCGCTGGTGGTGTGGCGCCCGAAGCCGAAACGTATCTCTGGGGCGGAGTAGTGCGCGGTGCGCCGGAGTCGGCGGTAGCGCGGAGCGAAGCGGGGCCGGGGGCCTGACGGACGCGTGGTCCGGGCGCTGACGGACGCGTGGTCCGGACGCGTGGTCCGGGCGCCTGACGGAGGCCGTGGTGGGCCGGGACGGGACCTTGACGGTTCCTGTCCCGGCCTCGTCCGTGTCCGTGGTCCTCGGCCGTGTCCGTGGTCCTCGTCGCACGCCCGGCCCTCGTCGCACGCCCGGCCCTCGTCGTCCGGTCTCTCATCCGCCCGGTTCTCTCAGGGGAGCGTCTCCGTTCTCTCAGGGGAGCGTCTCCGTCGCGTTCCCGGCGGCCTGTGCCGACTCCGCCAGGGCGTCGAGGAGCCCGGACTGGGCGATGAGGTAGCCGAGTTGGGCGCGGCTTCCGCTGCCGAGGGTGGCGGCGAGTTTCGCGATGTGGGCCCGGCAGGTGCGCACGTTCATGCCCAGCCGGCGGGCGATGGCCTCGTCGACGTGGCCCTCGACCAGCAGCCGGGCTATGGACAGTTGGGTGCTGGTGATCCCGCTCAGGTCCGGCCTGGAGGTGACTTCCTTCCACGGCACGGCGAGGGTCCAGAACTGGTCGAAGACGTTGGCCAGGTAGCGGACGAGCCCGGGGTGGCGCAGTTCGAGCGCGATCTTGCGGTCGCCGCTGATGGGGATGAAGGCGGCTTTGCGGTCGATGATGATGAGCCGTTCAGGAAGCTGCTCCATCGTCCTGAACTCCACGCCGCGCGGGGTCACCCGCTCGACGTAGGCGAGGGTCGAGGGGTGGTGCCTGGCCGTGTGGTGGTAGAGCGTGCGCATGCGGATCGGGCGGTCGAAGAGCGGCTCGACCCTTCGCAACGCGTCCTCCAGCAGGTACGGTGGCCGCCCGCTGCCCGGCTGGAGCGTCAGTACCTCCTCGGTGCACTCCAGGCTGGTCCGGTCGAGCGTGGCGTTGATGCGCTCCAGGCCCTCCAGGACGGTGATGGCATGGGTGGTGGCCGGTTCCTGGCTGGTCAGGGCCATCAGGGGCTCGAACACCTCGGTGAGTGCGACGGCCGAGCGCCGGCTCTTGAGTATGCGGTCCTCGATGGGGTGGATGAGCCGGGCGAGGGCGATGGAGGGCTGCACGGGGTGCAGCCAGACGGGGTCGTCCGGGTCGGGGTGGAGCAGTCCCATGTCGAGTACGCACGGAGCCGCGTCCGCTTCCTCACGAGTGACACGGCCTGCGCGAAGGCTGGCGGCATACAGCTGCTGCCCGGTTTCGCACAGTGGCTCCATGGGATGTGGATGTGATGATTCGATGGATTTTTCCCCCATATGACACCCCCTCAGCCTCCTGTATTACAGGAACATGATGCACGGCTCCGCTAGTGGAAGCGCCAGGTCTGAGACATCGTCTAGGGGACGGGGGCCGATTACGGATTACAGAGGTGGGAGCACGGTTATGTCCTTGAAGCTTCGTACGCTCTGCGTTTCAGCCGCGGCCGCGATGGCCGTCGGGGCGGTGGCTCTGGGGGGCTCCGCCTTTGCGAGCGAGCCGGCTTCGGCCGTGAGTGGTTCCGCGACCTCCAGTGCCTCGGCCCACCATGCCGCCCAGGCCGAGCTGTCCTGGGGTTCGACCCCGCGGGTTGCTCCGGCCGAGTTGTCCTGGGGCTCGACCCCGTCGGGTGAGCTTTCCTGGGGCGTCGCTCCGGCCGAACTGTCGTGGGGTTCCACTCCTGCTGTTGCTCCGGCCGAGTTGTCGTGGGGTTCCACCCCGTCGGGTGAGCTTTCCTGGGGCGTGGCTCCGGCCGAGCTGTCGTGGGGTGCGACGCCGCGGGTTGCTCCCGCCGAGTTGTCCTGGGGCTCGACCCCGTCGGGTGAGCTTTCCTGGGGCGTGGCTCCGGCGGAACTCTCCTGGGGTTCGACCCCCGCCGTCGCCCCCGCCGAGTTGTCCTGGGGTTCGACCCCCGCTGTCGCCCCGGCCGAACTCTCGTGGGGTTCGACTCCGTCGGGTGAGCTTTCCTGGGGTTCGGTCCAGGCATGACCACACCACCTGACGACCGCACGTTCCGGCGCGAGATGGCCACCGCCTACCGCTCCGGATGGCACTTCATCGATCTCGTCACGGCGATCCCCCACGACGGCGATTCGCTGATGGTCACTCTCTTCGGGGAGCCGGTCGTCGTCGTGCGGGATCAGGCCGAGGACGTCAGGGCTTACCGCTGTCTCCGTCGCCCCAGGGGCGCGCCGCAACCCGTGCGGTGCGTGATCCGGTACGGAATGATCTTCGTCAACCTCGACCGGCGCGACCACGAAGAGGTCGCCGACTGGTCGGACACCGTCGTCACCCCCCGCAGTGCCTGAGCGATCCCCCGTTGTCATGTCGCTCGGGTGCTTTCCCCCCGCAGCGGCGTCGCCGAGGACCTGAACCCGGCGACGCCGCTGCCATGTCCGGCCCCCGTCGCGCCCCCCTCGCGACGGGGGCCGGACGCGTGTCCGCAACCGGCCGGGGCAAGCGGAGCGCGGGTGGGGTCAGGCGTTTCCGAGGGCCCGGGTCAGGGCGACCTCGATGATCACGCGGTCCGGGTTGGGCGCCGGTGTACGGCCGTAGCGTTCCGCGTACCGCCGTAGCGCCTCCTCGATGGTCTCCTCGTCCGTGCGCAGGCTCGCGCGGCCTTCCAGGGTGGCCCAGCGGCGCCCGTCGACCTGGCACACCGCGACTGGGGCCCCTTCCGGCCCGGCCGCCAGGATGTTGCGGGCCTTCTTGCTCTGTTTGTTCGTCGTGATCCGGGCGACCCGGGCCTCGGGGTCGTACGTGACGCCGACCGGCACCAGGTGCGGGGTGCCGTCGGGCCGGGGCGTGGTGAGCGTGCAGATGTGCCGCTCGCGCCAGAAGTCGAGGTAGGAGGCGCCGGGGCTGCCGGGGTCGAAGGCCATGTCGCGGAATCTATCGCCCGGTTCCGTGCCTCCGGTTCGCCTCTCCGCCGACTCTCACGCGTACAGGTGAATACCGGAGGGGACTCGCACGTACGGCCTTGAGTGGAATAGACTCAACTTTGTACACGTTGACGGAGTCAGTGTTGCGGGCTGACGGCTGATCAGCGTCGGCTTGCGTGAACGCGGCGCGGGGAGCGCGCGCGTCGGCATCGAGTGCGAGGAGGAAGTGCGGCGTGGATGCGGAACTGACCAACAGGAGCCGGGACGCGATCAATGCGGCCAGTGCGAGGGCGGTGTCGGGGGGCCACCCCGACCTGACCCCGGCGCATCTGCTCCTCGCGCTGCTCACGGGCGAGGACAACGAGAACGTGACGGATCTGCTCGCCGCCGTGGGCGCCGACCAGTCCGCCGTACGCTCCGGGGCGGAGCGGTTGCTCGGTGAGCTGCCGAGCGTCACGGGTTCCACGGTCGCCCCGCCGCAGCCCAACCGGGAGGCGCTGGCCGTCGTGCAGGACGCGGCGGACCGGGCCAAGGAGCTGGGCGACGAGTTCCTTTCGACGGAACACCTGCTCATCGGCATCGCCGACAAGGGCGGTCAGGCCGGTGACCTGCTGAAGCGGCAGGGCGCCGGCGCCAAGCAACTGCTGGAGGCGTTCCAGCGCGCCAGGGGAGGACGCCGGGTGACCACACCCGATCCGGAGGGCCAGTACAAGGCCCTGGAGAAGTTCGGCACCGACTTCACGGAGGCGGCCCGCGAGGGCAAGCTCGACCCCGTGATCGGCCGGGACCAGGAGATCCGCCGCGTCGTGCAGGTGCTGTCGCGGCGCACCAAGAACAACCCGGTGCTCATCGGCGAGCCGGGCGTCGGGAAGACGGCGGTCGTCGAGGGCCTCGCGCAGCGCATCGTGAAGGGGGACGTCCCGGAGTCGCTGAAGGGCAAGCGGCTCGTGTCGCTCGACCTCGGCGCGATGCTGGCGGGCGCGAAGTACCGCGGCGAGTTCGAGGAGCGTCTGAAGACGGTCCTGTCCGAGATCAAGGACAGCGACGGCCAGATCATCACCTTCATCGACGAGCTGCACACGGTCGTCGGCGCGGGCGCGGGCGGGGACTCCGCGATGGACGCGGGCAACATGCTCAAGCCGATGCTGGCCCGCGGTGAGCTGCGCATGGTCGGGGCGACGACGCTGGACGAGTACCGCGAGCGGATCGAGAAGGACCCGGCGCTGGAGCGCCGTTTCCAGCAGGTCCTGGTCGCCGAGCCGACCGTCGAGGACACTGTCGCGATCCTGCGCGGGCTCAAGGGCCGCTACGAGGCGCACCACAAGGTGCAGATCAACGACAGCGCCCTGGTGGCCGCCGCGACCCTCTCCGACCGGTACATCACCTCGCGGTTCCTGCCCGACAAGGCGATCGACCTGGTCGACGAGGCCGCTTCCCGGCTGCGCATGGAGATCGACTCCTCGCCCGTCGAGATCGACGAGTTGCAGCGGTCCGTGGACCGGCTGCGCATGGAGGAGCTGGCGCTCAAGAGCGAGACGGACCCGGCTTCGGTGCAGCGCCTGGAGAAGCTGCGCAAGGATCTCGCGGACCGCGAGGAGGAGCTGCGGGGGCTGACCGCCCGTTGGGACAAGGAGAAGCAGTCCCTCAACCGGGTGGGTGAGCTGAAGGAGAAGCTGGACGACCTGCGCGGTCAGGCCGAACGCGCCCAGCGTGACGGGGACTTCGACACCGCTTCCAAGCTGCTGTACGGGGAGATCCCGAACCTGGAGCGGGATCTGGAGGCCGCTTCGCAGGCCGAGGAGGAGGCCGCGAAGGACACCATGGTCAAGGAGGAGGTCGGCCCCGACGACATCGCCGACGTCGTCGGCTCCTGGACGGGCATTCCGGCCGGGCGTCTGCTGGAGGGCGAGACGCGCAAGCTGTTGCGCATGGAGCAGGAGCTGGGGCGTCGCCTGATCGGGCAGCGTGAGGCGGTCGCGGCCGTGTCCGACGCGGTGCGCCGTACCCGGGCGGGGATCGCCGACCCGGACCGGCCCACCGGTTCCTTCCTGTTCCTCGGCCCGACGGGTGTCGGGAAGACCGAACTCGCGAAGGCGCTCGCCGACTTCCTGTTCGACGACGAACGCGCCATGGTCCGCATCGACATGAGCGAGTACGGCGAGAAGCACAGCGTCGCGCGGCTGGTCGGCGCCCCGCCCGGATACGTCGGGTACGAGGAGGGCGGCCAGCTCACCGAGGCGGTGCGGCGGCGTCCGTACAGCGTGGTGCTGCTCGACGAGGTGGAGAAGGCGCACCCCGAGGTCTTCGACGTCCTGCTCCAGGTCCTGGACGACGGGCGGCTCACCGACGGGCAGGGCCGCACGGTCGACTTCCGCAACACGATCCTGGTCCTGACCTCGAACCTCGGCAGCCAGTTCCTGATGGACCCGCTGACGCCGGAGGAGCAGAAGAAGGAGCAGGTCCTGGAGGTCGTACGGGCCTCGTTCAAGCCGGAGTTCGTCAACCGGCTCGACGACGTCGTGGTGTTCTCCGCGCTGGGCCAGGACGAGCTGGCGCACATCGCGAGGCTCCAGGTCGACCGCCTCGCCAAGCGGCTCGCCGACCGGCGCCTGAAGCTGGAGGTCACTCCGGAGGCCCTGGCCTGGCTCGCGCTGGAGGGCAATGACCCGGCGTACGGGGCGCGCCCGCTGCGCCGCCTGATCCAGACGGCGATCGGGGACCGGCTGGCCCGGGAGATCCTGGCCGGCGAGGTCAGCGACGGCGACACCGTCCGGGTCGAGCGCTTCGGCGACGAACTGCTGGTGGGCCCGGCGACGGGTGAGGCCGGGTCCGGGGCCGGTTCCGGTACGGAGGCGGAGGGTGCCCCCGAGGGAGGTGCCGGGTCCGGGGCGGAGCCGCCGCGCAAGACGCTGTAGAGCGGAAGACGCTGTAGAGGAAGTTGGCTCCCCGGGGTGCGGGCCGGCTCCCCGGGGTGAGAGCCGGCTCCCCGGGGCGCGATCCGGCCCGCCCGGTCACGAAGGCCCTGTTCTGTGGGCCGGACGGGCCAGATCGCGTCAGGGGCGGGCGCCCGGTGCGGCCGGGGCTTGCCAGCCCCCACCGCGTATGGGGGAGGATGGCCGCATCCGTACGAAGGGAAATACACGGTGAGCATCGACCCGTCCTCGATTCCGAACTTCGGGGGCAGCCAGCCCGAGCCCCAAGGACCGGCGGGCCCCGTCGTCCCCGATCAGGACCTTGTGAAGCAGCTTCTGGAACAGATGGAGCTGAAGTACGTCGTGGACGACGAGGGTGACCTCGCCGCTCCGTGGGAGGAGTTCCGCACTTACTTCATGTTCCGCGGCGAGAACGAGCAGCAGGTCTTCTCGGTGCGGACGTTCTACGACCGCGAGCACAAGATCGACGACAAGCCCCAGTTGCTGGAGGCGATCGACGACTGGAACCGCCGCACCCTGTGGCCGAAGGTCTACAGCCACACCCACGACGACGGCTCGGTCCGCCTCATCGGCGAGGCCCAGATGCTGATCGGCACCGGGGTGAGCCTGGAGCACTTCGTGTCCTCCACGGTCAGCTGGGTGCGGGCCGCGATCGAGTTCGACCGCTGGCTCGTGGAGCAGCTCGGCCTGGAGCAGGACATCGCCGATGCGGCGGACGGCGACAAGCCGGACAGCTCCGACAAGCCGGAGAAGCCCGAGAACCCCGAGAGCTGACGAGCGGTCCCCGGGCGCGTGCGGGACGTCATCGCTCCTGGGCGTGGTCCCGGGCGCGGTCCCGGTCCTGGTCGTGGGCGCGGTCCCGTCACAGGGCGGCGCTCGCGCCGGTGATCAGGAACGCCCCGTAGCCCGCCGAGAACCCGGCCAGGACGACGACGAAGACGGTCGCCGCCCTCGGCCGGGTTCTCGCCGTCCGGGCCAGGAACGCGGCGGCGGGCAGCAGCAGCGGGAAGGCCGGCAGCAGGAACCGCGGTTTGCAGCTCACGTACGAGGAACCGCCCACGGCGATCAGCATCAGCATCCCCGTGTAGACCACGAGGGCCCCCGGCAGCGCCGCCCATCTGCGGGTCAGCAGCACGGTGAACAGGGCCAGGGCCCCGATGAGGACGAGCAGGGCGATGACGTAGATCCAGCGGGTCGTGCCGATCTCCAGCCGGTCCACGAGCCGCATCATGCGCTGCCCGAAGTCGAAGGACGAGCCCCAGTCGTCCTGCACCGCGAAGTACCCGCCGAGCGGGTCGCCCTGACGGGCGCCCACGTACAGCACGTACCCGGTCCAGCCGAGCGGGGCGAGCAGCACCCCGGCCCAGATCCGGGCGGACCCGGGGTGGGGCCCCGGGGCGGCCGGCCGGAGCGAGGGCTCCGGAGTCCCGGCCCAGCCGGACAGGCGCCGCAGCGCGTCGGGGGCGGGGAGGCGCGGGAGGGCGGGGCGGTTCAGGAAGGCGGGGAGGCGTGGGAGGCCGGTCAAGCGCGGGAAGCCGGGGAGGCCCGGGTGCCGCAGCCCGCTCGGGGCGGGGTGCCGCCGCGCTTCGGGCCAGGAGGCTCTGCGGCGCCGTCGGGACCACAGGACCCACAGTCCGTACAGGCACACGGCGGCGGCGACGGCGGCGCCGTTGGGCCGGGCCAGACCGGCGAGCACGGCGAGCGTTCCCGCCCACAGCCAGCGGCCGGTGAGCAGCGCGTACAGCGACCACACGGCGCAGGCGGTGAGCAGCGACTCGCTGTAGGGCACCGACAGGACGACGGCGTGCGGGAGCAGCACCCACAGGGTGACGAGGGCGAGGGCGGTGCGGCGTCCGCACAGCCGTACGCCGATGGCGTGGACGCCCCAGACGGCGAGCAGTCCGGCCGCGAGGGACAGCAGGAGCGCGGTCACCGGCACGGACAGCGGCAGGAGGAAGGCGAACGCCCGGATCAGCGCCGGGTACAGCGGGAAGAAGGCGACGTCCCGGTAGAGCAGGTGCGGATAGTGCGCGGACCGGCGTACGGCGCCGTAGCCGTACTCGGCGATGTGCTGGTACCAGGGCGCGTCCCAGATCCGCAGCAGATGCTCGTAGACGGGGAAGTCGCCGAGCAGGCAGACCGCGAGCGCGACGAGCGCCCCGCACAGGCGCGCGGCCACGAACACGAGGAGCGCGGGCGCGGCCGACCGCAGAGCCGCCCCGGCCCGTCCGCGCCACTCACCGGGGCGCCCGCGCCACTCACCGGGGCGCCCGCGCCACTCACCGGGGCGCCCGCGCCACTCACCGCGGCGCCCGCGCCACTCACCGGGCCAGCGGCCGGACCACCGGCTGGGGCGTCGGCTGGGTCGTCGGCCGGGGCGTCGGCTGGGTCCGGGGCTCTGGCCGGGTCCGGGCTGCTGGCCGGTCCCGGGGCTTCGGCCGGTCCCAGGGCTTTGGCCGGTCCCGGGGCTTCGGCCGGCTCCGGGGCTCTGGTCGGTCCCGGGGCCCCGGTCGGCGTCGGGTCTCTGCCTGGTCCACCCGGTGCGGGCCCAGGAGGTCCATCCGCCGGGCGCCGTGCCGGGGGCCCCGGGTGTCGGATCCGGCTCCTGGAGCCCGTCGTCGACCGGTCCCGGTGTTCTGTCGGCCTGTCCCGCGCCGGCTGCGGGGCGGCCGGGGGGCCCGTCGGTCGGTCGGCGGGGCCAGGAGCGTGCCCCGGGCCAGATCTCCCGTACCCGGCCCTCAGCCCCGGGGCGCGTCCAGATTCCCGCCCGGATGGCACCTGCCAGGGTGGTTCCAGCCCGGCTCCCCCTTGTCCGGTTGATCCGGTTGATCCGGTTGATCCGGTTGATCCGGTTGATCCGAGTGGTCCGTGTCCGCCCGCTACCGGTGTCGGCCCTCACGAGTTCGCTCACAGGCTGCACTGTGCGGCGCCGCGCCCACTCGCTCACCAGGACAAGCCGCACGGCCCCACGATGCCGCCCGATCGGGCGTCGACCGGCTCCCCTGTGGACGACCCGGTGGACGACCAGGCGGGCGACCCGGTGGACGTCCTACCGGACGGGGGGAATCACCGGCCCCCGGGCGATCAGGACGTCGGCCCTGTGGTGCCAGCCGAGGGAGGAGTAGAGGCGCTGGCCTTCCTCGCTGGCCAGCAGAAGGCCGGTACGGGCCCCCTGGGACACGGCGGTCTCCGCCAGGGCGTGCATGACGGTGCGGCCCAGGCCGCGTCGGCGGTGGGCGGCGTCCGTCTCGACGCGGTCGGCGATCGCGTCCCCGCCGACCACGGCGACGCTGCCGCGCGCCGCCACCTCTCCTGAGGGGGCGCGGAGGGAGACGACGGTGACCGGTCCCTCCGTGCGCACCTCGCGCTCGTACGGCACGGCAGACGCGTGCCTCGGTTGCTGAGGGCGCTGAGGGTGCTGAGGGTGCTCGCTCAGATCGGTCGTCATCAACCATTCGGACCGGTGGAGCAACTCCAGTCCGGCGTCGCGGACGACGGTTTCGGCCGCGCCCGGTCGCAGCGTGGGCACGGTGAGCCAGGTGGTCTGCCGCTCGGCGGCGACGGCTGCCGCGAGTCGTGCCAGGGACTCGGGCTCCTCGTCCGCACGCAGTGCGAACACCTCGACCTCGCGGCCGGGTTGGCCGCACTCGGACCGCAGGCCGTCCCCGGCGGGTTCGGTCGGCTGGGCCTCGGGCAGCGAGCGGGCGACGGTCCAGCCGTCCAGCCAGCGTCGTATCAGCCCCGGTTCGATCTTCGTCATCCGGCGATTAGAGCACGACCGCAACCGGTGGGCCGGGGGAACAGCCGCCCCTCCTGTCCGCCGCCGTGGGGGTGGGACGTCCGTGCGTCCAAGGCTGGGGACTGGGCCGGGAACAAGGCCGGGAACAAGTCGGGCAATCACCGCTCGTGACCCGTGGTACTTTCTGTCACGGAATGAACTCATAAAGTGACCGCGCTCCAGGTGGCGGTCGCATAGATGACCCCGGCAGCGCGCCAACGCTCCGGGGTCCGGCACAAGGACGACAACTCCTCATGCGTATTCATCGTAGCCGTCACGCGCGCGGTTTCACGGTTCTCCCGAACCTTCTGCTCCAGGACCGCCGCCTGTCGTACACCGCGCGCGGTCTGCTGGTCGATCTCCTCTCCCGTCCCGAGAACTGGTCGGAGGACGGCCGTCACATGGCCGACAGCAGCCCCCAGGGACGTATCGCGGTCGCCAGGGGCCTGCGGGAACTGGCCTCGCTCGGCTACTACTGGGTCAACAAGATCCGTCGCCCGGACGGCACTTTCGTCACCGAGGTACACGTGTACGACGTGCCGCGAGCCGCCCCGGGAGCTGACGTCCCGGACACCGGTTTCCCGGGTCCCGGTGAACTGAAGGCCGGTGCGCCCGGCGCCCACCCCGTAAAGAACGGTGGGAAAAAACCCTCCCTCCCCGCGCAGCGCACGTCGGCGCTCGCGCCCGTACCGGTCGTCCCTGCGCGGGAGCCCGTGTCCGCGTCCGCCCCGGGGCTCGCGTCCGCGTCCGAGGCGTCCGTATCTGAGGCGTACGACGGTTCCGGGCGAGGTTCCGGGCAGGAGGAGCGGCCCCACGGGGACTCCGTGGCGCGGGCGGCGTCCACGCTGTGCAGCGTGGTCCGTACGGAACCCCGGCTGCGGATCGGTGCGGTCGAGGCCCTGAGCCTCGCGCCGCTGGTCCACGAGTGGCTGGAGCGCGGCTACGGCGAACGGGATCTGGCCGCCGCCCTGCTCGGCGGCCTGCCCACGCGCCTTCACTCGGCGGTCGCCCTGCTGCGCGACCGCCTGACCCGCAAACTCCCGCCCGCCCCCGAACCGCCGGAGCCCGCGCGCGCCCCCGAGCTGCCGAAGTCCGCGTACGCGTCCGATCCGCCGAAGTCCGCCTACGTGTCCGGGCCGCCGGAGTCCGCGCGCGCTTCTGGGCCTGACCGGCGGCAACTCGTCGACCGTCCGCGCTGGTCGGGGCTGGCCGGACGTCCGTGGTGGTCGGAGTGCGAGGGCTGCGGCCGTCCGGTACGGGAGCAGGGCCCGTGTGCGAGCTGCGCGGCCGTCACCGAGGAGGAACGGGCCGCCAGGGCCCGCGCCACCGACACCGTCACCAGGGGCCGGGCCCTGGTGCGGGCGGCCTTGGAGCAGCGGGCGGCGGGTACGGGCTCCGTGCGGCGCTGAAGCCCTCGCCGCCCCCGCCCCCGTCTCGCGCTTCCGCTCAGGCTCCCAGTCGCAGTCGTCCCAGACGGGCGACGGCGTCCTGAAGGACCTCCTGCTTCTTGCAGAACGCGAAACGGACCTGGGTGCGGCCGGGCTCCGGGTCGTCGTAGAAGACGGAGTTGGGCACCGCGACCACTCCGCAGCGCTCGGGCAGAGCGCGGCAGAACGCGACGGCGTCCTTCTCGCCGAGCGGGGCCACGTCCGTCGTGACGAAGTACGTGCCCCGCGGCTCGTGAACGGTGAAGCCCGCCTCGCGCAACCCGGCGGACAGCAGGTCGCGCTTGGCGCGCAGGTCCTCCCGGAAGTCCTCGTAGTAGCTGTCGGGGAGAGCGAGCGCCTCGGCGATCGCGTACTGGAAGGGGCCCGCGCTGACGAAGGTCAGGTACTGCTTCGCCGAGCGCACCGCCGCCACCAGCTCCCGCGATCCCGTGACCCAGCCGACCTTCCAGCCGGTGAACGAGAAGGTTTTGCCGCTCGACGAGATGGACACCGTGCGGTCGCGCATCCCGGGGAGCGAGATCAGCGGACGGTGCTCACCGGCGAAGACGAGGTGCTCGTAGACCTCGTCCGTGACCACCAACAGGTCGTTCTCCACCGCCAGTTCGGCGATCGCGTTCAGTTCCTCCCCGGTGAGGACCATGCCCGTCGGGTTGTGCGGGCTGTTGAGGAGGAGGAGACGGGTGCGCGGGGTGATCGCGTCGCGCAGGGCGTCCAGGTCCGGGCGGAACCCGGGGGCGCGCAGCGTCAGCGGGACCCGGACGCCGCCGGCCATCGCGATGCTCGCCGCGTACGAGTCGTAGTACGGCTCGAAGGCGATGACCTCGTCGCCCGGCTCCACGAGCGCCAGCATCGACGCGGCGACCGCCTCCGTCGCCCCCGCCGTGACCAGGACTTCCGTGTCGGGGTCGAAGTCGAGCCCGTAGAAGCGCTGTTGGTGGGCGCTGATCGCCGCGCGCAGCTCCGGGACGCCGGGACCCGGCGGGTACTGGTTGCCTCTTCCCTCGCGCAGCGCCCGTACCGCCGCCTCCCGTACCTGGGCGGGGCCGTCGGTGTCGGGGAACCCCTGGCCGAGGTTGATGGCGCCGGTGCGGACGGCGAGCGCGGACATCTCCGCGAAGATCGTCGTGCCGAACTCGGCGAGCCGTGGGTTCAGGAGCGGGCGCGCGGACCTCCCGGCGCCCTGGGCTGTGCTGTCCGTGGAGGTCATGGCGCCATCCTGCGCCGAAGCTCTGGACTTCCTCAACTCTGCTTTGGCCGCGAAACGGGGCGGGCATCTCCGGGACACACACGCGGCGGCGCCTACGGGGGGCCGCCCACGGGGGACAGGATCGGGGGTGTCGCCATGTTCAGCACCTGGGGAGAATCCGGCTTCGTATTCGTCTTTTTCATGGTGATCTGCGCGGCGGTGATCATCAGCGCCTTGGCGCGCAAGAGCGGGGGCGGGCGCCGGAGCGGCGGGGGCCGGAGCGGCGGGGGCCGCAGCCGGGGCCGAGGCCGGGTGGGTAACGGCGGCCGGGCGGGATACCACGGCGCGGAGGGGAGCTGGTGGGTCGGAGCGTGGGACTCCGGGTCCTCGTCCTCCTCGTCCGGGGCTTCGTCCTCCGACTCCTCGTCGTCCGGGTCCGGCCATCACTCCGGCGGTCATTCCGGCGGTCATTCCGGTGGGCACCACTCCTGCGGGGGCGGTGGGTCGCACTCCTCCTGTGGAGGCGGTTCCTCCTGCGGGGGAGGTTCTTCCTGCGGAGGAGGCGGTGGAGGGTGTGGCGGAGGCAGCTGACACGGGGCAGCTGGTCCGCCCGTGCCCCGGCCCTCAGGAGTTCGCCTTCTCGGGGGCCGGGGCGCGCCTGTCTGTTGGTCCTGCTGGTCCTGCTGTTGTCCGTGGTCCGTGGTCCGTGGCTCGTACTTTCGTCTGCTGTTCGTACCTTCGTATGGATTGGCTTGGGCTGGGGGCGGCGCCGGTGAAGATCAGGGAGTGCGTCCGGCGCGTACAGGTGGTGGGACCGCGTGCGCAGCCGAACGCCTATCCGTTTTCCGGGTTTGTTGAACATGTGAACTGTTCGGCCCTCGGGGGATGGAAAACCACCAGGAGAAGGGCGAAAAGGCTGTCAGGGCACCAGAGTTCATGATTCCCTCTAAAACGTCGCCGCTTCCCGAACGTCCCGTCCACGCCCCTGGGCGCGTACCGGGGTGTGAGTCGGCTACTCCCTCACCCTCGTCCCGTCCCGCACAACGGGCCCCGGGGGCGCGGCCGGTCCTCGTTCCCTCCGGTCCGTCCCGAGGGCGGAGCCCGCCACCGTCCTTGCGCGCCTGTGGAGCCGAACCATGCTCACGAAACTGAAAACCACGTACACCGACACGCGCGCGAGTGATCTCGCCTGGGAGCTGGGCCGGGAGCCCCTTCCGGCTCTGGCGACCCTCGACCTCACCCTCGATGACGCGACCCTGCAACTGCGGCTGCTCGGCGCCTCGCACCAGATCCTCATCGAGGACGACCGTGGGCGCTGTTCGGAGACGGTGGCCTGTCTGTCCGACGGCGGCAACCCGCTGCCCATCGGCGTCGCCGAGCAGGTCGGGCCCTTCGACTACCACTTCGCCGCGCACGTCGAGGAGTTGCCCGCCAGTCACTTCGAGGGGCGTGCCCAGGAGTTGATCGCGCTCATCGCGGAACACCCGCACGGGCTGGTCGGCGTTTTTCCGGGCAGCCCCGACGCGTTCACCGCGCTGCTGGCCCAGCGTCGCGACGGTGAGACCCAGTGGCGCACCTGGCACGCCTATCCGCAGGAAGGGCAGCTCGTCGCCACTCGTACCCGGCTCGCGGGACGGGTGTCGCTCAGCGGCGTGGGGGCTGGCGTCGCCGCAGGGCGAGGGGCACGCCGACGGATGCCGCAATTTCACCCGTGTGGGTGACAGGGGAGCGCTCGTCGATTACGTAGAGTAGTCGTCATGAACGGATCGCGACTCTCTGTGTCTGTCTCACTCGTCCTCTCGACTGCCGTGCCGGCCGCCTTCCCGGCCTCCGGCTTCGGCGTCGTATGGGCCCTCGTGCGGGCCCTCGTGCGGGCCGGCGTCCTGGGCCTCGTGTGGTCCGTCGTCCTGGCTCGGGCTGTCGTCTTGGGCGTCTTCTCTGCGGCGTGGGGCCCGCCCGCTGAGTCGGCGGCTGAGGTGCCCGCTGTTTCCCGGCCATCGGGAAGAAGAACCGCCACAGCCCCGTTCTCCAGTCCTCGCGGTGGGTACCGCGCCGGTACGGGACGAGAACCGTGGGAGCCGGCGAGGCGTGAGCGGTGGCGGTGGCGTCTGTGGTGGCGGTGGAGATGTGAGGCAACCGTGCATCAGCAGGTGCGGATCGCCCCGTCCTGGGTAGGCTCGGCGGCCATGGAGCATGAGGTGTTCGTCCCGGCCGCACCCGAGTCGCTGCGCCGCGCCCTCGGTGACCGCCCGCTGCTCACCGAGAGCGTCCCGGGCCTGCTGCCGGACCCGGAGGACGGCTCCGCGCCGGTCGCCGGACGGCTGCGGCTGCGGATCGCGGCCCACACGGTCACGTACCGGGGGGCGCTTCGGATCGAGGCCGCGCGCGACGGCTCCTACACGCTCCGCGTCGAGGCCGTGGAGGCGCGGGGCGAAGGCACCGTGAACGCCGTCCTCACGCTCACGCTCCGCGCGACAGAGGGCGGTACGACGGCGGCCTTCGCGGGAACGGGTCAGGTCACGGGGCGGCTCACCGAGTTGGACGAACCGGCCGTGGAATCCGCACTGCACCGCCTGCTCAACCGATTCGCGGCCAACCTCGGCCAGGCAGGCCGCCCGCCGCAGGCCGTGCGGGCCCCGGAGGCTGCGGACGATGCCACGGGTGCGAGCGGTGTCGCGGGGAACGACGGCAAGGGCGGGCAGACGCCTACGGAGGGGGAGAGCGGCATGGACGCGGAGAACAGCGCCGACAGCCCGGAGGACGGGCGGGACACCGACGGCAGCGCGGACGCGCACGCGGACGGTACGTCCGGGGCGAAGGACGGTACGTCCAAGGCTAAGGACGGTACGCCCAGGGCTAAGGCGGACGCGGGGGCGGGGGCGGGGGCCGGTTCGGAGTCGGCTCGGCGGACCCCGGAGTCTCCGCAGGCCGGGCAGGCCGAGCAGGCCGGGCAGGCCGAGCAATCGGCGGGCGGGGGCGACGAGGCTCCCGGCGACGAGGCTCGCGAGGGCGATGACACTCACGCGAGTGATCAGGCTGGTGAGGGTGATCAGGCTCGCGAGGGCGATGCGGCTCACGCAGGTGAGGGAGGCGCGGGGGACGTGGCGGACGCGGAGAACGCGGACGCGGAGAACGCGGACGCGGAGGACGCGGACGCAGAAGACGATGCGCAGATCTCGATCTTCGAGACCGAGGTGCCGCCGTCCTCGCTCGGGCCGGACGACGTGGACGACGAGGTGGAGCGCGTCGTCCAGGAGGCGGAGGCCGCCGGAGACGTGGTGCCTCCGGCCGAGGCCGCGCACGCCCGCCGGACGATGATCGGCCGCAGCGCCGAGGAGGTCGACCACGCGCCGCCCAGGGGCCGGTACGCGCCGGTCGCCATGGCCTCCGCCTCCTCGGCCGCCGACACCCTGCGCTGGGCGGCGCCGGCCGCCGCGCTCGTGGTGGCTTCCGCGATCGTCGCGGGGCGTGCGCTGAGGCGCCGCCGCTGAAGAGAAGGCCGCCGTGCTGTGAGCCGGGGTCCGCGGGGCAGCCCGGGGATCTCCGGGCTGCCGGGACTCCGTGCGCTCTCGGCTGCCGGGAATCCGTGCGATCTTGACGGGGGCCGGTGCGCGTGGCTGGACGTAAGGTCACCCCGTGAGCACCGAACAAGAGACGACGCTGACCGTCCGAAACTCGTCCGTCACCGTGCGCCCGGACCTCGGCGCCCGGCTGAGCAGTCTGGTGGTCGGCGGGCAGGAACTGCTGCGCTCCGGCGACCACTACGGCTCGTTCCCGATGGCCCCCTGGTGCGGCCGGACCCGGGACGGACGATTCGTGAACGGCGGCGTCACCCACCAGTTGCCGCTCAACGACGCCCCCCACGCGATCCACGGGACCGTGCGCGGTCACACCTGGAACGTCGCGCGCACCGGCGAGGCCGAGCCGGGCACGGAGACCGCCTCCTTCACGTACGACCTGGTCGATCCGTGGCCGTACCCGGGACGTGTCACCCAGAACGTCGAGCTGACCGAGGACTCCCTCACGCTCCACATGGGCATCGAGACGTACGGCGACTCCTTCCCCGCGCAGGTCGGCTGGCACCCCTGGTTCCGGCGCAATCTCGGCAACGGGGGCGAGGACGTGCGCATCGAGTTCCAGCCCGGCTGGCAGGAGGAGCGCGGCGCCGACCACCTGCCCACCGGCAAGCGCATCGACCCGCTGCCGGGACCCCGGGACGACTGCTTCGGGATGCCCGACGGGGTCACCGTCCTGCTGACCTGGCCGGGGGAGCTGGAGCTGACCGTCAAGAGCCGCGAGAAGTGGGTCGTGGTCTTCGACGAGCCCGAGGACTACGTGTGCGTCGAACCGCAGAGCGGACCGCCCAACGGCCTCAACACCCACCCGCGCCTCGTGACCCCGATCGACCCGCTGGAAGCGAGCACCACGTGGAGCTGGCGCCTGCTCTGAGAGCCTCCGCTCCGGTCTGAGGGCCCCCGCTCCGGTCTGAGGGCCTACGCTCCGGTCGCTCCTGCTCCGACGGCTCCGCCCTGACGGCCTTCGTGCTGACGCCCTTCGTTCTGGACGGCCTCTGCTCTGGCGGCTTCGTTCTGGCGGCCTTTGCTCTGGCGGCCCTGGCTGTGTCAGCTCCGGCGGCCTCTGTTCTGGCGGCCCTGGCTGTGTCAGCTTCGGCGGCCTTTGCTCTTCGGGTGGGCGCCCGCACCAGCGCACCCATGTCCGCCGCACACCTGTCCGCCGCGCATCCGTGGTCCGCCGCGCGCCGTGTCCGCCGCGCTCCCGCGCCGCCCGCCCCGGACGGGCGGCGCGGCGGCCGCTTAAGCTCGTGGCCATGACTGACGCACGTTCCGAGCTGCTCCAGCAGATCAAGGACAAGGCCGTGGTGCACGGCAAGGTGACCCTCTCCTCCGGGCTGGAGGCCGACTACTACGTCGACCTGCGCCGGATCACCCTCGACGGTGCGGCCGCGCCCCTGGTCGGGCAGGTGATGCTCGATCTGGTCGAGGACCTGGAGTTCGACGCCGTCGGCGGGCTGACCCTGGGGGCCGACCCGGTCGCCACCTCGATGCTGCACGCCGCCGCCGCGCGCGGAAGGCGTCTCGACGCCTTCGTGGTCCGCAAGGCGGCCAAGGCGCACGGGATGCAGCGTCGCGTCGAGGGCCCCGACATCAAGGGCCGCCGGGTCGTCGTGGTCGAGGACACCTCCACGACCGGGGGCTCCCCGCTGACCGCCGTCGAGGCCGTACGGGAGGCGGGCGCGCAGGTCGTCGCCGTCGCCACGATCGTCGACCGGGACACCGGGGCCGGCGACAAGATCTCCGGTGAGGCAGGCGTCCCCTACGTCTACGCCTACGCGCTGAAGGAACTGGGCCTCTGAACGCCTGAGTGCGCCCGTCCGAACGCCCGGGTAAGCCCCTGAGCTTCGAGCGCCCACACCGCGTGCCCACACCGCGTGCGCCCACCGCGTGCGCCCACCGCGTGTGTGCCCACAGTGGGCCGCCCCGGTACAGGGCGCCCGCGTCGGGTGCTGCCGGGTGCGCTCTTGGTGCGCTATGAACCTGGCCTCACCGGCCCCTGAAGTGGGCCACCGGACGCTCGGCTGAACGTCCGAGCCGTAGCTCGTGATGTTTCACGTGAAACATCGCCGGTCCGGGCCATCACGCCCCCGACCTGCGATGTTTCACGTGAAACCTCCCCCGGTCGTCTCACCCCTGCCCTCCGCACTGGAGCGGGTCGGCAAGTCTGGAAAGATGGGACCGGCCGACACCGCCGTCGCCACCAGGTCAGGGTCATCGCACGTCTTCGCAACACACCCGCACATCACAAGGAGCGGACACATGCCCATCGCAACCCCCGAGGTCTACAACGAGATGCTCGACCGGGCGAAGGCAGGCAAGTTCGCCTACCCGGCCATCAACGTGACCTCCTCGCAGACCCTGCACGCCGCCCTGCGCGGTTTCGCTGAGGCCGAGAGCGACGGCATCATCCAGATCTCCACCGGTGGTGCCGAGTTCCTGGGCGGCCAGTACAACAAGGACATGGTCACCGGCGCCGTGGCCCTCGCGGAGTTCGCGCACGTCGTCGCCGCCAAGTACCCGGTGACCGTCGCGCTGCACACCGACCACTGCCCCAAGGACAAGCTGGACGGCTACGTCCGCCCGCTGCTCGACATCTCCGAGGCCCGCGTCAAGGCCGGCGAGAACCCGCTGTTCCAGTCCCACATGTGGGACGGTTCCGCCGAGACGCTGAGCGACAACCTCACGATCGCCCAGGAGCTGCTGGCCAAGGCCAAGGCCGCCAAGATCGTCCTGGAGGTCGAGATCACCCCGACCGGTGGCGAGGAGGACGGGGTCTCGCACGAGATCAACGACAACCTCTACACCACGGTGGACGACGCGATCCGCACCGCCGAGGCGCTGGGCCTGGGCGAGAAGGGCCGCTACCTGCTCGCCGCCTCCTTCGGCAACGTGCACGGCGTCTACAAGCCGGGCAACGTCGTGCTCCGTCCCGACCTGCTCAAGGAGCTGAACGACGGCGTCGCCGCCAAGTTCGGCAAGACCAGCCCCTTCGACTTCGTCTTCCACGGCGGCTCGGGCTCGACCGCCGAGGAGATCGCGACCGCGCTGGAGAACGGCGTCGTGAAGATGAACCTCGACACCGACACCCAGTACGCGTTCACGCGGCCCGTCGTGGACCACGTGTTCCGCAACTACGACGGTGTGCTGAAGGTCGACGGCGAGGTCGGCAACAAGAAGGTCTACGACCCCCGCACTTGGGGCAAGCTCGCCGAGGGCGGCATGGCCGCGCGCGTCACCGAGGCCTGCGCCAACCTCCGCTCGACCGGCACCCGACTGAAGTAACCCGTACGCCGGGTGGCGTGCGTCCGGGCGCCCGTCTCCGGGCGCCCGTCTCCGGGCGCCGGTCCGGCCGTGCCGGTCTCCGACTTCCGGTCCCGGCCGCCGGTCCCGGCCGCCGGTCCCGGCCGCCGGTCCCGGCCGCCGGTCCCGGCCGCCGGTCTCCGGCCGTGCCCGGTCTCCGCGCGGTCCCGGCCTCCCTCCTGGCCTCTTCGGTCCCACTGGGCCCTCGCTCTCCCCGTGGATGCGACAGCATCCTCATATCGGAGCGGGGGCCCGGCCCCGTTCCCGGCCCGGGCCAGGCAGACTGGAACCCATGGCCATTCACGAGAACCTTCTCGGGGGAGTCCCCCCGACCCACCTGCCCGAAGAGACCGAGCCGCGCGAGCTGCTGGCCTCGGGCAGCCCCGCCTCCGAGGTCGCCGCGAAGTACCCCAAGTCCTCGCTGGCCTGGGCGCTGCTGGCGGACGACGCCTTCGAGGCGGGCAACACCGTCGAGTCGTACGCCTACGCCCGTACCGGCTACCACCGCGGCCTCGACGTGCTGCGCCGCAACGGCTGGAAGGGCCACGGCCCGGTGCCGTGGGAGCACGAGCCGAACCGCGGCTTCCTGCGCGCCCTGCACGCGCTCGCCCGCGCCGCCCAGGCCATCGGCGAGAAGGACGAGTACGAGCGGTGCACCGAGTTCCTGCGTGACTCCTCTCCGACGGCGGCGCAGACGCTGGGCTGAACCGGCGGTTCCTCCGTCACGGGTCCTCCCGCCTTGCCGTCCCCCTCGGGTGCGACGGAGGATGCGGGTGGGCCCGTTCGCGTGTGTGAGGGGCCCGAGGGGACCGGAGCCCCCTGTTCTCCCGCACGGGTGTGCCGTACGGGAACGGCAGGGGCGGACCGCTACCCGGCAGCACGTCTCCAGGAGACATTGATGTCGCACGACCCTGTCGCCAGCCCGCACCTGCCCGCCACCGAAGCGGACCCGGCAAGCCGGACGGCCCCGGCAAGCCCGACGGACCCGGGAAGCCCGACGGACCCGGGAAGCCCGACGGCCCCGACGGCCCCGACGGACCCGAACCTCGACTTCGCGGGCAGTACGCCGTACGAGGACTACGTCCACGCCGACGTCCTCACCCACCTTCAGCACCAGCTCTCCGACGATCCCGGGGAAATGGTCTTCCTGGTCACGACCCAGGTCATGGAGCTGTGGTTCACGGTCCTCGTCCACGAGTGGGAGACCGCCGCGCGGGCCCTGCGGGAGGACGACCTGACGACCGCGCTCGACGCCCTGAAACGCTCCGTACGGGAGCTGGAGGCGCTGAACGCCTCGTGGACGCCGCTCGCGGGCCTGACCCCGGCGCAGTTCAACTCGTACCGTTCGGCGCTCGGCGAGGGCTCCGGTTTCCAGTCCGCGATGTACCGGCGGCTGGAGTTCCTGCTCGGGGACAAGTCCGCCTCGATGCTCGTCCCGCACCGGGGCACCCCGCGTGCGCACGGCGAGCTGGAGAAGGCGCTGCACGAACCGAGCGTGTACGACGAGGCGCTGCGGTTCCTGGCCCGCCGGGGCCATCCGGTGCCGCCCTCGGTGCTGGACCGGGACCTCAGCACCCGTCACGAGCCCTCGCCCGAGGTCGAGCGCGTGTGGGCCGACATCTACACCGGCGATCAGCAGGGCGAGGAGGTGCGGCTCGGCGAGGCGCTGACGGACGTCGCCGAACTGGTGTGGCGATGGCGCAACGACCATCTGGTCGCGACCCGCCGCGCGATGGGCTCCAAAGTCGGCACGGGGGGCTCCGCCGGGGTGGCCTGGCTGGAAAAGCGCGCCTCCCACAACGTGTTCCCCGAACTCTGGACGGCCCGCAGCCATGTCTGAGACCCCGAACCACCCCACGCCCCCGAGCCTCGGGGCTCCGGCGCCCACGCGGGCCTCGGCCCCCTCGCGGGCCCCGGCCACTCCGGCCGACGCCCTCTCCCCGGCCACTCCGGCCGACCCCCTCTCCCCGGCGAACCCGGCGACCACTCCGCCCGCCCCGACCACCCCTGAGGTCCTGGACTCCAGCACCCCCTGGGCGCGGGACGAGGCCGCCCCGCTGCCGCCGGACTCGCCCGCCGTGGGGGCGGTGGTCGAGGCGGGGCTCGCCGAGATCGCGCGGCGGCTGGACGCCAAGGACCCGTTGCGGCACTGCCGGGACCGGTTCGTCCTCGACCCGTCCGTCGTCTACCTCGACGGGAACTCGCTGGGACTGCTCCCGAAGGCCGTACCGGAGCGGCTGCACGAGGTCGTGACCCGTGAATGGGGCGGCCTCGGTATCCGTTCGTGGACGGAGTCGGGCTGGTGGACGGCGCCGGAGCGGGTCGGCGAGCTGATCGCCCCGCTCGTCGGGGCGGGCCCCGGGCAGGTCGTCGTGGGCGACTCGACGAGCGTGAACCTCTTCAAGGCGCTCGTCGCGGCCGTACGTCTGGCGGGCCCCGGGCGTGACGAGGTGCTCGTGGACGTCTCGACCTTCCCCACGGACGGCTACCTCGCGCAGGCGGCCGGCCGGCTGACCGGTCACCGGCTCGTGCCCGTACTGCCCGCCGAGGTGCCGGGGGCGCTGAGCGGACGGACGGCGGCGGTGCTGCTCAACCACGTCGACTACCGCACCGGCCGGCTGCACGATCTGCCCGGGCTGACGGCGGCGGTCCACGAGGCGGGCGCGTACACCGTGTGGGACCTGTGCCACAGCGCGGGCGCGCTGCCCGTGGGGCTCGACGCGCACGGCGTCGACCTCGCGGTCGGCTGCACGTACAAGTTCCTCAACGGAGGGCCCGGGGCACCGGCCTTCCTGTACGTGCGCGCCGAGCACCAGCCGCGCTTCGACTCGCCGCTGCCGGGCTGGAACTCGCACGCCGAACCCTTCGGGATGCACGGCGAGTACACCCCGGCGAAGGGCGCGACGGCCGGCCGCGTCGGCACCCCCGACATCCTGTCGCTGCTCGCCCTGGAAGCGGCCCTCGGCGTGTGGGAGGGCGTGGACGTGGCGGCGGTACGGGCCAAGTCGCTCGCGCTCACCGACTTCTTCCTGGAGTGCGTCGACCGGCAGGTGCCCGCGGGCCGTCTGGAGCCGGTGACCCCGGCGGCGCACGAGGAACGGGGCAGTCAGATCGCCCTGCGCTGCGCGGACGCGGCAGGGGTCATGCCCCGGCTGGTCGAGCGCGGTGTCGTCGGCGACTTCCGGCCCCCGGACATCCTGCGCTTCGGCTTCACCCCGCTCTACCTCGGCTTCGAGGAGGCGGAACGCGCGGCCCGCGTCCTGGCCGACACGGTGCGCGGTGACTGAGCGAACCCGGACCCGGACCCCAACCCGGGCCCGTACCCGTACCCGTACCGGCCCCGGTCCCGGGGGGTGAGGGGCGGCGGTGGCCCCGGCCCACCCGCCGGGCCACCGCCGCCACGCCGCTGTCCGCCCATGTCACACGCCTGATAGCGTCCCGCCATCCACCGTGCCCGCGCGGCGACTTGCCGGAGAACGCAGGGGAAGCCCGGCGCGCCGCAACGGGGTTCACGGACGGAGAGACGCGCAAAAAGCACCAGGGACATACGGAGCTGGAGAATGCCGGACGACGCCGACGAAGCGCACGAGGCCGACAGGTCCCCCAGGGCCGACGACGCTCACGAGGCCGCGGAGCGTGAGGCCGCGGAAGCCGCCGAGGCCGCATCGCTGTTCGCGCACCCGGAGCTGACGCCGGACGCGACCGCCTCGTACGGCGAACACCCGGACCAGGTCGTGGACTTCTGGGCGCCGCACGACGGACGCAGCGGGAGCCCGCTGGTCGCGGTCCTGCACGGCGGGGCCTGGCGGGAGCGGTACGACCGCCGGCACCTGACGCCGTTCGCGGACTTCCTGGCCAGGCGCGGTTTCGCGGTGGCCCTCGTCGAGTACCGCAGGGGACCGGGGCTGCCCGAGCAGGGCCGGCCGCCGAGGGCGGGCCGCTGGCCGGAGACCTTCGACGACGTGGCCACCGCGGTCGACGCGCTCCCCGAACTGGCCCGCCGCGCGCTGCCGGGCGCCGATCCGTCCCGTACGGTGCTCACCGGTCACTCGGCGGGCGGCCACCTGGCGCTGTGGGCCGCGGCCCGCCACAACCTGCCCGCCGACGCGCCCTGGTACCGGGCCGCCGCGCCCCCGTTGCGCGGGGTCGTGGCGCTCGCCCCGCTCGCCGATCTCGTCCTGGCCCGCGAGGGCAAGGTGTGCGAGGGCGCGGCCGAACAGTTCCTCGGCGGCCCCGAACGGTTCGGGGGACGGCTCCCGTACGCCGACCCGGTGGCGCTGCTGCCGACGGGCATCGCCACGACCCTCGTCCACGGCCGGGAGGACCGCGAGGTGCCGCCGGAGATCGCCGACTCCTTCGCGGAGGCCGCGGCCGCCGCCGGCGAACTGGTCGGCGTGACCCTGCTGGAGGACGTCGGCCACTTCCCGCTCGTGGACCCCGCGGCGGACGCCTGCGCCGTCGTCGCGGAGGAGATCGCCCAGCTCGCCTGGTAGGCGGGGAGCGGCCCCTTCGAGGACAGGCGAGTCGGCCGCGGCCGGCCGGTTCAGAGGATCGGCGGGCGTCCCAGCCGGGTCATGCGCCACACCGTGCGCCATCTCATCGACCCGCGCGGGCCGCACGGTGTCCGCGCGCCCTCGAAGAACCCGCCCCACCACGCCTTCGCGTTCCCCAGGGACCGGGTCCGCGCCATGGCGAGAAGGACCCACGTCCCGAGATAGACCGGGACGAGAGCGGCCGGGAGCCGGCGGCGGGCCAGCCAGACCCGGTTGCGGGCGGTGAACCGGTAGTGGGCCGCGTGCCGGGCCGGGGACGTCTTCGGGTGCTGGAGCACGAGCCCCGGCTCGTAGCGGATCTGCCACCCGCCGTCGAGCGCGCGCCAGGCCAGGTCGGACTCCTCGTGCCCGAAGAAGAACTCGGCGGGCCACAGACCGGTCTCCCGGAGCATCGGCATCGACAGGGCGTGGCCGCCGCCGAGGAAGGCGGTCACCGGGCCGCCGCGCATCGGGTCGTCCGCCCGCAGCCGGGGCACCCAGCGTCGTTCGGTGTGCCCGTTCTCGTCGGCGACCCGGAACCCGATGATCCCCAGCCGGGGGTCCGCCGCGAACAGGTCCCGGACCTTGCGGAACACGTCGTCGGCGACGAGGAGACCGTCGTCGTCCAGCTCGACGACGACATCGGCCTCGCCCGAGTCGCGCAGCATCCGCAGGCCGACGTTCCGGCCGCCCGGACAGCCCAGGTTCTCCTCCAGCGGGACCTTGGTCGCGTCCGTGGCGATCCCGGTGAGGGGCGTCGCGTTGCCGACCAGGACGACCCGCGTCGCGGGCACGTCCTGCCGCTCCACCGAGGCGAGCAGCGCCGCCAGCTCGCGCGGCCGGGTGCCCATGGTCACGATGACCACCCCGATACGCGGCGACGGCGACGGCGGCTGCGAGGGCGACGGCGACGGCGGCTGGGACAGCGGCATGGCGGCGGACTCCGGTGGTCGGCGCGGTGGCGGAGCGCCGATGCTAGCCAATACCGGGCGATACGGTCACTTCTTCGCGAAATGACCACCCCGCCGGGATTCGTGCCTGTGCCTCCCTGGGAGCGGAGGAGCGGAGGAGTGGAGTGAGTTGCGGGGCCGGGCGGCCTGCTCGTTGTCCCGGCCGGGCCGGGGCGGGGCGGAGTGAGGCTGCGACCGGCCAGGCCGGCTCGCGGCGGACGTGGCGCGGGAGGCCCGGTGGGCTCTCGCCGTCTCCCTGGATACGGTACGGTAGCGTTCCGGAACGTGCTCGTACCACTAGAGGGGGTGGCCCCATGGGTGTTTCCGTGGACCCGAGCGCTGTCGGCGCCGCGGAGCGGAAAGCGGATCATCGTGGGGGAGGGCGCCCTCGGGATCCGTCACGGGACGACGAACTGTGCCGGGCGGCGTTGGAACTCCTGGCCGAGATCGGCTACGAGCGCCTGTCGATCGACGCGGTGGCGGCTCGTGCGCATGCCGGCAAGGGCGCGGTGTACCGGCGCTGGTCCGGCAAGGCGGAGATGGTCATGGAGGCCGTCGGGCGCCTGAAGGGCCGGCTCGCGGAACCGGACACCGGCTCCCTGAGTGGAGACCTGGAGGAGATCGCCTGCGCGTTCTCGGAGGGCGGCAACGTCTTCGAGACCCGGGTGATGCTCGGGTTGATCTCCGCCGTGATGCGGGACAGCGGACTGCGCGAGGTGTTCGAGCAGCACTTCGAGCAGTCCCGCCGCCACGTGCTCGAAACCGTCCTGCGGCGGGCGGTCGAGCGGGGGGAGATCGCTCCGCAGCGCGACCTCGAACTGCTGGCCGGACTGCTCCCGGCCCTCATCTTCCAGCGTGTACTCCTGCGCGGCGCGCCTCCGGACTCCGCTTTCGTCAGGCGGGTGATCCAGGAGGTCATCCTGCCCCTGGCCACCTCTCAGGCCCCCTCGGGAACCGCCCGGACCGGCCCCGGCCCGGCGGACCGGGCCGAGTCGTGACCACACGGCGCAGGTCGGCAACCGGCCTGCCGGAAACCGGCCTGCCGGAAACCGGCCTGCCGGAAACCGGCCTGCCGGAAACCGACCTGCCGGAAGGGGAGCCCGGGCGCCAGCGCGCGGTTGTGCCGGCGCCCGCTCCCTCCCCTCCCTCTACTTCTTCCACTTCTTCCACACGAATCGCTAGGTGATCGCCATCATGTCGTCCTCGACGACCCCCCTTGATCCACGGCGCTGGAAGGCGCTGATATTCATCTGCCTGGCACAGCTGATGGTCGTGCTCGACGGCACCATCGTGAACATCGCCCTGCCCTCGGCGCAGCGCGCCCTTCACTTCTCCGACGGAAACCGCCAGTGGGTCGTCACCGCGTACGCGCTGGCGTTCGGCGGCCTGCTGCTCCTGGGCGGACGGATCGCGGACAAATGGGGCCGCAAGCGGGCCTTCGTGACCGGGCTGGTCGGCTTCGCACTGGCGTCCGCGCTGGGCGGGGCCGCGGTGAACACCGGAATGCTGCTGGGCGCCCGCGCGCTCCAGGGCGCGTTCGGCGCGCTGCTCGCACCTGCCGCTCTGTCCCTGCTCACGGTGACGTTCACCGAGGGCAGGGAGCGGGCCAAGGCGTTCGGCATCTACGGTGCCATCTCGGGCGGCGGCGCGGCCGTGGGCCTGCTGCTGGGCGGGGTGCTGACGGAGTACGCGAACTGGCGCTGGACGCTGCTGGTCAACATCTTCATCGCCGCGATAGCGATCACCGGCTCGGTGCTGGAGGTGCGGGAGCCGGCCGGCAGCCGAAACGGGGACCGTCTGGACCTGCCGGGTGCGCTGCTGGCCTCCGGCGGACTGGCCTCGCTGGTATGGGCGTTCAGCCGTGCCGAGAGCGACGGGTGGGGCTCCACGTCGACCGTCGCCCTGTTCGCCGCGGCGGCTGTCCTGCTGGCCCTGTTCGTCGTCGTCCAGAGGCGGGTGAAGGCACCACTGCTGCCGATGCGGGTGATCCTCGACCGCAACCGGGGCGGCGCCTACCTCTCGCTGGGCATGGCCGTGGTGGGCATGTTCGGGCTGTTCCTGTTCCTGACGTACTACCTGCAGGTGGTCCTCGACTACAGCCCGGTGATCTCCGGAGTCGCCTTCCTGCCGATGGTGGCCGGCATGATGACCGGTTCCACCCAGGTCGGCGCCCGGCTGATGACCAGGGTCGCTCCCCGCTTCCTGATGGGCCCCGGGTTCCTGCTCGCCTCCGGCGCGCTGGTGATCCTGGCGCAGATCAAGGTCGACAGCTCGTACGCGGCCGTACTGCTGCCGGGGCTGTTCCTCATGGGCCTGGGCCTGGGCACGGCGTTCATGCCCGCCATGAGCCTGGCCACCCGTGGCGTGAAGCCTCGTGACGCGGGTGTGGCCTCCGCCATGGTCAACACCTCGCAGCAGATCGGTGGCGCCATCGGCACCGCCCTGCTGTCCACTCTCGCCACCAGCGCCACCACCAGCTACGCCGGCGACCACGCCCATGACGCGACCACCCCCGCGGCCGGACATCTCCTCCAGCTCCAGGCGATGGTCCACGGTTTCTCGACGGCCATCTGGTGGGCGGCCGGCATCCTCGCCCTCGCCTCGGCCACCGCGTTCACGCTCATCAACACCGGTCACCAGGGCAAGGACGTCCAGCGCAGCAGCTCCGACGAGGAACCGGTCGTGGCTTCCGCCCACTGAACCCCGGGTCCGGCGGCCCAGGCGGCGGGGGCCGCCTGGGCCGCCCTCACACCGAGCCGGCGGCGGGGCGGAGCGGGACATGACCGGTGGTTCCGTGCCGCGTCGGGGCCCGCCGTGGCAGGACCTCCTTCCGTCCTTTCCGGTCGTCCCGTCATCCCCCGGCACCGCCCCCGTCGTACTTCCGGCGGACGGCTCGGGGGCGCCGGAATCCGCTTCGCTGGGGACGACCGGGGGCCGCCCTTGCGCCTACCGTGCTGGCATGACAGAGACGGTGACTTCGACTTCCGGCTCCGAGCGGCCGGCGCCGGCCACGGAGCGGCACCTGTTGGCCGGTGCGCTGCGGGCCCTGCGGGCCGACCTCGTCACGGGGGCGTTCGCGTTCCGGCCGGTGCCGACGATGGACACGGAGCGGGGCGGGTGGCTGCTGCTCCCGCAGCGGGTGCGCTCGGCGGCGCGCCGGCTGCCGCAGGCGACCGTCCTGTTCGTGGCGCTGTGCGTCGCGCTGGCCGCGTACGCCGACGAGGGCAGCGGCGCGCTCCTGGCGGGGGTCGGCGTGCTGGTCACGGCGTTCTCGCTGTTCCGGCCGCTGGGCGCGTGGTGGATCTCCCTGGTGTGCTGTCTGGCGCCCGCCGCCTTCGGCGGGACGCCGTTCGGGCTCGGCGCGCACTGCCTGGTGATGGCGGTGGTGGCGTTCCAGTCCCGTCCCCGCGTCGCCTTCGAGGTGTGGTTCCTGAGTCTCCTCGTCGGACTGTGGGGCTCGCCCGTGTCCACGGGGATGGACGGCGCGGTGGCGACGTTCTTCGTGCTGACGGCGCTCCTGCTCATCGCCATCGTGGCGTTGCGCGGCTGGCAGCGGGCCCGGGGCGAGGTCGCGGTGAAGGAGGCGGAGGTCGCCGTCAAGGACGAGGTGACCCTCGTCGAGCGTTCGCGCCGCACCCTGCTTGAGGAACGCACCACGATCGCGCGGGAGTTGCACGACGTGGTCGCGCACCACATGTCGGTCGTCGCGATCCAGGCGGAGGCCGCGCCCTACCGCGTGGAGCGGACGCCGCCGGAGCTGGAGGCGGCGTTCGTGACGATCAGGGAGAACGCGGTCGCCGCCCTCACCGAGCTGCGGCGGGTCCTGGGCGTCGTACGCTCCGAGGACTACGAGGTGCCGGACGCGCCGCAGCCGACGCTCGCCGCGCTGGACGGCCTGCTCGCGAACGTCGAGGAGGCCGGGGTGCGGGCGGAGAAGGTGGTGACCGGCGCGGTGCGGGAGTTCCCGCAGGGCGTCGAGCTGTCGGCGTACCGGATCGTCCAGGAGGCGCTGAGCAACACGCTGCGGCACGCGCCGGGCGCCTCCGCGCGCGTCGAACTCTCCTACGTGCTGGGCGGCCTGGGCCTGCGGATCGTCAACGGCGCCCCGGCGCAGGAGCCGAGGCCCTCGGCCGGGGCCGGGCACGGGCTGACCGGGATGCGGGAGCGGGTCGCGATGCTCGACGGGGTGATCACGACCGGTCCGACCGGGGACGGCGGCTTCGAGGTGACGGTGTTCCTCCCGGTCGCCCCCGATCCCGAAGAGCAGCCCGAAGCGGCCCGTGCGGAGCAGCCCGAAGCGGTCCGCGAGGAGCAGGCGGAAGCGGCCCGTGACGAGGCCCCGGCCGCCGGGCCGGCCGCAGACCCGGAGGCCGGGTCGGCCTCCCGCACCACGACCCTGGCCGCCCTGTCCCCGGCCGTCGTCGCCGGCGCCCCGGCCCCGCGCACGTCCCTCGTCAAGAGCCCCCGCCCGTCCGGACGGCCCGCCGCCGGGGGCGGTGCGGCATGACCATCCGCGTACTGATCGCCGACGACCAGATGATGGTCCGCGAGGGTTTCTCGGTGCTGCTCAACGCGATGCCCGGCATCGAGGTCGCCGGGGAGGCCGTGGACGGGCGCGAGGCCGTGGACGCGGCGGTGCGGCTGCGGCCCGACGTCGTGCTCATGGACATCCGCATGCCGAACCTCAACGGGATCGAGGCGACGCGCGAGATCATCGCCTCGGACTGCGGGGCGCGGGTGCTCGTCCTGACCACCTTCGACCTCGACGAGTACGTGTACCAGGCGCTGCGCGCGGGCGCCTCCGGCTTCCTGCTCAAGGACGCCTCCGCGCGTCAGCTCGCCGAAGGCGTGCGGATCGTGGCGAGCGGCGAGGCGCTGCTCGCGCCGAGCGTGACACGGCGGCTGATCACGGAGTTCGCGAAGGTCGCCGACGCGCCCGCGCGCCCCGCCGCCTACCGGGGCGGGGCGTACGGGGAGCTGACGGAGCGGGAGACGGAGGTGCTGATCCAGGTCGCGCGGGGGCTGTCGAACCAGGAGATCGCCAAGCGCCTCGTGGTCGCCGAGTCGACGGTCAAGACCCACGTCAGCCGGGTGCTCGTGAAGCTGGGCCTGCGCGACCGTACGCAGGCCGCCGTCTTCGCGTACGAGGCGCGGCTGGTCACCCCGGGATAGCCGCCGGGACAGCCGCGAGGACGGCCCCCGGGACCAGCCCGAAGGTCCGCCCCCGGCCCCGGGTCACGGCAGCATGAGTGTCCACGCCGCCTTGCGGACCGCCCAGGTGCGGTGCCGGACGGGGCCCGAGGTCAGGGTGTCGGCGCGGTAGTGGAAGTCGGGCCCGGACACGGTGACGCGACGGGCCCGGGCCGTGAGCACGGCCGCCGCCCCGGACTCGGCGCCGCCCCGCGGCTCCGTACTGGTCGGGGTGGTGGTGGCGGTGGCGCCCGGCCGGTGGATCTCGATGTCGGCGAGGCCCGCGACGGAGGGCGTGATCGTCACCGCGTCGACGGGTTCGTCCAGGTCGGCGAGGATCTTCCCGTCGGCCTCGACACGCAGCCGGTACGGACCGGCCTCCGGCCCGTGCCCCGGGTGGTGCCCGCCCGGCGCGGGCCGCGCGGCGAGGGTGCGGACGAGGGACTGGCAGGTGCGCAGCCAGTGCGCGGCGTGCGCGTGCCCGGTGTCCCTCGGCGGCGCGGGGACCAGGAGCCGGCCGAGGACCACGCCGTCGCTGTCGTCGACCAGCAGGTCACGGGGGCTGGGGGAGCCGTCCAGGACGGCGCGGGCCGCCGCGACGGTCGAGGTGGGGACGCCCAGGGAGTGCGCGAGGTCCAGGCCCCCGCTCCCGACCGGGACGAGGGAGACGACGCAGGAGCCGAGCGTGCGGTCGCGGTGCAGGACGGACACGGCCCGCAGCAGCGCCCGGTCGTCACCCACCACGACGGGCTGCCGGGCCCCTCTGCGGTGCAGGGCGTGCGCGAACTCCTCGGGCCCCTCGGGCAGGCACACCTTGGTGTGCGCTCCGGCGCCCAGGACGTCCCGGGCGATCCGTACGGACTCGCCGTCCACCCGCCGGGCGGCGGGGTCGACGAGGACCAGCAGCGAGGGCGCTCCGCACGCGGCGGGCTCTGGAGCCGACACCTCTGTCCTTCCTCGGGTACAGTCTTTGTGCAAGAGCCCCTTGCGCTATTGCGCCAGGGGCTTCGTCTATTCCGGGGCACCGGTCCGACGGCTCGCGGCCAAAGACGGTCGACGGCGAACGTGCGCGCTTACCTGCGGGCGGACGCCGGGATAACGGTGTACGTCGTAGCCACGTACGCCCCGACCTTGGACATGCCCCGCCCGGAAGGGGTGTACGCCTGTGCCCGCACTTGTGCTGCTCGGTGCTCAGTGGGGTGACGAGGGCAAGGGGAAGGCCACCGACCTGCTCGGTGGCTCGGTGGATTACGTGGTGCGCTACCAAGGTGGCAACAACGCGGGTCACACCGTCGTTGTCGGCGACCAGAAGTACGCGCTGCATCTCCTCCCCTCCGGCATTCTGTCGCCCGGCTGCGTGCCGGTCATCGGCAACGGTGTCGTCGTCGACCCGGCGGTCCTGCTCTCCGAGCTGAGCGGACTGAACGAGCGAGGCGTCGACACGTCCAAGCTCCTGATCAGCGGAAACGCGCACCTGATCACGTCGTACAACGTGACGGTGGACAAGGTCTCGGAACGTTTCCTCGGCAAGCGGAAGATCGGCACGACGGGGCGCGGCATCGGCCCGACCTACGCCGACAAGATCAACCGCACCGGTATCCGCGTCCAGGACCTGTACGACGAGTCGATCCTCCTGCAGAAGGTGGAGGCGGCGCTGGACATAAAGAACCAGATGCTCGTCAAGCTCTTCAACCGCCGCGCGATCGAGCCCGGGCAGATCGTCGAGGAGCTGCTGAGCTACGCGGACCAGATCAAGCCGTACGTCGCGGACACCTCGCTGGTCCTCAACCAGGCCCTCGACCAGGGCAAGGTCGTCCTGATGGAGGGCGGCCAGGGCACGCTCCTGGACGTGGACCACGGCACGTACCCCTTCGTCACCTCGTCGAACCCGACCGCCGGCGGCGCCTCCACGGGCTCCGGCATCGGCCCGACGAAGATCAGCCGGGTCATCGGCATCCTCAAGGCGTACACCACGCGCGTGGGCGCGGGACCCTTCCCGACGGAACTCCTCGACGAGGACGGCGAGGCGCTGCGCCGCATCGGCGGGGAGCGCGGTGTCACCACCGGCCGCGACCGGCGCTGCGGCTGGTTCGACGCGCCGATCGCCCGCTACGCGACCCGCGTCAACGGCCTCACCGACTTCTTCCTGACCAAGCTCGACGTCCTGACCGGCTGGGAGCGCATCCCGGTGTGCGTCGCGTACGACATCGACGGCAGGCGCGTCGAGGAGCTGCCCTACAGCCAGACCGACTTCCACCACGCGAAGCCGGTCTACGAGTACCTGCCGGGCTGGTCCGAGGACATCACCAAGGCCCAGACCTTCGACGAACTCCCGAAGAACGCCCGGGACTACGTGAAGGCCCTGGAGGACATGTCCGGCGCCCCGATCTCCGCGATCGGCGTGGGCCCGGGCCGCACGGAGACCATCCAGGTCAACTCGTTCATCTGAGGACGACGGCTCGTTTCGCCCGGCTGAGGACGACGAGGTGACGTTCGGCGGGGTGACCGGATACCGCATCCGGTCACCCCGCCGCCGGGGCGCGTCCCGCTTGTGGGGCGGTCACCGCGGCGGGGTTCCTGTCGCGGAGCACGTCGGCGACGGGCGGACCGGTCAGGTCAAGGACGCGGCTGCGGAGCCGCGAGCCGTCAGTCCACCGTGACACCCAGATCGCGGAGAACGCCGCATGCCTGCTCGTCCGGGACGGCAGGGGGATGGCGGCCGAACTCGCGGACGCGTCGCGGGAATCCCGCGGGGAGGGCGACAGCGGTGCACAGGGAACCCGCTCAGGGGCCGGCGCGTCCGTGCCGCCGCCCCTCGCGCTGAGGATCTCCACTCCGGTCCGCGGGGAGGCGACGCTCTGTCCTCGTCCGAGGGGACCACCACCGGTTCCTCGTGGGCAACTCAATCAGGCAGAGGAATCCCTTCGGCCTCGATGATCTCCATGGCCCGTTCGACGGAGATCTCCGGGGCCGTGTAATCCAATGCGGCGATGTGCTCAAGGAACTCGCTCGGCGGCGACACGTGGTGGTAGTGGACGTAATCTGACCACGCGAGGTGCCAGACCCATTCCCCGTCCGTCATGATGCCGACGCGTACTTGCATGTTCACGGAGTCGGAAAAAGGGTCCTGCATCGTGCCCGGCGAAAAGAGCAGGGGCTCGGCCTCCTCCAGAAAGCTGGACAGCCGGCCGATGATCTCACCCGAAAGACCGTCGGTGCTGAACTCGGCTTCCTCTTGGGCTTCGCCCACTCGATGAGGTACAGGCAGCTTGGGCATGTATTAGCTCCCTCCATGGGGATGGAATATGTCGAAGGCGCCGCGGATGCTGGGATGGATGCCGTTTCCGGCGGAATTGAATGGGGCCACGGCGGTCCTTCCGTGCGGCCAGACCCATAGAAAGTCGTTGGGGGCCTCCACTGTGACGCCGAGGGCATTGGACAGGTTCTGCGCGAACCCGTCAGCCTTCATGCCGGTCTGGCAGGAGAGGAGCCTGACGGGCTCTCCGTTCCAGCCGTGCGCGCGCATCAGGGATGCGATCTCGCGATGGTCGAAATGGTGCCAGTTCTCACCCAGATGAGCGGCCCCCTCTTTGATCTGGTATCCCACCGATGTGGGTGACCCGTGAATCCCGATATCGAATTTTCCATTGCTCTTGATGCGGTTCATGCTTTTCAGGAGAGTGTCTCCTGGGCGGAACACGAGCATACCCGGGCGGCCGTCCTTGAAGGGAGTGACCTTGAATGACAAGGGGCTCTTGCCTCGGGAGGCCAGCCCCTTGACGGCGGTGACGACACTGGCCGATCCGTCGCGGATTCCACCGGCCAGCCCTTTGAGTCCGCCGCCGATGCCTTTGAGGGCCCCGCCGCCCAGCGCCCGGAGTCCGCCCGCTTTCCAGAGTTTGCCGAGTTTGGCGAGGCTGGTGAGGCCTTTGGTGGCGGGGATGCAGTCGAGGGCGGCCCAGATGAGGTCGCTCCAGCCGGCTTCGCCGTTGATGACTTTTCGTATCGTGTCCGCCATGACGACGAGGGCGGCGGCGAAGACGAGCCAGCCGAGCGGGCCGCCGACGATCATCACGATGAGCCCGACGATGGTCACGACCCATTTGCAGACGGTGACGATCTCGTCCCAGTGGTCGGCGACCCAGTCGACGGCCTCCTCCCACCAGTGGCGGTTGGGGATACCGGCGTCGGAGGCGTCCTCGATCTTCTTGACCGTGCGCCGGGCCGCCTCCTGGCGCAGGCCGCGTGCCTGTTCGGCGAGTTTCTTCGCCGCGTCCAGGGCGCTCTGTGCGTCGTTCACGCGGTCTTGTGCGGCTTGTTGCCGTTCGTGGGCGTGGGTGGCGTTGCGGGTGGCGCGGCGCACCTCGGCCTCGTCGGGCTTGGGGACGTCGCGGCCGTGGTTCTTGGCGGGGTCGTAGGAGTCGGCCTTCGCGTCCGCCGTGCGCACGCCCTCGGTGGCGGTGCCGAGAGCCGTGTGTGCGGACGCGAGGTCGGCGCGGGCGGTGCGGGCGTCTCTCAGCGCCTTGTCGGCCTGGTTCTGCGCGTTCTCCAGGTCGGGCCAGTAGGAGGCGAGTGCGTCGCCGGCGAGGTCGTAGGACTTCTTGAGTTTCTTCAGTTTGCCGGGGGCTTCCTGGAACTCCTCGGTGAAGGATTCGGCGGTCTTCCCGGCCCAGGACAGGATCGCGTCCTCGCCCGCCATCCCCTTGATGTCGCGCAGGACTTGGGCCACGTCGTCCGCGAAGTCGTGCAGCGAGGCCGCCAGCTTCTTCACTCGCTGCGGATCACCTGGCACCGGGTCCTTGTCCAGGTCCAGGACGTGCCAGTCCGCCGGACGGTACGCAGCCACCGAAGCCCCCTCTCCGTGTCGTCGGCGACTACCCTGCCATGCGCCGGGGGCGGGCAACAGCGGTGACCGTGTGGGCCTCACGTCGGTGGCGGGCTCGGCACCGATCGGCTGTTTCGTGGCGCTGATTCCGTACCGTCGGTAGCGTGGGCGGTCTGTGCCTTGTTCCGTCTTGTCTCGCCCCACCGGGAGTTGTGCGTCCGTGAATCGCCGCCGTCGTCCTCTGCTGACCGTGACCGCGTTGTGTGCCGTCGCCGCTTTCTCGCTCACCGCGTGCGGGGGTGGTGACGACGCGTCTGACGACAAGGCCGACAAGCCGGTCGCCGGGGCCGACACCTCCGGCGGGAGTTCCCCGTCCGCCAGCCCCAGTCCCAGCGCCTCGGCCGCTCCGGGGCGGCCGAAGATCGAGCTGCCCGCGGACCTGACTTACACCTTCGAGTGGCCCAAGACGGGGGATGCGAAGAAGGACGCGGTGATGGCGGACACGCGTCAGTACCTCCAAGCCGTGGACATGGCCATTGCCCGGCAGGACCCGGACGATCCGGCTTTCCGCTTCTACACGGCCGGGGAGTCGGCGGCCGGCGCTCAGGCGTATGTACAGCGTTTCGTCGACACGCACGACCGGACCACCGGAGTCATGCGGTACTCCAAGCCGAACGTGCAGATCAACGACGACCACACCGCTGGGTTCACGTACTGCGAGGACCAGAGCAAGGCGTACCGCAAGAACGTCAAGACCGGGAAGACGAAGGTGACTCCGGCCACCAAGGACGGCTACGTCCTCTACAACGCCCGGCTCCGGCTCAACGACAAGGGCGTATGGGTCACGGAGAAGCTCGTATCCGATGCGGGGAGCGACCTGTGCCAGCCGTGAGGAGAAGCTGGGCGTGGGCCGGATGTGCGGCAGCACTGATCCTTCTCTGCCCGACGCAGGCGTCGGCGGTACTCGGCGATGACAAGGGCGACGAGCACGTCTCCGGCACCGCCGACGACTCCGGCAAGCTGTCCGCGACCGCCGCCGGCGCGGGTGTCGTCATCGACCGCTCGCGTAACGGGCGTGGGCAGGGGGCCGGGCCGGTGGCTGCCGCGTCCGAGTGGGAGCCGCCCGCCTGCTATTACGCGCCGAAGTACACGCCCGACGAGTTGCAGAAGTATCTGGAGCCGATCTGGGCGGTGGACTCCACCAGCCCGGAGTGGGACGCGACGCAGCGTAAACGGTATGTCGAGGGCGGGGAGTACAAGGACTTCAACAAGGCCAAGGCCGGGGACGGGTTCTTCTGGGACTCGTTCGTGACGCCGGGACGCGAAGGCGACCCGGACGCGCTGTCCTGCGACAAGCCGATCTTCTGGGTCGACACGGGAGACCCGCCGCCCGCCGACGCGCCCCAGGCCGTGACGCCCGAAGTCCTCGCCCAGCTCGCCTACGCGGAGATCCGGGTGCCTTCCACCACCGTGGAACTCGCCCCGGCCGCCGAGTCGAAGGTCAACCTGCCGACCTGGGCCTGGCTGGACGGCGCCCGCTTCGAACCCGTGGCCGTCACCGCCTCCGTGCCCCGCCTGGGGATCCAGGCCACGACCGTCGCCGAGCCTGTGTCGCTGCGCATCGAACCCGGCACCGACGACGCCCGCAGCCTCCCCGCCTCCGGAATCTGCCCGATCACCGACGGGCACATCGGCGAGCCCTACGCACCGGGGAAAGCCGACCGCACCCCACCCTGCGGCGTCACCTACCTGCGCTCCTCCCACGGCGGGAGCTACCCCCTGCGCGCCACCCTCACCTGGAAGATCCACTGGACCGGCACCGGCATCGCCCAGCCACAGAACCTGCCCGACGGAGAATTCGGCGCCGCCCAGGACGTCGTCGTACGCGAAGTCCAGGCCGTCAACCGGTGACACCACACCGGGGCGGTGCGGCGAGCGCCCTCATCCCCCGCACAGTTTCAGTCCCTCCGGGGTGTAGCACGGGAGATGGCCGCGGGTGCGGACAATCTCCTGGCCCGCGCCGTGGATCATGAAGGTGAGGAAGTCGGCGACCAGGGAGCTGCTGGGCGGGTTGCCGTAGGTGTAGGCGTACTCGATCTCGCGGAAGGGGTAGCGGCTGGCGGTCAGGTCGTCGGCGGAGGGGCGGTGGCCGTCGATGGAGAGCGGGTGGAGGCCGGCGGGCAGGTGCTGGTCGGTGCCGAGGTCGGCGTAGCCGAGGGCGCCCTCCGTTCGCGCGACGACGTCGAGGACGTGCCGGGTGTCCTCCTCCTCGCAGCGGTTGATCTTGACGTGCGGGTTGTCCTTGACGCCGCACACGCTCGCCGATACGGCCTTCTCCCGGCCGTGCAGGACGCGGTCCTCCAGCACTCGCCTGGTGCCTGAACTCGCGTCGCGGCTCACGAGCACCACGGGGAGGTCCGGGCCGTCGACCTTGCTCCAGTTCGTGGTCCGGCCGAAGTACAGGTTCTTGATCCGTTCGCTGCTCAGGTCCTTCAGCGGCACCGAGTCGTTGACGACGAGGGAGAACACCGAGACGGCGACGCGGTGGCCCTGGAGCCGGGGGTAGCCCGCCGGTTTCGCGCCGTCCGAGAAGGCGATCACCGAGGGGGAGCCTGACGTGTCCGCGCCCCCGGTCTCCGTGAGCCGCTTGATGCCCTCCGTGCTGCCCCGCGTCTCCACCCTGATCCGCGAACCGGGGCACTCCGCCTCGTACTTCTGGCCCAGTTCCTCGGCGACCGGGCGGAAGGCCGTCGAGCCGGTCAGGGTGAGCGTGCCGGTCGCGCAGCCGCGCGGCGGTACGTCGTTGGGCAGGAGGATGAGGGTCGCCAGGGTCAGGACGAAGGCGGTCAGCACGGCGATGCTGACGCGGGCCGCGCGGGACAGCAGCGGCGGGGTCTCGTCGGGGGACAGCGCCCGGTTCGGGGTGACCCGGCCCTCCAGCAGGCCGCCGCTCACCTTCACCTCGCCGCCCACCTCGCCGCCGTCCAGCAGCACCAGGAGCTTGTAGTACTCGCCCCGGTTCAGCGGCACCCGGGGGATGTCGAGGACGCTGCCCGAGTAGGACAGACCGCCGCTCGGCGCGAAGTGCGCGAGCAGGTGTTCCGAGCCGGGGCGCTGCGTCACGTCCAGTCCGCGTACCGTCCGGCCGGTGAACTCGGCGGTCAGTCCGTGCAGTTCGTGGCCCGTGTAGTGGCTGGCGTCGATGGACTGGGAGCCGTCGTTCTCCACGCGCAGCAGCACCAGGCTGGTACCGGGGCCGGCGGGCGCGTCGTCGCCGAAGCCGTCGAACAGGCCGAGCGTCGCCGGGACCCGGCCCTGCTCGCGGCCCGCGTCCCGCGCGCGTATCGGCATGTCCACCTGCACGCGGTAGCCGATGTGCCGGCGGCGCGGCACGCGTCTCTCGTACCAGAGCAGCACGACCGAGGCGATGACACCGAGTACGGCGGTGAGCACCGCGACGACGTTCTCCGCGCTGAGCCATTCCACGACCGCGTACTCCCTCGGCTGGGCCTCGACGCGTGGGGGTGCGGTCACCGTACGGCGGGGGGAGGGGGTGGTGGCGGCCGGTGGGGGAGTGGCCGGGGAGTGTTCGCGTGCCGTTCCGCGCGGGCGGGGGGAATGTTCGGTTCCGCCGGTCCGCCCGCCCGCCGGTCCGTCCGCCGGTCCGCCGGTCCGTCCGTCCGCCCGCCGGTCCGCTCTCGCTCACGGCCACCGTCCGCTGTCCGTCCACCCTCCGGAAAGGGGACGGGTACGTGGCCGCGTCCTTCCACCTCGTACGCGTACCGCTCGCGTCGCCCGGCCCGGGAGCACCCGGCAGGCACCTCTACCGGGCCCCGCCCGCACAGCTCACGAAGTACTCCCGGTGACGGCGGGCGGGACGGCGGACGGTGGTCAGCGGACACCGGGCGGCGCGGGGGCGCGGGGGCGCCCCGGTCGCCCATCGCCCGTCGTCCCCGACACTCTGTCGTCCCCGACACTCTGTCGTCCCCCCGCCCCGGCCCGCTGACGGAACGCCCATGTCGGACACCGGGGGCGTCTCCTAGCCTGGACGGCATGACCCCTCAGCTTCCTCAGCCGAACCCCCAGCTCGGTGCCGCCGTCAAGGCCGCCGACCGCGCGCACGTGTTCCACTCCTGGTCCGCCCAGGAACTGATCGATCCGCTCGCCGTCGCCGGCGCCGAGGGCTCGTACTTCTGGGACTACGAAGGCAACAGCTACCTCGACTTCACCAGCGGCCTCGTCTTCACCAACATCGGGTACCAGCACCCGAAGGTGGTCGCCGCGATCCAGGAGCAGGCCGGGAAGCTCACGACCTTCGCGCCCGCCTTCGCGATCGAGTCCCGTTCGGAGGCCGCCCGGCTCGTCGCGGAGCGCACCCCCGGCGACCTCGACAAGATCTTCTTCACCAACGGGGGCGCGGAGGCGGTCGAGAACGCCGTCCGCATGGCCCGCGTGCACACCGGCCGCGCCAAGGTCCTCAGCGCCTACCGCTCGTACCACGGCTCGACCTCCGCCGCGATCAACCTCACGGGTGACCCGCGCCGTTGGGCCTCCGACACCGGTGCGGCCGGGGTCGTGCACTTCTGGGCGCCGTTCCTGTACCGCAGCGCGTTCTACGCCGAGAACGAGCAGCAGGAGTGCGAGCGCGCCCTCACGCACCTGGAGGACACGATCGCGTACGAGGGTCCGCAGACGATCGCCGCGATCGTGCTGGAGACCGTCCCCGGCACGGCCGGGATCATGGTGCCGCCGCCCGGCTACCTCCAGGGCGTCCGGGAGCTGTGCGACCGCCACGGCATCGTCTTCGTCCTGGACGAGGTGATGGCCGGCTTCGGGCGGACCGGCAAGTGGTTCGCGGCCGAGCACTTCGACGTCGTACCGGACCTGATGACCTTCGCGAAGGGCGTCAACTCCGGTTACGTGCCGCTCGGCGGGGTCGCGATCAACGGCGCGATCGCCGAGACCTTCGCGCGCCGCCCCTACCCGGGCGGGCTCACGTACTCCGGGCACCCGCTCGCCTGCGCCGCCGCCGTCGCCACGATCAACGCGATGGAGGAGGAGGGCGTCGTGGAGCACGCCGCCCGGCTCGGCGAGGAGCTGATCGGCCCCCGGCTGCGGGAGATCGCCGGACGGCACCCGAGCGTCGGCGAGGTGCGCGGCCTCGGCATGTTCTGGGCGCTGGAACTCGTCCGGGACCCGGCGACGCGCGAACCGCTCACCCCGTACAACGCGAGCGGGGAGGCCGCGGCGCCCATGAACGCCTTCGCCGCCGCCGCGAAGAAGAACGGCCTGTGGCCCTTCGTGAACATGAACCGCACGCACGTCGTGCCGGCGCTCAACATCAGTGAGGCGGAGGCGAAGGAGGGCCTCGCCGCCCTGGACGAGGCGCTCACCGTCGCGGACGGCTTCACTGTCTGAGGCGCTGCCCCTCGCGGACGGCCTCGCTGTCTCGGGCGCTCCGGGCGGACCGGTTCCGGGGATCGGGCCGGTCCGCTCCCGACGGACCGTCAGGTGTGTGCCGTACGCTGAGGTCAGGGCTCCTTCTCGGGGCCCTGACCTCAATCGTTACCATGTGAATTGCTCGGGGCGCGGAGCGGGCGCGTAAGGTGTCGTGCTCCCGCTCCTGCTCCGACGAGGAACGGACGGACGAGGACGGACGGCGACGGCGACCGCGAACGCGGCCCAGGGAGGCATACCGACGATGCGCGGTACCGACAGCAGCGCTGTCACCCGCAGCACCCTGCGGCAGCAGATCGCGGACGCCCTGCGCGACGAGGTCCTCGCGGGCCGGCTGGCCCCCGGCCAGGAGTTCACCGTCAAGGAGATAGCCGAGCAGTACGGGGTGTCCGCGACGCCCGTGCGTGAGGCGCTGGTCGACCTCTCGGCGCAGGGGCTGCTGGACTCGGTGCAGCACCGCGGTTTCCGCGTCCACACCTTCTCGCTCGACGACTTCCGCAACATGATCGAGGCCCGCTGCCTCGTCTCCGACGCCGTGTTCGGCGGGATCGCCACCGAGGACCTGCTGCGCTCCACGCCCGGCGCCCTCGTCTCCATCCGGCGGCGCGGCGAGGAGGCCCAGCGCGCGGCGGCGGCCGGCGACCTCAACGTACTGATCGGCTACGACCTGCGGTTCTGGCGCGAGCTGAGCGCGGTCTTCGGCAACCCGTACCTGTCGGACTTCCTGCACCGGCTGCGCGTGCAGTCCTGGGTCGGGGCCGTCCCCTTCCTGCGCCGCCAGCCCGAACTGCGCGGACTGCTGTGGACGGGCCACGGCGAACTGGTCGACGTCATGCTGAGCGGCGACCCGCAGGCCGCGCAGGCCCTCGTCACGGCGTACAACCGGGACTCCCTGCGGCTCATCGAACACCTCGCGGGCGGCGGCGAGGGACCGGCGGCGCGCTGCGGCGGGAGGTTCTGATCCCTTGTCGCTGATGTCGCTGATGTCGCTGATGTCGTAGAGGTCCCGGGGGCCCTGGGGGCGTACCGCGTCCGAACCGTCACCGGCCGGGATCTACGCCAGTCCGGGCGCCCGCACTACGCTGTTCCGCACCGCCGGGACGCGTGACACCGGAACGGCGAACCCATCCGTAACGCCGATCCCGCCCGCAACGTCCTACCCCGTCCGTAACGCCGAGCGACCCGAACGTGAAGACGTGCGCGCCGCTCCGTCCGTGGAGCTGCGCGACACTGCGAACGCTCCGAACACTGAAACGCCGAGACGCTTGAGGAGACGCCCTCTTGGCCTGTGACCTGTGGTTGGTCCCCTTGGTCGACGTGCTGTGCCACAGCCCCGACAACCCCTTCGCCGAGGAAATCGCCACCTACGACCAGGCCCTCGGGGCCGCCGGACTGCCGCCCGTGCCGGTCTACGCCTACATGCCGGGGCTGTCCGGGGACGTCGCGCCCGTCGCGGGCTTCGACTACGACGCCCTGCACTTCCTGCGCCGGGCCTACCTGCTGAAGCTGTGCGGACTCGAAGTGAGCCCGGTGGACGAACTGGGCGGGGACTACGAGCAGTTGCTGGAGATGTTCGAGCCGACCGCGCAGCAGTCGCACCTCGTGTGGCACTACGACCACGCGGGCGCCTACGTCCCGCTCGACTTCCCCGTACCGCTGGCCAACGACGAACTCCTCGAAGGGGGCGGCCCGCTGGGTTCCTCGCACGGGCTGCTGCGGGAGCTGGAACTCGTCGCGCCCGTCCTCGGCATCGACCCCGCCAACCCGCCGGCCGCGCCCGCCCCGCCCGCCGGACCGACCGGGCTGGAGGAACGGGCCGCCCCGGTGGTCCAGGACGACGGCCCCTTCGCCAGGGAGCGGCACGTGTGGCTCGGCCTGCACACGGCGGCCACCAGGAGCATGGCCCAGGGCTCGATGATCGTGTTCAGCTGAGCCGGCCTGGGCTGAGCGGAGTTGAGGTGAGCTGAGGGGGCGGGCGGCCGCCGGGAGTACGGGCGGCCGCCACGCCCCCCGGGGCCCCTCACCGGGCCTCGGGGGGCCGCTGCCTCGGCATGTTGGGCCGGGCGCCCGACGGCATCGAGAAACGTCCCTGCACGGGAATCTCGGCGCGGTGGCCGCCCGCCGCGGGGGCCGACTGGGCGGCGAGCGGGGCCGGTCCGGAGTGGAACTCCACCATCCAGTCGGCGGTCTCGGACCGGACGAGTTCGGTGATGTCCTCGGTGAAGCGCCGCAGCACCGTCAGGCACCGCTCGGTGGCCTCGCTCGCGGTGCCCTCGGCCGGGCCGAGCACCTCCCGGACGCTCTCGGACGCCCAGTCGAACTGGAGGGTCTGCAGGCGCCGCTGCACGGCCTGCGCGGTCGCCACGTCCCGCATCCAGCCCGAGGTCAGCCCGAGGTAGCGGTCGCAGGCCACGCAGGCGCCCGCGACGAGCAGCGAGAGGTACCCCCACTGCGCGGTCCCCTCCAGCCGCCCCGCGAGATCCAGTATCGGCAGCGCGGCGCCCGCCACGACGCCCGTGGCGGCACCGGCCCGCAGGACGCGGGCCGCGCGGCGCTTCCAGAACCGGTCGGACAGGTACCACTGCGCGGTACGCAGCGCCCCGGCCTCCACCCACTGGTACAGCTCGTCCAGCCGCTCGGCCGGTTCGCCCCAGTCGCCGAGCGGGAACGGGCGACCGGTCAGGTCCGGCCGGGCCTCCTCGGGCTCACCGGGTCCCGGCCGCTCCTCGCGGGGGTCCTGGGGAGGACCCCCGGGCTGCATGTCCGGCTGACTCACCCGTCCACTCCCTCTGCCTGCCTCTGCATCTCGGCGACCGCGCGTCTCGGTGACCCGCTTCTCGGCGCGACCGCGCATCCCGCGGCCTCCGCGCCCGCACGGATCGCGACCTTGCGGATCGCCCATTTACGCACAGTCGCGCGCCTCCCCCGTACGCGCCCGTGAGCGGTCCGTGAGCGCCGGTACGGGTCCGGTACGGGTTCCGTGCGCCACTCCCGTACGCGTCCCGCTCGCGCCCCGGAGCGCGGGTCGCGTCCCTTCCGTGACGACGTACGCGGTCAGGCCGTCGCGCGCCGCTCCGGTGGAAGGCACCTTCCTACCGCCCAATGGGTGGGGGCGGGCCCGGTTTCGCGCACTTTCCGCCCGGACGAGGGGTGTGATCAGGTATAGGACCGTGTCCGGCATCACTCGAAAGAGTGCCGGGGCAGCGGGTACCCGGCTCACGTACGCTCGATGCGGGTGGAATGGTGAAGCCACCCGAGCAGGACCCGCAGCCGTGTGCCCACAGCGGTGCCCGGCCAGCGCCCAGGGCCCTCAGCAGTACTGCGAAGAGGCAAGACGAAGACGTAAGACGCAAGACGCAAGACGCAAGACGAAGACGACGAAGACACTGTGACCCGTAGCCGTCCGGAGAGCAGTCCGGCGGTGTCGAAGAGCGAAGAGCCAGGAGCTGATCGTGATCCCCGGTGGTGGCCAGCCCAACATGCAGCAGCTGCTTCAGCAGGCCCAGAAGATGCAGCAGGACCTTGCCCAGGCCCAGGAGGAGCTGGCGGCGACGGAGGTCGACGGCCAGGCGGGCGGCGGCCTCGTCAGGGCGACGGTGAACGGCTCGGGCGAGCTGCGTTCCCTCGTGATCGACCCGAAGGCGGTCGACCCGGAGGACACCGAGACCCTGGCCGACCTGGTCGTCGCGGCGGTCCAGGCCGCCAACGAGAACGCGCAGCAGCTCCAGCAGGAGAAGCTGGGCCCGCTCGCGCAGGGCCTCGGCGGAGGCGGCGGCCTCCCGGGCCTGCCGTTCTGACCTCTTCCTGTCCAGTCCGCCCGGTCCCCCTCGGCCCCGCCCGGCCTCTCCGGCCCGTCTCGGGGATCTCGGGGGAGCGTGCGGTTCTCGGCCGGGGGTGTGCGGAGTCTTCGCGAAGCTTGTGGGAGAGCGGCGGGCCCCGGGCCGTCGCCCCTTCCCCGGGACAGCCGCTCCCCCTACCGTGAACCCGAGGACCGAGGCCCGAGGACCGAGGACCGAGGACCGAAGGCCGAACGTCCTGGAACACCGAGCACCGAACACCGCACTTGAAACACCGAGCACTGATGAGTGCTGAACACTGAACACTGAGCACTGAACGTTGAAGACCGAAGACATCCCGCCGTCCCCGCCCCCGGGGCCGGCGGTCAGGAAAGGCGACTGATCCGTTGTACGAAGGCGTGGTCCAGGACCTCATCGACGAACTGGGAAGGCTCCCCGGCGTCGGTCCGAAGAGCGCGCAGCGGATCGCCTTCCACATCCTCCAGACCGAGCCGACGGACGTACGGCGGCTCGCGAACGCCCTGATGGAGGTCAAGGCGAAGGTCCGTTTCTGCGCGGTGTGCGGGAACGTGGCCCAGGAGGAGCGGTGCGGCATCTGCCGCGACCAGCGCCGCGACCCCACGGTGATCTGTGTCGTGGAGGAGCCGAAGGACGTCGTCGCGATCGAGCGGACCCGGGAGTTCCGGGGCAAGTACCACGTGCTCGGCGGGGCGATCAGCCCGATCGAGGGCGTCGGCCCCGACGATCTGCGGATCAGGGAACTGCTCGCGCGCCTGGCCGACGGCACGGTGACCGAGCTGATCCTCGCGACCGACCCGAACCTGGAGGGCGAGGCGACGGCGACGTACCTCGCCCGCATGATCAAGCCCATGGGCCTCAAGGTCACCCGCCTGGCCAGCGGACTGCCGGTCGGAGGTGACCTTGAGTACGCGGACGAGGTCACCCTTGGCCGGGCCTTCGAAGGGAGACGACTTCTCGATGTCTGAGTCCGACGTGCCGGGCGCGAGCGACGCGACCGAAGCGACACTGCGCCACGACGGGGCCGAGGGCCCCTCCGACTTCGCCGTCCAGATCGCCGACCAGGTCGAGAGCTTCATCGTCGCGGTCACCGAGATCGCGAAGGGCGACGACCCCGACAGCGCCGTCCCGTACCTCCTGCTGGAGGTCTCCCAGCTGCTCCTGGCGGGCGGCCGGCTCGGCGCGTACGAGGACATCCTGCCGGACGAGCGCTACGAACCGGACCTCGGCGCCGAACCGGACTTCGACACCCTGCGGGAGGGCCTGGCCACGCTGCTGGACCCGGTCGACGTCTTCTCCGAGGTCTTCGACCCGTACGAGCCGCGCCAGGCCCCGGTCGCCCACCGCCTCTCGGACGACCTCTCCGGCGTCGTCACCGACCTGCGCCACGGCATGGCCCACTACCGCGCGGGCCGCACCTCGGAGGCCCTGTGGTGGTGGCAGTTCTCCTACTTCACCAACTGGGGCCCGATGGCCTCGGCCTCCCTGCGCGCCCTCCAGTCCCTCGTCACCCACGTCCGCCTGGACCAGCCCCTCACCCCCCTGGACGGCCTCGACACCGACCAGGACCTCGTCGCGGAGGACGACCTCGCGGAGGAAGCGGGCCGCGTCATGGCAGCGGAGATCCTGGGCCCCCTGGGCCTGGGCACGACCACCACGCCGGACGGGGAACCGGGGGCGCGGTCGGGGGCGGGGAAGTAACCTCACGGGGCCGGGGTGGGCGTGGAATGCGGCAATAGTCCTTTTCTGCGAAAGTTGCGGAAACTGGCCTGTTGCCCGGGGAAAACCGCAGGTCTGGGAGAGTGCTCCCCGCGTGGGCGGGGATGGCCCCGCCCTGCGAGGCACGGGACGCGGTGCGCTGAGGTGCTCCCCGCGCGTGCGGGGATGGCCCCCACGCGGGCTGGTACGCCGACAACGTCCTGCAGTGCTCCCCGCGCGTGCGGGGATGGCCCCCCCCGGGGGGTCCAGTTGGGGTAGATCTCCGTCAGTGCTCCCCGCGCGCGGGGTTGGCCCCAGGCCCGTCATCGTGCTGCCGCCGGGGCCGCTGTGCTCCCTGCGCGTACTTGGGTGGCCTCGTCCACCTAAGTACGCGCAGGGGTAGCACCGTTCCCGGCCAAGCCGGCATCCGCACCAGTACGGGCGCCGTATTGGCGTACGCGTCGACGGCCCGACCCGGTAACGTGCGAGTCATGTCGAGCCCCGAGTCAGACGAGTCGGGGGCTTTCGGTCACGCCGTCAGCCCCCTGTGCCGCTGAGTTCGTAGTCCAGTCGTCCCGCCGTGTTCTGCGGCCGGACGCGGGTGCCCGTGGGGCTGGCCGCGGTGACGAGACGTCTCCTCTCGCCTCTCCTCACCCCGGGATCACTCGATGCCTTTTCCGCTGTACCTCCTTGCCCTGGCGGTCTTCGCCATGGGTACCTCCGAGTTCATGCTCGCCGGTCTTCTGCCGGACCTCGCCGCCTCCCTCGACGTGAGCGTCGCGACGGCCGGTACGCTCACCCCGGCCTTCGCGCTCGGGATGATCGTCGGTGCGCCACTCGTGGCCGCGCTCGCCCGCAACTGGCCTCGTAGGACTGCCCTCCTGGGGTTCGTCCTCGCGTTCGCGGCGTCCCACGCCGTGGGCGCCGTCGTCACGAACTTCGCGCTCCTGTTCGCCACCCGGGTCGTCGCCGCGCTCGCGAACGCGGGCTTCCTCGCCGTAGCCCTGACCACCGCCGCCACGCTGGTGCCGTCCGACAAGAAGGGCCGCGCGCTCGCCGTACTGCTGTCCGGCACGACGGTGGCCACGATCGCCGGGGTGCCGGGCGGTTCGGTCCTCGGCGCGTTGCTCGGCTGGCGGGCCACGTTCTGGGCCGTCGCGGCTCTCTGCCTGCCCGCAGCCGTCGGCGTCCTCGTGGGACTGCCCGCGCGGCCGGAACACGCCGAGGACGGGGACGGCGCCGCCGCTGATCTGGGACCGGAACTCGCCCAGCTCGGAAAGCCCCGGCTGCTCCAAGTCATGCTGCTCGCCGCCCTGGTGAACGCCGCGACCTTCGGCAGCTTCACCTTCCTCGCCCCGGTCGTGACGGACAGCGCGGGGCTCGACAGTCGGTGGGTCCCGGTCGCGCTCATGCTCTTCGGTGCGGGTTCCTTCGTCGGTGTCACCCTCGCAGGACGGCTGTCCGACCAACGCCCCGGCCAGGTCGTGGCGACTGCCGGACCCGCCCTGCTCGTCGGCTGGTTCGCCCTGGCGCTCCTGGCCGAACGGCCGGTCGTCCTGCTCACGCTCGTCTTCGTGCAGGGCGCGCTGTCGTTCGCGGTGGGCAGCACCTTGATCGCGCGTGTCCTCTACGAGTCGGCAGCGGCGCCCACCATGGCCGGCGCCTACGCGACGTCGGCCCTCAACGTCGGTGCCACCGCCGGACCGCTCCTCGCCGCGACGACACTCGGCGGCGCGGCCGGAGCGCTGGGCCCGCTGTGGACGAGCGGCGGACTGGTCCTCGTGGCCGCCCTGCTAGTCGTAGCCCTCCCGCTCCGCGCGGTGATCGCCTGACCGGCGGCGTCAGATGCTGGTTCCTCGCGGAGGGCTCAGGCGTCGCATGAACGGGTGTGCGGAGCCTGCGAACTCATCGAAACCCCGTTACGCGAGGGCAAGTTAGGGTTTTCTGGGACGTGGGCTCTCGGCGGGGCGTGGCGTGCCTCTGCCGAGGCCCCCGGAATCACGCCAGGAGGAGAAGCATGGCCACCACCAAGCCCGTCACCCTGCTGACGGGCGGTTCCACGGGGATCGGAGCCGCGACGGTACAGGGGCTCCTCGAACGGGGACACCGTGTCGTCACCACCGGGCGGGACGCCGGGCGGCTGTCGGCGCTGGTCAAGTCACTCGGTGATCCATGGGGGTTGGTGACGGTGGCCGGGGACGCGTCCGATCCGGAACATGTCGCGCGCGCCGTCGAGACGACCGTGGAGCACTTCGGGAAGATCGACCACGTCGTGGCCAACGCCGGGTTCTCCACGCACGACACGGTGACCACCGGCGACCCCGAGGCGATGCGGACGATGCTGCTCACCAACGTCATGGGCCCGACGCTCCTCGTCCGGGAGTCACTGGAGGAGCTGAAGGAGTCGGGCGGCCGGATCGTCCTGATCGGCTCGGTGGCCGGCGTCAAGAACACGCCGGGCAACTTCTACTCGGTCACGAAGTGGGCGGTGCACGCCTTGGCGGAGAACGTACGGATGCTGGTCACCGAGTCCGGAGTCGGGGTAAGCCTCATCGCCCCCGGCAAGGTCGACACCCCGTTCTGGGACGGCAGGGGCGGCACCCCACCCGGCCCGGTGCTCAGCCCGGAAGACGTCGCCCGCACGGTGCAGTGGGTCCTGGAGCAACCCAGGGGAGTCGACATCAACACGGTCACGCTGCGGCCGGTGGGACAGCCGAATTAACGCGTCGGCCCTCCCGCCCCTGCTGCCCGGCCTCCTGCCGCCAGGCCGGTGTATGCGTGGAATGACGTCGATCCGATACCGCCCGGAGGTGTAATGCGGCAAAGGTCCGTTTCTTCGAAAGTTGCAAAAACCGGTCCCGAGCCGAGGTAAAACCGCAGGTCACCAAGACTGCTCCCCGCGCGTGCGGGGATGGTCCCGTCGTGTCGAGGTCGCGGGAGGCGTCGAGGAGCTGCTCCCCGCGCGTGCGGGGATGGTCCCGCGTGCCAGGAGTGCGGTGCCGGCGGCGGCGGCTGCTCCCCGCGCGTGCGGGGATGGTCCCCTGGGATGACGTGCGCGCGACGTTCGCGACGTCTGCTCCCCGCGCGTGCGGGGATGGTCCCTCGGCGACGCCGAGAAGATCCGTTCCAACGCGCTGCTCCCCGCGCGTGCGGGGATGGTCCCTCCAGGTTGTAGTCGTTGCGGTCCTCGCCGAGCTGCTCCCCGCGCGTGCGGGGATGGTCCCCCGGCTGGGTCGACGTGGACGTTCCCGGGTGGCTGCTCCCCGCGCGTGCGGGGATGGTCCCCGATTGCCACGTTCGGTCAGCGCTGCCGACCACTGCTCCCCGCGCGTGCGGGGATGGTCCCGATGCCGTTTACTACCGTTCCGAACGCCGTTTCTGCTCCCCGCGCGTGCGGGGATGGTCCCCAGCCGCCGTTCCCCCACGTCGGGCCCGCGATCTGCTCCCCGCGCGTGCGGGGATGGTCCCTCAGGGCACCCATACCGGTGGCCACAGATCGACTGCTCCCCGCGCGTGCGGGGATGGTCCCGGCAGAGACCGGACCGAGAGACACTCGCACGTCTGCTCCCCGCGCGTGCGGGGATGGTCCCCTCGAACGGGACGGCGTCCCTGCCGGGGCCCGCTGCTCCCCGCGCGTGCGGGGATGGTCCCGTGCCCCTCTTCGCCGTGGCTGGGAGCGTCAACTGCTGCCCGCGCGTGCGGGGATGGTCCCGGCTGGCAAGGGAGATGGATCGCGACGACCTGCTGCTCCCCGCGCGTGCGGGGATGGTCCCGGGGCCGGAGGGAAAGCCAGTGCCGCCGCCAGCTGCTCCCCGCGCGTGCGGGGATGGTCCCGTCCACTTGTCCGGGTTGAGGTCGGGCTGCCGCTGCTCCCCGCGCGTGCGGGGATGGACCCTCCAGGTCGTCGTGACGCTGGTGCAGGTAGGCCTGCTCCCGTGTCTGCGGGGATGGCCCGAGCCCCTACAAGCAGGCAAGATCCTGCTCGACTGTTCCCGGGCCGGGCGGCCGTTGCTCGCGGAAGTTACTCGGGGACGGGTGCGGTCGCGCCGCTCACCCCCCGCCTTCCTGCAAGCGATGAAGTTCGGCGAACAAGCCGCCGAGGTGCAGGAGTTCGCTGTACGTCCCAGTCTCCGCAACGGAGCCGTTCCGCAGGACGACGATCGTGTCCGCGAGGCGGGCGTTGGCCAGGCGGTGGGTGATGAAGAGTGCGGCCCGTCCTTCGGAGAGCTGGCGGAGGCGCTGGAAGATCTGGTGTTCGGCGCGGGCGTCGAGGGCGGCGGTCGGCTCGTCGAGGATCAGGACCGGGGCGTCACGGTGGAAGGCGCGGGCGATCGCGATGCGCTGCCACTGTCCGCCGGAGAGGTCGTGGCCGCCCCACCAGGAGCGGGCGAGGGAGGTGTCGAGGCCGTCGGGGAGCTGCGTGAGTACCGAGTCGGCACCGGCGAGTTCGGCCGCCGCGCGCACCGTGTGGTCGCCCTCGGGGCGGGGCTGGCCCAGTGTGATGTTCTCCCGTGCCGCGAGCGGCCAGCGGGTGTAGTCCTGCGGAACCATCGCGGTGTTCCGCCAGACCGTTTCGGGGCTGAGGTCCGCCAGGTGCTGCCCGTCCCAGGTGACGGAGCCGGAGGCGGGCAGGTACAGGCCGGTCAGTAGCTTGGCCAGGGTGGTCTTGCCGGAGCCGTTCTCCCCTACGAGTGCGACGACTTGGCCCCGTTTCACGTCGAGGCTGACGCGGTCGACCGCCGGGGACGTCTTGCCCGGATAGGTGAAGGTCAGCTCACGGGCCCGGATCACCTGCGGTCCGCCGGCCGGGGCCGTGGTGGTGCCGCGTCGCATGGCCCAGGCGTCGGCGTGATCGAGGAAGTGCGCCCAGTCGTTGACGTAGAGGCTGGTGGAGAACAGGCGGGCCGAGGCGCGGACGCCGCCGGACAGGGAGGCGTTGGCGGTACGCACCACGAGGACGGTGGTGGCGGCGGTCGCGACGTCCATTCGCCCGGTGAGCGCCAGGTAGAGGATGCCCGCCCAGACGACGGCCGTGGCGAGCGCGGCGAGGAAGTCGCCCGCGCCCTGGGTGAGGGCGGCACGGCGGGAGGCGGTGATCTGTTCGGTCTCCAGACGGCCGGAGATGATGCGGTACTGCTCCAGCAGGAAGCCGCCCATGGTGCCCGAGCGCAGTTCGGCGGCGGTTCCACGGTCGGTGGTGTACTGGGCCAGGACCCTGCGCAGCCGGGTGTCGGCGACGTTGCGGTGCGCGGCCTCGTGGTCGAGCCGGGCGGCGCGCACGGTTCCCCACACGCGGGGGAGTACGGCCAGGAGCAGCAGGGGCAGGAGCGCCGCATCAAGGGTGGCGACGACGGCCGAGGCGGCAAGGAACTGGGCGCACGCGGAGATCAGGCTCTGGGCGCCCCCGACCAGCTCGGGCATCTTCTCGGCGCCTTGCGTGGCGGCGAACCGGCCGTCCTCGAAGGCCGAGTCCTCGAAGGCGCTCAGCTCCGCGGTGGTGGCCGCGGTGATGACGGCGAGGTCGGCTTCCCGGTGGACCTGCGGGGCGAGCCGGTTCGCGTAGAAGCGGGTGGCGGCGTCGGCCAGGTAGCTCCCGCAGACCGTCACGGTCACGGTCACCAGAGCGGGCAGGGCCTGGTCCAGGCGGTGCGAGGCGGTCCCCGGGGCAAGGAGGGCCGCCAGGAGGGCGGAGGTGGCGCGCAAGGCGCCGGCGGTGAGGAGCGCGCAACTCAGGGCGCAGACGGCGAGGGCGAAAGTGGCCCGGGGATCGGCCTGTCGGCTCAGCAGCCAGGCGCGCCGCAGGGCGGCGGGAAGCCGGGTGGCGATGGCTCTCGTGCCGATACGCGTGGTGGCGCCGGTGTGCCCGTCTTCCGACAAACGCATGACGGGCGGCGCCCCGGGACCGGGCGGGGGAACGGCGGACGCGGCCGGGACGGTGCCGGGGGCCGCAACGGTGGAAGTCACCGTCACATTGGCGGGGAGGCCGACGTACGGCTTCAACCGCATTACGAAGTGCGCCACGTATAGCGACAGTTCACGCTTCTACGGGTCAACGAGGTGATGGCCTGCGCCGCCCGAACGAGTGGGGAGCGGGACAGGGTGGTGATGCGGATGTTTCGAGCCGAGCACTCTGGTCGCCTGCCTGGACGGGCACGTGGACTTCGCCCCGTCCCGGACACCGCGTACGGGGAGCGTCTTCTGCCTTGTGCGCCTGGCTCGCGCCCACTTTGTTGTTGGGGAGGTGGAGGGGGCTCGCGTCGAAGCGGGGCGAGTCTTTCCGGCCGTCCGGGGTTCCCGTTCTCCGTGTGCGTCGGTGACTGGCTGATCGGGCTGCGGGGCCCGCTCGCTGCCGATGGCCTTGGAGCGGCTGGACGGAGGTGAAAACCACACCGCTACGCTGCTGATGGTGGGGAGCGGTGTCGGAGCTGTTCCTCTCGCCCGGCTTGGGGGTGGTTGGGGCCGGGTAGACCCCTGCGAGCATCGAATGACCTGGCCTGAAGGCACCTGGAGGTGGAATGCGGCAAAAGTCCGTTTCCCGGATAGTTGCAGAAACCGGCCCCTTGGCGGGGTAAACCCGCAGGTCAGCAAGCTGCTCCCCGCGCGTGCGGGGATGGTCCCGACGTCCGGGGCCGTGCTCGGCCCATCGTCATCTGCTCCCCGCGCGTGCGGGGATGGTCCCTAAGAACCACCATTGTCGGGAGACAACTATGTCTGCTCCCCGCGCGTGCGGGGATGGTCCCGAGCACGGACAGCTCTTGATCAGCCTCTACGACTGCTCCCCGCGCGTGCGGGGATGGTCCCGCGCTCATGGGCCAGCCCAGCCAGGGCCTGGCCTGCTCCCCGCGCGTGCGGGGATGGTCCCGACGGGCAGTCCGTCGCGGAGCTGACCCAGTCCTGCTCCCCGCGCGTGCGGGGATGGTCCCGCCTTGGTCATCGCGCTGCGTGCCTCGTACCGCTGCTCCCCGCGCGTGCGGGGATGGTCCCATCTCGCCGTTGCCCACCTTGCGGCAACGTGTCTGCTCCCCGCGCGTGCGGGGATGGTCCCCTGACCAAGGACAAGGACTCCAAGGCCAAGGGCTGCTCCCCGCGCGTGCGGGGATGGTCCCGCTGAGCTGGACCGCAAGTTCGTCGAGATGACCACTGCTCCCCGCGCGTGCGGGGATGGTCCCGGCACCACCGACATCAGCGTCACTTGGATGCTCTGCTCCCCGCGCGTGCGGGGATGGTCCCATCAAGGACGACGACGTGACGACCGAGACCGTCTGCTCCCCGCGCGTGCGGGGCCTGGGCTTGCTCGGTGGGCCTACTTGGCCTGGTCTCTCGGGGTGGGGCAGCGGGGGGCGTGTCTGCGGCGTAAGACGCGGATGTCTGTTTGGCGGCTCCAGTCGTAGGTTTGCTTGGCCTCGCGTTCCGCTGTGTCCAGGGTTATGCAGACCGGGCAGGGTGGGGGCGGGGGTTCCAGGGTTTCGGGCATGAGGGATTGGCCTTTCTGGGAAGGGGGTTGGTGGTTGGTCAGTCCCGGGTCCACGGGATGCACAGGGGCTTGTGGCCCAGGTCCAGGGTCGGGAGCGGGTGGACGGGGTGGACCGTCCAGTTCCATGTGCGGGTTTCCGTCGTGACCGTGAGGGTGTACGGCGATCCCGCTCGCAGGCTGCGGCAAATCCCGTGCATGTCACGGTGGTTGCCGAGCCAGGACCAGGCCCGGTGGAACTCCGTGCGGTCGAGGTCCGTGACGACTCCGCGTACGCCCTCGCGCATCCAGTCGATCGCCTCCGACGCCGTGAGGGCCATCAGGTCCTCGGGTGGTCGGCCGGCCGGTCCTCCGGGTTGGTCCAGGTGACACCAGTACGTACGGGTTGGCTTCACATCCGGCACGGTGGGGCCGCCTTTCGGAAGGCGGCCCACACGTCCTTGGCCCATTCCTCGCCGTTCGGGCGCAGTTCACTGCCCCACGCCGAGGCGAGTCCGTTCACCAGCACCAGGCCCCTGCCGCACTCCGCACGCCAGTCCGGTTCCTTCAGGCGCGGCCGGGTGGTGCTGCGGTCGCTGAGGACGAGGAGCAGGGCCGGGTCCTCGTCCTCGGCGCCGGTCAGTTCGGTCAGTTCGACCAGGCACTCGGGGCTCGGCGCGTGGCGGCCCACGTTGGCCATGAACTCGCCCAGACACAGGACCACTTCGGTCGCCATGGTCGGCTCGCAGCGCGGCTCCAGCCAGTCCAGCGCGGCCCGGCGCACCTTCGCGAACTCCTCCGGGAGTGCGTGTACCCGCAGGTGAAAGCGGTTCGGGGTGCTCATCGGCGTACGTAACACGGCTCCTCCAACGCAGGCGGAAGGCATGGGTGTTCACGGCCTCGCGCATCCGACCCGCGTCGTCGCCGTGAGGAAGAGAGTGCCCGTCGCGCTTCGCGCTGGCAAGTTATTCCGGGGTATTAGTAGCTCGAAAGGGTGACTTGGCGAGGAAAGCTTGTGTCGCTGTGACTGGCGCCGCCATCATGTGGGCATGGCTCAGGACGACATGCCCACCATGCGAAGTCGCAGGCTCGGGGGCGAACTGCGCAGGCTCCGGCTCGAAGCGGGACTCAAGGTCCAGCAAGTGGCCGATGCGCTGGAATGCGGTCAGCCCAAGATCAGTCAGATCGAGAACGGCAAGCGCGGCATACGGCCGCTCGACCTCACGACGTTCTTCAACCTCGTCAAGCTGGAGGACGAACAGCACCGGAACAATCTCCGGCGCCTCGCCAAGCAGATCCACAAGGTCGACTGGTGGACCGGGGACGGTCCGATCCTGGACGACTCGCTCCGGGACTACCTGACCTTGGAGGTCGACTCCGAACTCGTCCGCAACTACGAGTCGGACCTCATCCCCGGCGTGCTTCAGACCGAGTCGTACATGCGGGAGATCTTCTCGACCAATGAGCGTCCAGAGATGGTCGACCACTTGGTGGACACCCGACTGAAGCGGCAGGAGCTGCTGGAGGATGTGAACGGGTTCCGGTTCCGGACGGTTATCGACGCGCCGGCCCTGCATCGGATTGCGGGTGGGGCGGACGTCGTGCGGGAGCAGTTGAGCCACCTGATCGATGTTGGGAAGAAGTCCAACGTCACGATCCAAGTTCTGCCTCTGGATGCCGCACTGCCCATGGATCAGCACGTGCCGTACAGCATCCTCAGTCAGCGAGGCGATCCTCCGGTCGATATCGCCTGGTTGGAGCACCTCACCGGTGGTACGTTGCTGGAGCAGCGGTCTCAAGTTCAGGTCTACGCAGGGTTCTGGGATGAACTCACGGCCGCCGCGATGTCTCCGTCGGCTTCCCAGCGCTACATGCGCGACCTCATCAAGGAACGTGGATAATGATCCAGCGCGCCACCCCCGACTGGTCGGAGAGTGAACTGGAGGGTGTGAGCTGGCGCAAAAGTTCGCGCAGCGGTAACGCGAATAACTGCGTCGAGCACGCCTCTCTCCCCTCCGGTCGTCAGGCGGTTCGTGACACCAAGGACCGGGCGCGCGGGATGCTGTTGTTCAGCGCGGACAGTTGGCAGGGTTTTCTCGGTGGGGGGCTCGGCGGTAGGTGAGGGGCGATGGCCCAACCGTCGTGTTCCGTCTCTCAGAAGCACGTTGGCGAGCGGGATCAAGGAGTTCTGAACGTGAATCCTTCGCACGATGGCCGCCGCGAGTCGCAAGCTCTGGTGGACGCCGCCTGGCACAAGAGCACCCACAGCGGTAACGCGAACGACTGTGTCGAGCACGCCGCCCTCCCCTCCGGTCGTCAGGCGGTTCGTGACACCAAGGACCGGGCGCGCGGGATGCTGTTGTTCAGCGCGGACAGTTGGCAGGGTTTTCTCGGTGGG
>NZ_JBFALS010000004.1:360042-427675 GCF_040656295.1 Streptomyces sp. NPDC049954
GGGGGGCTCGGCCGGTAGGTGAGGGGCGATGGCCCAACCGTCGTGTTCCGTCTCTCAGAAGCACGTTGGCGAGCAGGATCAAGGAGTTCTGAACGTGAATCCTTCGCACGATGGCCGCCGCGAGTCGCAAGCTCTGGTGGGCGCCGCCTGGCACAAGAGCACTTACAGCGGTGAGGCGGTGGGCTGCGTCGAGCACGCCTCTCTCTCCTCCGGTCGTCAGGCGGTCCGTGACACCAAGGACCGGGCGCGTGGAGTGCTGCTGTTCAGCTCGGACAGCTGGCGGCATTTCCTCGGTGGGGACCTTGACCAGTAGGTCCACCGGTAGGTCCGGCTGAGGCTTCCTGTGCCTCGGCGGGACCGCCGCACTGGCTGAACGAACCGGCTCCGCCCCTTCCGTGATCGCGGAAGGGGCGGAGCCGGTTCGGCGTCGGGATCGGGGCGGCGGTGGGCGCGGTCGGGCAGCCGTCTTCGTGCGGAGGTGTGCTCCGCTGTCCAGGGTCGGCATGGCTCGGCGGAGACCCCACGCACCGAGCCGTGCAGCGTTTCGTCCTGGCGGGGGTGTCCGGTCCCACGGCAACGTACGGCAACGTACGGCGACTTGGTGGTCGATGACCTGGTGCCGGTGCCGGTGGAAGCATTACCCCGGACGTTGTTGGCCGGTCCGCCGCAGGTGCGTGTTCGGTTCGGTGCAGGTGCTGCGGTGGTGGTCTGGGCCGGTGTCTCGCAGGGATCGGCAGGAGCCGTGACGGGGCAGCCGTGACAGGGACAGCCGTGACGGGGTTGGGTGCCCGAAGCGACGCCCCCGCTCCCTCGCCGCCCCCCTCACAGCTCCCGCAGGCCCCGGTCCGTGAAGGCGATGAGCCATTCGAAGCTCTGGTCGTTGTCGTCGCTCCACTGGAAGCCGTTGCCCGCCTCCAGGGTGGCGAAGCCGTGGCACAGGCTGCGGAGGGTGCGCAGGGCGTGGTTGAACTGGGGTTCCGGGATGTCGTAGCCGCGCAGGACGGCCGTGAACGCCTCCAGCAGGCGTTGGGCTCCGAGGATCATGGGGTCGTCGGGGCCGGACGGTTCCATGCCGATCGTCGCCGCGTACCGGCCGGGGTGCTGCAGGACGAAGGCGCGGAAGGCGCGGGCGGCTGCGGCGAGGGCGTCGCGGCCCGCGTAGCCCTGGATGGCGCCGCCCACGGCGTCGGCGGCCTGCGACAGGGCGAGGGCCGCGATGCGGTGGTTCAGGTCCTCCTGGCTGCTGACGTGTTTGTACAGGGACGGCGGGCGGACACCGAGCCGTCCGGCCAGCGCGCCCATCGTCAGCTTGGCGATGCCGACCTCGTCGGCGAGGGCGGCGCCGGCCGCGACGACGGTCGCCGGGTCCAGTCCGGCCCTAGGCACGGGCGGTGTCCTGGCGGAGGAAGGTGAGCATGAGGGAAACCACCTGGTCGGGGAACTGGTCGTGCGGGTAGTGCCCGGCGCCCTCGATCATCTCAAGGCGGCCGAGGCCCGGCGGAAGGGCCTCCACGATCGCCGCGCCCTCGGCGTGCGGGTCGGCCCAGTCGGGGTCGAGCGTGCCCATCACGACCAGGACCGGGGCGTGGACGTTGCCGAGCTGCGCGCCCGCGTCGGTCGGAGCGCTGCGGCCCATGGCCTGCATGGCCTTCATCCGGCCCGGCTCGCGCAGCGAACTGTCGATGCGGTCGAGCCGTTCCGTCCAGTCGGCCGGTTTCACGCCGGGGTAGGCCACGTCCAGGTACGAGCGCCACAGCCGCTTGCTGCCCAGGACGCCCGCGCCGAGCAGGCGCACCATGCCCTGGCGGAAGCGCTTCACCCGCAGGTCACCGAGGCGCAGGGACTGCTTGCGGGTGAACGGTCCGAGTTCGACGACCGCCGTGATCAGCGCGGGCTCCTGCGCCGCGGCGATGGTCGCGGCGCCGCCGGAGACCGAGTGGCCGACGAGCACGGCCGGGCCGCCCAGGTGGCGGATCACGGCGATCAGGTCGCCCGCGATGTCGGTACGGCTCCAGGCCGGCCAGTCGGTGCTGGACTCGCCGCAGCCGCGCAGGTCGACCGCCGCGACCCGGTAGCCCTCGGCCACGAGCAGCGGGACCATCGCGCGGTACGCGGCGCGGCTGTCGCCCATGCCGTGGGCGAGGACGACGAGGGGGCCGGAACCCGTCACCTCGTAAGCGATCGTGCCGCCGTCGACGGTGAGGTACTCGGTCATGGCATCCCCCAGGTTCGGTGAGCTGTCGGCGCCTGTCGGCTAACCGCGTTAGCCAAAAGCTATGCGCGTTAGCCGGATCTGTCAACGGGTGCCTCTCCGCACCTCTGTTGGACGGGCGGCTGGCGGGAACTTCGCCGAACGGCGGCTGGCGGGGGCTCTGCCGGTGACGCGCCACGGCACGTGTGGGGGTGCCGGTGGCGCACACGTCGGCGGCCCCGCCGTGTCGCACACGGAGAGGCCGCCGAAGGACGAGGGAACCGGACCGGGTCAGCCGATGCCGACCGGGTTGACGAAGGTGCCGGGGCGGCTGGCGCCCGACTGGTCCAGGATGGCGCCGCCGTACGGCCAGGCGAGGGTCGCGTGGGTCGTCTCGTTGGGCGGGGTGAGCAGGATCTGCGCGGGGACGAACGGCTTGACGTCCGGGTCGTTCTTCTGGGCCGGCAGGATGCTCATGCTGACCATGGCGGTGTCGTCGCCGGGCTTCAGGGTCAGCGTGGACGGCATGTCGCTGGAGCGCAGGAGGTCCCACGTCTCGCCGGTCGTGCTGACCAGCTGCACGCCCGGGTAGCCGCGCAGGGTGCAGGTGTGCGTGCTCTTGTTCGTCAGCCGGATGGTCACCTGCTGCTGGTACGTGGTGTTCATGTCGGGGCGTCCGCCGTGCGGGCCGCCCCAGGTGTAGCCGAGTTCGTTGGTGTGGCAGCGGCTGGTGGTGCTGGTGGTGGAGACGGGGTTCACCGCGTCGGTGCGGGAGCCCTGCTGGGCGGTCGTCCGCGCGGGCGTCCCGGAGGACTCCTGCGTACCGGCCTTGTCCGAACCGGCGTTGCCCGAACCGGCGTTGTCCGTACCGGCGTTGTCCGAACCGGCCTTGTCCTGTGATCCGCCCTGCTTGCCCGACGAGGACAGGTTCAGCGCCGTGTCGGAGTGCGAGCCCGCGGCCTTCGACGAGGAGTCGCCGGACGAGTCGCACGCGGTGGCACCGGCGCCGATCGCGACGGCGGCCAGTACGGCGGCGGTGCAACGAACGGCGCGGTTGAGCTTCGCGGTCATGGTTCCTCATTTCCGGCGCCGGGTCTTCGTCCGGCGCTCCCCGTGTGGAGTGCGGCTTACGGGAGGTGTGATGCGGCCTCCCCCGGGGGAGTTCACGAAAGATTGTCCGGAGCGTGTAACAGGCCCCGGCAGCGGTCGCGGCTCCCCACCGGAGGCCCTGCCGGCGTACGGCGGACGGCCGGTGCCCCACCTGGGACACCGGCCGTCCGCCGTACCGCGCGCCTCTCGTGCCGGGCCGCCCTCAGGCCGCCGCCTGTTTCCTCAGGGACGTCAGGTGGGCGAAGACGACGACGTTGGCCGAGTAGCCCTTCTTCTTGTCGAAGCGACCGCCGCAGGTCATGAGCCGCAGTTCCGGGCGGCTCGCGGGCCCGTACACCTTGTCGTCCGGGAACTCGTCCTTCGTGTACGTCTTCACCTGGTCGACGGTGAAGACGGCGGTACGCCGGTCCGCGCGGGCGACCTTCACCGTGTCGCCCCGGCGCAGCGCGTTGAGGTTGAGGAAGATCGCCGGGCCCGTCTCGGTGTCGCGGTGGCCGACGATCAGGGCGGTGCCCGCCGCCCCGGGGGGCGGGCCCTTCGCGTACCAGCCCACCTGCTTCGGTCTGCTCATCGGCGGGGTGCGGAGCCGGCCGTCCTTGTCGAGGCCCAGGCTCATGACCGGGGCCTCGATGAAGAGGGCGGGCACGCTGACCTTCAGCGGCCGGGACGGCACCAGGGGCGCGTGCGAGGCCGGCGCCTTCCGGTGCGGCGCGGGCGAGGCGCGGCGCGAGGGCTGTTCCCCGCCGCCCGCGGCGTCCCCGCCGCGGGCCGTGGTGACCGGCGGTTCGCCGGGCGAGTCGGAACACGCCCAGACGATGCCGGTCACCAGCGAGAAGGTCACGCTGAGCGTCATCGTGAGACGGCACGCGCGACTCGGTCCCCGGCGTCGCCTTCGCCGTCGTACGGGGGCGCTATGCCTCGTTGCGGGCACGGCGGCGTGCGGATCGGCGGACCAGGAGCAGCCCCGCGATTCCGGCCGCGCCCGCGGTCAGCGCGACGGGCGCCGCGAAGTTCGTGTCCTCCTCGGAGCTGACGCTCTTCATGTCCGGGACGCCCCCGCCGCCCGCGGGCACCGCGCCGGACGGCCGCTCGTAGCCGTTCTCGGAGCCCGGCGCCGAGGGACGGCCGTGCCCCGTGTGGCTGCCGCTCTTGACGGGCCGGTCGCAGTTGACCTTGAAGCTCCGCTGCTTCGGGCCCGCCGGTACGGTCCACACCAGCTGGTACGTGCCCTCGGGGAGCAGGTACTGGTGGCTGCGCGCCGCGCCGTTGATGAGCGGCAGCGTGCTCTGGAGCGTGTCGCCCGGCGGGACGGTCGGGGGCTGCGCGGTGATCGTCCAGGGGACCGCCTGGAGCGACTCGAAGTTGGTCGCCACGAGCACGAAGTGGCAGACCTCCACCCCGTTGCGGTCCCCGCGCGAGTGCCAGCCGACCGAGCGGACGTCGAGGTTGCCGCTGTCTCCGGGCGCGGCGTGGGCGGCGGGCGCCCCGGCGAGGGTGGCTCCGGCGACGGCGACCGCGGCGGCCACCGTGGTGCCCGCACGGGCTCTGCGGGAACGGACGGAAGCGGAAGTGCGCATGGCTGGGCTCCTTCAAGCCGAGATGATTGTCATACTGATCACCTGATCGCCTAAGGAATGCCATGGGCCACCGAAGGGGCGCGCCGAGACACGGGGAAATCGCCCGGAAGAGACCTGAACGGCCCACCGGGCCCCGTGGAGGGCGCCGTGGAAATCTCGACGAGGTCCCCCGGCGGAGAGGCTGTCAGCCCTCTTTCCCTCCCTCTCCCTCTCCCTCTTCCGCCTGCTCCTTCTCGGGAGTTTCGGGAGTTTCGGGAGCTTAGGGAGCCTCGGGAGTTTCGGGAGCCTCGGAGGCCTCGGGGGCGCCGTTGAAGAAGTCGAGGAACCCGTTGGGGGCGTTGTCGCCGAGGCACAGGTCCAGGATTTCGCGCGCGTCCTCGTAGAAGGCGGCGCTGCGCGGGAACATCGCCTCCTCGTAGGCGGTGAGTGCCGCTTCGACGTCGCCGGGGTGGGCGGCGATCGCCTTGCCGAGTTCGGCGCCGTCGAACATCGCGAGGTTCGCTCCGTCGCCGGACGGCGGCATCAGGTGCGCGGCGTCGCCGAGCAGCGTCACCCCCGGCACGCGGTCCCACCGGTGTCCGTCCGGAAGCGTGTGGATCATGCGCGCGACCGGGGCGGTCTCGCCCTCGGTGATCAGCGCGGTGAGGTGCGGGGCCCAGCCTTCGTACTCGGTCGCGATCCGGGCCCTCGCGGCGTCGGCGTCGGCGAAGTCGATCTCGGCGAACCACTCGGCGGAACGGTTCAGCTGCACGTAGGTGTGCAGCACGTCCCCCGCCTCACGGTGCGCGGTGATGCCCTTCCCCGGAGTGAGTACGTACAGGGCGCCGGGGCCCACTGCCGCAGCCGTGGCGGGGTGCCGTACGTCGACGTCGTGCAGGTAGGTCTCGACGAAGGTCGTGCCGACGTACTCGGGCCTCGCGTCCGACAGCAGCGGCCGGACCCGCGACCAGGCGCCGTCGGCGCCGACCAGGAGGCCGGTGGTCACGGTCGAGCCGTCGGCGAAGGACAGCTCGTGCCGGCCCTCGCCGAGGGAGCGTACGCCGGTGACCTTGCGCCCCCACTGGACCGTGCCGTCCGGCAGCGAGTCCAGCAGGATCTGGCGCAGGTCGCCGCGCAGGACCTCGGGGCGTGCCAGGGAGTCGCCGGGGGCGTCGAGCAGCAGCTCGCCGTTCTCGTCCAGTACGCGCGCCGCGTCGGCTCCCTCGTGGATGATCGCGTGGAACTCGTCGGTGAGGCCGGCGTCCGCGAGCGCGCGCTGTCCGTCTTCCTCGTGGATGTCGAGCTGACCGCCCTGCGTGCGGGCGGCGGCCGAGGGGTCGGACTCGTAGACCGTCGAGGCGATGCCGTGGACGTGCAGGACGCGGGCGAGGGTGAGGCCACCGAGGCCGGCGCCGATGATCGTGACAGGTGTGGTCGTCATGGCTGGTTCCTTTCGCGGTACGCGCCCGGGAGGCGCGTGGGCCGAGTGAGGCGGAAGCTCATGGAACACTGTTCCATGACTCCATGTTGGAACATCGTTCCATTCATGTCAAACTAGGCGCATGGCGACCAGGGAACAGCGAGGCGAACGGCGTACGGACGCGCTCTCGAAGCAGCGGATCGTCGAGGCCGCGATCGAGCTCCTCGACGCGGGCGGCGAGAGCGCCCTGACCTTCCGCGCGCTCGCGGCGCGCCTGTCCACCGGGGCCGGAGCCATCTACTGGCACGTCGCCAACAAGGACGAGCTGCTCGCGGCGGCCACCGACGACGTCATCGCCCGGGTCGTGACGGACGTGGCCGGGGACGCGGAACCGCGAGAGGCGATCCGGACCGTCGCCCTCGGAGTCTTCGACGCGATCGACGCACACCCCTGGGTGGGCGCCCAGCTCTCCCGCTCGCCGTGGCTGACCGCGATGCCGCAGATATTCGAGAGCATCGGCAGCCAGCTCCACGCGCTGGGCGTTCCCGAGCGGGCGCAGTTCGACTCGACGTCGGCGCTCGTGCTTTACGTCCTGGGCGTCGCCGGGCAGAACGCCGCGAACGGCCGCCTGTACGCGCACGGCACCGACCGCGCCGCCTTCCTCGGCGAGGTCGCCCGGCGGTGGACGGGGCTCGACCCCGCGCGCTACCCGTTCGTGCACCGGGTGGCGGCCCAGCTTCCCGAGCACGACGACCGCGAACAGTTCCTCGCCGGTGTCGACCTGATCCTGAACGGCGTCGAGACGGGGCGCTAGGCGCGGGGCCGGCAGGGCGGCCCGCACCAGGTCCGGGGGGCAGGGGTAAACCGGTGGACGGTTCCGGGAGGGCCCGCATACTCTCCCCGTCCGTGGTCCGTCCACGCCGACTGAGGGGGGAAGGCCGTGCGCGACGCCGTGGTGACACCCGGGGGTGACCGTATGCGCTGGGTCGAACTGCCGGGGCAGGAGCCGTCCCGGGTGTACGTGCACGGTCTCGGGGCCTCCTCGCCCGCCTACTTCACGGAGTCGGCGGTCAACCCCCTTCTGGCCGGGCGCCGTTCACTGCTGGTCGACCTGCTGGGACACGGCATCAGCGACCGGCCGGCCGGTTTCCGCTACACGCTGGAGGACCACGCCGACGCGCTCGCCGCCGCCCTGACCTCCGCCGGTGTCACGGGCGGTGAGGTCGTCGGCCACAGCATGGGCGGCTCGGTGGCGATCGTGCTGGCCGCGCGCCACCCGCACCTCGTCTCCCGGCTGGTCCTGGTCGACGCCAACCTCGACCCGGTCCCCGCCGCGACCGCCACCGGGGGCAGCGGCCACATCGCCTCCTTCACGGAGGAGGAGTTCCTGGACCACGGCTGGCAGGAGGTCCGGGACCAGGCCGGACCCCACTGGTGGGCCACGATGCGCCTGACCGGCCGGGAGGCCCTGCACCGCAGCGCGACCCACCTCGCACGCGGCACCGTCCCCACCATGCGCGAGCTGCTGCTCGACCTGAAGATCCCCCGCACCTTCCTGCTCCCCGAGGTTGACGGCCCCCTCCCCGGCACGGACGCCCTCACCGAGGCCGGGGTACGCGTCGTCGCGATCCCGGACTGCGGGCACAACATCATGCTGGACAACCCCGAGGGCTTCGCCCGGGCGACAGCGACAGCCCTCACGGAGCCGGACCGGGGCTAGGCAGTCGATTCGACGCCCTGCCGTGCTCGTCAGCGCGCGGGCCCCGGCGCCACTGTCCCGACGAAGGACGGACTCGGACGGTCCCGGCGCCACTGTCCCGACGGAGGACTCGGACCGGTCCCGGCGTCGCGTCGCGAAGGCTCCGTTCCCGCCCCATCGCCGCCGGGCCGGACGTCCGTTGACCGGTGGAGCTTCCCGGTCGCAGCGCCATCGTGTTGACCGTCCCCGGCAGGCAGTGTTTGAGTCGGCGCGTGGACAGCGCCTCTGCCAACCGGCGGTTCTGGAACCGGATCAGCAGCGCCTACCAGCAGGAGCACGACCCGCAGATCGGCGCGACGCCCCGGCTGTGGGGCACGTACGCCGTCCCCGACGCGCAGCTGCACGCCCTGGGCGACGTCACCGGCAAGCGCGTCCTCGAACTCGGCTGCGGCGCCGGTCAGTGGTCCAGGGCGCTCGCCGCCGAGGGCGCCAACGTGGTCGGGCTCGACCTGTCCGAAGCCCAGCTCGCCGCGGCAGCTCGCGCGAGAGGAGCGGCCCGCTACCCGCTGGTGCAAGGCGCCGCCGAACGCCTCCCGTTCGCCGCCGACAGCTTCGACCTGGTGTTCTGTGACTACGGCGGGCTCAGCTGGGCGCCCCCGCGCCTGGTCGTCCCGCAGGCCGCACGGGTCCTGCGCAGCGGTGGGCGCCTGGTGTTCAACGTCGCCGGCCCGTGGTTCGAAGCCTGCTACGACGAAGCGGCCGGCCGCGCCACCACGACGCTGCACCAGGACTACTTCGGGCTGGACGCCATCGCCGAAGGCCAGGACGCGGTCAGCTATCAGCTCACCTACGGCGGCTGGATCAAGGTCCTGCGCGGCGCGGGTCTCCTCGTCGACGACCTCATCGAGCCGCGGCCCGAACCCGGAACAGCCAACGGCTACAACCGGACCGAACCGCCCGACTGGGCACACCGCTGGCCGGCGGAAGCGCTCTGGGTGACCCGCAAACCGTAAGCACCGCCGCACCGGTGCGGCTTCGGCTGAGCCAACTCCTCCTCGTGAGACCTCCATCGCGAGATCGTTCCGGACAACGAGATCGTTCCGGACAACACCCCGGCGCCACCACGGCGGCCCGGCGCGCGCGGGACTGACAACCCGTCGCGGTGGGCAGGTGTGGGGCGTGCGCCGTGAAGTCCGGGCGGTGGCACAGGTGGGGGCCGACGCCCTGAGTACGAGTGGCTGGAGTGCAGATGTCCGACGCGGTTGTCGAGGTCACGGACGAGTCGTTCGAGACCGATGTCCTCGGGGCCGCAGGCCCGGTGCTGGTCATGTTCTGGGCGGAGTGGAACGGGCCGTCCAAGATGGTGGCCCCGATGCTCGACGAAGTCGCTCGCGACTACGCGGGCAGGCTCACCGCGGCGAAGCTGAACATCGACCAGAACCCCGAGACGGCGCCCCGCTACGAGGTGCGCGGGCTCCCGACGCTGCTGTTGTTCAAGGACGGCCAGGTGGCGGCGACCAAGGTGGGGGCCGTGTCGAAGGGGCAACTGACGGAGTTCCTGGACGCGAATCTGTGAGGTGGCGGCGCGGCCCTGGGCCGCGTGGGCGCGGGCCGCGTGGTCGGGCACGGTGAGACGGCCGGCCGCCGACCCGGCCCGGGCGGACCCGTCACCACTTCCGCGCCGCGCCGCGCCGACTGCGCCCCGGGCCCCGGGCCTCAAGCCCCGGGCCTCGGGCCCTTTTTGGGTTTTGGTGGTGGGGGGTAACTACCTACCTCCCTCCCCACCCTCTCCGTCCCCTTCGGCGTGCCTTCGCCGCGCCTCGGCGTCATCGCGGGGCCGCGCGTCACTCGATTAGCTGACGTTGCGTGATCAGCTTGCGTCAGCGCGTGACATCCCTCTAGCTTCAGCCCCAAAGGGGATCTCGAAAGAGGTCGACCCCAGGCGGAGGATTGGAACCCGTATCCGCCCAGGGCCTGACCACGAGATCGACTGAATCCACAACCCAACAAGGAAGTCGACATCTCATGGCTGCAAGCCAGGTTAGTGCTGTCCGTTCCCGTTCCGCGTGGCAAATGGCCAAACCCGGATTCGGGAAACGGCTCGCCCCCGGCCAGACCGAGGCACTTCCCGGCACCTTCGCACACCTGCCCAAGAGGGAGGCGGCGATCGCCGGGTTCATCGACCGGCTGCCCGTGGGTGCCGCCATCGGCTACAAGGCGCTCGCCGCGCAGATCAGCGGCTACGGGCAGCAGGCGTGCCGCCGCGCCCTGGAGTTCCTGACCGACCGGGGCCACCTGCGGCGCGTCAAGCAGCACGTGACCGTCGAGGACGGCTCCCGGCGCTGGGTGACCCGCACGTTCTTCTCCCGTACGGCCCGGGACGCCGCCTGGTGGCGGGAGTTCGTCCGGTCCGTCAAGGGGATCGACCTGGACGCCGCCGCCTCCGGCGCGCCGGAGACCGCCGGGACCGCCGTCCCGGCCACGGGAGCGGAAGGTGCGCGCGCGGCTGGGCCTGCTGGGCCTGCTGGGCCTGCTGAGCCCGCTGGGCTTGCTGGGCCTGCTGAGCCCGGGGCCGAGGCCCCTGGAGCCCCCGCCCCCGACGTCACCGACTCCGACGCCACCGCCCCAGGCACACACGGCACCACCGACTCCGACCCGACCGCAGGTGAGCCGTACCGACTGCTCGCCCGGGTCGGCCGTGTCGAGCCCCGGATGGCCCTCTCGCACAGCGAATGTCTCGCCCTCGTGCCGCTCGCCGCCGAGTGGATCGCGCGTGGCGCGGGGGCGGTTGAGCTGACGCGTGTGCTCACCGACCGTTTGCCCGACCCCGTGCACAGCCCGGCCGCCATGGCCCGTACCCGACTGGAGAACAAGATGCCCCCGAAGCCCGCGCCCTTCCGCGAGACCGTGCTCGAAGCGTTCGAGATCTGTGTCGGCTGCGAGGTGCCCGAGAACGTCATGCCGCTCACCAACGGGCTGTGCCAGGAGTGCCGGCTGCACCTGGACCACGAGTGCGACGAGCGGTGCGGCGGCTGGCGTGACGACGACGAGGACGAGGACGGCTGGGAGGTGCTCACCCACGGCACCGTCGTCCCGGACACCTTCCTCTCGGCCCCACGCGGTACCACCACCCAGGACACGCGCATCCCTGACGTCGCCGAACGCGTCGCGCTGCTGCGGCAGATGGCCGCCATCGGCAGGGAGCGCGGCTGAGGCAGGGGGCCGTCCGGGGCGTCGGCCTGGCGTCCGTCAGGCGTCGGGTCGCGGGCGCGCCGGTGGGTCCGTACGGGCCAGGACGGCCTCGGCGACGGTGTCACGGACCGCTTCCCTCGTGAGCGTCCTGCCGGGTCCCGGGAAGGTGCGTGTGAAGAGCGGTTCCTCCGCGCCGGTGGCCGCCGGGCGGCGTTCCCAGCGCTGCCACAGGGGGCGGAAGCCGTGCCGGGCCCAGAAGACGCTGGAGAGCGGGTTCAGCGGGTGGAACCACAGATAGGCGTGGTCCGCGCCGCGTGCGCGGAGTCCGGCGAGCGCTGTCTCCGTGAGGGCGTGACCCGCCCCCGTCCCCCGAGCGCCGGGGGCCACGACGACGCTGTTGAGGTACGCGTACGTGCCGGGGCGCAGCCTGCGGGGGGCCGTCGTGTCCGTCACGGTCACCAGGGCGCAGCCCGCGACGCCGACGACTCCGTGTTCCGTCTCGGCGACCCACACGGCGCCCGGCTCCTCGGTGAGGTCCTTCTCCGTCGCCTCGCGCACGAGCCGGGCTGTGCCGGGCCGTGTCCGGGTGTACGAGTAGGGCTCGGCGAACGCGAACTCGGCGAGCCGCAGCGCCGTGATCGCCTCGACGTCCTCGGGGCGCGCGGCCCGTACCCGGGGGCCCGCACCGGGCGGTGGCGGCGCGGCGGGCGTGGTCCGGATCGCCAGGACCGTGAAGACCTGGAGTCCGGCGGCGGCCAGGACGCGGTGTGCCTCGTGGTCCCGGGCGGGCCACAGTACGACGGCCGCGCTGTCGCCGGTGGCCGGGAGGCCCGCCGTCCAGGACGCCATGATCTGCGCCAATTCGACTTCTGCCTGCGGCCCTTGACCCATATACGGGGTGAGTGTGCGGGTGTCGCGGGCGAGGACGGCGTACATCAGGTCTTCGGGGGACACCTTCACGGCGCCCGGCACGGCCGCGCAGTGGGCCGCGTCCGGTCCGGCGGCGGGCCACAGTGGTCCGGCCTCCGGGGCGGGTGGTGCGGGAGTGGGCAGCAGGGGGTCCAGTCGGGCCAGGCGCCGGGCGTGTTCCTCGGCCACGCGCGCGAGTGGGGTGTCCGAGGACTGTTCCGGCACCATGTGCACTCCCTTCACGGCCGAGTTGTACGGCACCCGGTTGCCACGCAGGGGACGTGCTCACTGCTTGCCGGTGCCGACCGGGTCGACGACGACCTGGGCGGAGGCGTCGGGGGTGACCGGGAAGTTGATGCTGACCGACAGGGACTTGGAGTGGGTCTCGTTGGGCGGGGTGACCTTGACGGCGCTGACGTAGACGCCGGTGCCGCCGGTGTTGTTCGGCGGGTAGTGCACGGTGAAGCGGGTCGACTCGCCGGGGAGGACCGCGACGGCCGGGGCGGCGAGTCCGCTGCGCTTGGCGCTGAGCGGGCCGGAGGCGTCCTGGGACAGGAAGTCGACTCCGGGGAAGCCCTTGAGCGTGCAGGCGTCGCCGCCGTTGTTCTTGAAGCTGAAGAGGAGGTCTCCCTCGCCCATGCCGTGGGAGACGCTGAAGCCGAGGTCCGCCGTCTTGCACATGCCGGTGGTGATCTGGCCGCCGCCGCTGCCCTTGTCGGCGTCCATGCCGGAGTCGGTCGAGCGGCTGCCGGTTCCGGTGCCGGTGCCGGTGCCGCTGCCGGTGTTGCTGCTGGTGTTGGTCGCCTTGCCGCCCGAGGTTCCGCTCTGCGAGGAGGAGCCCGAGGTCCCGTTCTGCGAGGAGGAGTCCGACGATCCGGCCGAGGAGTCGGAGGAGTCCGTCGATCCGGCCGAGGAGTCGGAGGTACCGGCCGAGGAGGAGGACGCGGCGGAGCCGTTGTCGTGCAGGCTCGTGGCGGCGTCGTCGCTGCCGTTGCAGGCGGTGAGCGAGAGGCCGGCGGTGAGGGCCAGGGCGGCGAGGGTGAGCTTCTTGGCGCGCATGGTGTCTTCCTTCGCGGTCGGTGTCCGGTGGCGGTCGGCGGAGTCGCTCGTACCGGTGTCGGTGTCGGTGTCGGTGCCGTCTGTCCGGCCCGGTGTGCGTTTCTGGGAGGTGCGATCCCCCGGGGCCGGGAAAAGTTCGGGCCGGACGCCCGCCAGGACATTCCTGTTACACGCGCGTCGGCCTCCGGGCCCGGGAAACGGGGCCCGCAGGCCGCTTCCGCACGTGCCGCCCACCGCCCGGCCGCCGGTTCGGGGGTCCTCCCGCGCGCACCGTCACGGGCGCGGGCCGCCGGGACAGAGCCGTGACGGACGGCCCCTTGAAGAACACCGGTTCCATGGCCTACGGAGCCGTGCCACGCGATGCCGCAGCGCCCCCGCGCGTGGACGGGGGCGGGCGATCGCCCCGGCTACCGGCCCGGCCGAGAAGTGGTTTCCCGGGCGTGGCCCGGCCGGACTCCCGTTACCCTCCCGCGCATGTCTGTCGCCATCCCCTCCGGCCAGGCCCCGGTGGCGGTGTTCAGGGTTCAGGTGCGCGCGCCGCCGTGGGCGGTCGTCGGAGTCCCGGCTGCCCCCGTGGTCCCCGTGGTCCCTGTGGGCCCCGCGTTCTCCGTGGCCCGCCCCGTCAGTTCGTCCAGCTTTCGCTGTGACTCCGAGCCGGGCTCCGCGTGGTAGACGACCATGACCTGGCCCTCGACCCCGTTGATGTTGAGTTTGTCGCGGTACAGGTCGAGGTCGCCGGCCTGCGGGTGGTGCATGGGGCTGCGGACGGAGTCGGCGCGGGACACGTCGTGGCGGGCCCACAGGCTGTGGAAAACCTCGCTCCGCTGCGACAGCTCGTCCACCAGCCCGGCCAGCCTCGGGTCGGGGTCGAAGGGCCCCACCGAGGCACGCAGCTGGGCCACCATGCCGACCACCTCCGTGTCCCAGGACCGGTACAGGGCGCGTTCGGCCGGGTCGAGGAAGGTCGCGAGCAGCCGGTTCGCCCCCGGGGCCATGTTCGGGGACAGCGCCTCGGCCTGCGGGTTCGCCGCCAGGACGTCGAAGAACCTGCCGTGCAGGAACGCCGGCGCCGGCATCCGGGACAGCAGGAAACGCACGCTGTCCGAGACCCGCTCGCTCGCCGGCGCGTCCTCGGCCGTCCCCGTCCCCGTCCCCGTCCCCGTGGACGTGGACGTCACCCCGCCGTACGCCCGCCGGGGGCCGCCGGCGGCCAGGCCCTCCAGGTAGGCGCGCGCGTCGGCGTCCAGTCGCAGGACCCGGGCCAGCGCGCCCACGACCTGCTGGGAGGGGTTGCGGTCCCGGCCCCGCTCCAGGCGCAGGTAGTAGTCCGCGCTGATCCCGGCCAGTATCGCGACCTCCTCCCGCCGCAGCCCCGCCACCCGGCGCACCCCCTGCGGCGTGATGCCCACGTCCTCGGGCCGCACCTGTTCGCGCCGCGCCCGCAGAAAGGCGCCGAGAGGGTTGGTGTGCTCCATGCGCCCAACGGTATGCCGAGGCGGCCCCGCCGGACGGCTCCCGCCCCGGCACTGGCCCCACCTGGGGAAACCCGCCTGCCAGGGACCCGCGGTCCTAGGAACACGGGGGCACTGGCCGCTCTCCGCAGGATGCCGGAGAGTGGAAGACACGGGAGAAGGACGCCGAACCCGGCACACGGCACCCGGCGGACACCGCGACCAGCGGCGGACGCCGTACCCGGTGGACACCGCGACCAGCGGGCGGACGCCGTACCCGGCGCCCACGGTGCCGACCGGTCGCCGACACCCCGGTGGCCGACACCCCGGTGGCCGTAGACAACGCCGGTCGCCCGGGAGCGGCCCCCACCGCCCCCACAGTCCCCACCGAGTCCCCACCGAGTCCCCGCCCGGGAGCCCCCTCTCCCCGTCCCACCACCCACGCACTTCACAAGGAGCGGCCCCATGAGCAGCAGCACCACGCTTCCCGGCGGAACCCTGACCCTCGCCGAGGACCTGACGGTGACGCGGATGGGCTACGGGGCGATGCAGCTCGCCGGCCCCGGTGTGTTCGGGCCGCCGAAGGACCGGGGCCAGGCCCTCGCCGTCCTGCGTGCCGCCGTCGACGCGGGCATCACGCACATCGACACGAGCGACTACTACGGGCCGTACGTCGTCAACGAGCTGATCAAGGAGGCGCTGCACCCCTACCCGGAGGAGCTGCACCTCGTCACGAAGGTCGGCGCCCGGCGGGACGACACGGGGGCCTGGCTGCCCGCCCTCGACCCCGCCGAGCTGAAGACCCAGGTCCACGACAACCTGCGCCGCCTCGGCCTCGAAGCCCTCGACGTGGTGAACCTGCGGGTCGGCACCGACCTGGGCACCACCGAGGACCCCCTCACCGAGCAGTTCGCCGCCCTCGCCGAACTGCGCGAGCAGGGGCTGATCCGGCACCTCGGGATCAGCAACGTCACCGCCGGGCAACTGGCCGAGGCCCAGACCGTCGCACCGGTCGTGTCCGTGCAGAACCTGTACAACCTCGCGCACCGCAAGGACGACGCCCTCGTCGCCCTGTGCGCCGAGCAGAACACCGCCTTCGCCCCGTTCTTCCCGCTCGGCGGCTTCAGCCCCCTCCAGTCCGCGACCCTGACGAAGGTCGCCGAGCGGCTCGGCGCGAGCGCCCAGCAGGTGGCGCTCGCCTGGCTGCTCCAGCGCTCCCCGAACATCGTCCTCATCCCCGGCACCTCCTCCGTCGGGCACCTGCGCGAGAACATCGCCGCCGCCGCACTCGTCCTCCCCGAGGCGGAGATCGCCGAACTCGACGCGATCGGCGGGTAGCGGGGCGCCCGCGCCGGGCGGAAAAGCGGAGGCGTCGAGCGGCCCCCTCCCGTAAGGTCGCCGCCCATGCGCGTTCTCGTACTGGGTGGTACCGCCTTCGTGGGCCGGGCGATCGTGGCGGAGGCCCTGCGGACCGGCGCCGAGGTGACGCTCTTCGGACGGGGCAGGACCGGCCGGGACCTGTTCCCCGGGGTGCCCAGACTCCTCGGGGACCGCGACACCGGGGACTACGCCTCCCTCGTCCGGACCGTCCAGGAGGCCGCCGGGCAGGGCCGCGCCGCCTTCGACGCCGTGATCGACGTCAGCGGCTACGTGGTCCGGCACGTGCGACAGGCCATGGACGCGCTCGACTCCGCCGGCGGCCACCTCGGCCGGTACCTGTTCGTCTCCAGCCACGCCGTCTACGTACCGGGCGGCGGCCCCGGCTCCGACGAGGACGCCCCGCGCCGCCCGCCCCGGTACGACGTGGACGACGCCGCCCTCCTCGACGGCTCGACGTACGGGCCCGCCAAAGTGGCCTGCGAGGACGAGGTGACCGCGCGGTACGGGACGCGGGCCACCGTCGTACGGCCCGGGAAGGTCGCCGGGCCGCACGACCCGTCCGGCATGTTCACCTACTGGGTACGGCGCGCCGCGCGCGGCGGCCGGATCGCGCTGCCCGGCGACCCGGACCAGCCGATCCAGATCCTCGACGTACGGGACCTCGCGCGGCTCGTCGTACGGCTCGTGCGGGACGAGCGGCCGGGCGCCTTCCACGCGGTCGGCCCCGCCCGGCCGGTCACCCTGGGCGAGCTGATCGAGACCTGCGCGCGCGTCGCGGGCACGGCCGCGTCGACCGAGATCGTCCCGGTCCAGGACCCGCAGGCCCCGCCGTTCTTCCCGCTCGTCCGCGCCGACCACGACGGCCAGCGCCGCAGCCCGGCCCGCGCGCGAGCCGCCGGGCTCACCGCCACCCCGCTCGACGTCACCGCCGCGGACGTCCTCGCCTGGGACCGCGCACGCGGCCGGCCCCCGCTCACCAACGGCTACTCACCGGAACGGGAGGCCGAAGTCCTCGCCACGGCAGGGCAGTCCGCCGCCGCCCGCCGTCCCGTCAGGCCACTCGGCTTCTTCCCGGAACTGGAACCGGGCAGGGACTAGGACCAGCCGCTCGCGGGCCCGATCCGGGACGCGGTGCGGGAGCACGGCGAGCCGGACGAGGCGCGGATCCTGGAGTACCTGTACGAGGGGACCGAACTGTTCAGCTGGATGGGCGGTGAGCCCGATGTGCTCCGGGAGGACGACGGCGGCCCGGTGCTGCTCGGCGGCTCCTCGGGTCGCCGGGCAGAACCGACTGCCGGGATGAGGAGGAGGGCGGCGTCGGGCTCGGCGGAGGTGTAGGACTGGGTGAACGTGTTGCGGACGGGGTCGAAGCCCTTCTCGCACACCTCCGCATGGATGCGCGCGGCCAGCTCACGCAGCGGGACCGGGTCGAGGGTGAGGGTGCCGGCCTCGGCGAGGCGGGCGGTGCGGTCCACGGCCCCCCATAACATCACCTTCGAGTGCACGTAGGTTCGCGACTCCTAGGACACGACCCGCTCTTCGCTCCGCGTGAGCCCGCACGCTTGGGAGGAGTTCCTGCGGACGACCAACTGACCTACCACGCGAGACGGGGCCTCCCGGCGAAGTTTGGCGAGGCCCCACCTCGACACCTTTCAGTCAGAACTACTCGTCTCCGTACCATCGCGGAGAGATGGAGAGATTCTCTTCTCTCCCATCGATCCGTCGCCGCGTTCTTGCACACGACATGCAAGAAGATCGAGTGACGCGCTGTCGTCATCGGGCCGATAGGCGCCCATGCGCGTGTACCCGAGCCGGTCGTAGAACCTCTGCGAAGCGGAGCCGGGCAGAGCGAGGAGTGATGCCCACTCGGGCCTTAGACGCTCAAGCAGCACGTCATGGAGAAGTGTGCCTGTACCGCGTCCTTGCTCTGCCCGGCGTACGGCGATTTCACAGATCCCGGCGAGACGTGTGGCAGTACGTTGTCCCGCCGGTATGGCCGGTAGGAGGTCTGGGCCGTACCAGTACTCCGGGGTGCACAGGAAGCCGTACGCGAATCCGGTGCAGTTCCCGCCTTCGTCGTGAGCCGTCACGAGCGTGAAGGTGTCGTGTCCTGCGTGTCCGCCGACTTGACGGCGGAGCGCTTCCGGCGTGAATCCTGCCGCGAAGACGGCGGGGTCGGCGGAGTGAGCTTCGGTCCAGACCGCGACGAGGGTGTCGACGAGGGCGGGCAGGTCCTCAGGGCCGTGGATCTGTAGGTCGGGGGCGGGGTGCGGCACGTACGTTCTCCTCAGGCGGCGGCGCAGGCATCGAGATACGCGGCGACGCTCGACACCGAACGGTGAGGGGCCAGTTCCTCGGCGATGCGGTCCAGCGAGTGCATGAGGCGGCTCGATCCGACCTGCGGGAGTTGGGCGAGAGCTTCGCGCGCGGCGGCGGTCGCCGCGTCCAGGTCGGGCTTGTCCTTTCGGGCGTTGAGGAGGGCGAGGTCCGCGGTGTAGAGCGCGCGGTTGCGGTGGTGGTGAGGGGCTTGGAGCAGTACGGCCTGTTCGGCGCCTGCGCAGGCTCGGTCGTACTGGTGGAGGTCCGCGAGGCAGAGGCTTTCCAGTCCGGCGAGTTCGGCCGGGGTGTAGAAGCCGAGCCAGTCCGGGTCTGCCTCGCTCGTCCCCTCCTCGTACAGGCGATAGGCCGTTGCGAGCGCGCGGCCCGTGGCGCGAGCGTCGCCCTGGAGAGCCCACCCCCGTGCTTCGCGGCAGTGCAGGAGTGAGAGCCAGCGGGGTGAGCCGAGTCCCGCTACGGCGCGCTGTGCGACTTGGGCTGTGCCGATGGCTTCGCGGGGGTGGCCCGTGGCTGTGGCGAGGAGCGAGAGGCATCCGAAGGCGTGGGCCTCCAGCGCCGGATCGTCGACCTGGCGAGCGTTGACCAGGGCCTCGGTATAGAGGCTGCGGGCCTCGGTGGTGTGCCCGGAGTCGAGGGCGATCCACCCGGCCGCGACGGCGAGTCGTCCGGTCGCGGTCTGGAGCGCACGTCCTGTGGCCGGTGAGTACCGGCCGTGGCCGAGCCACCAGTTCGCGCAGCCGAGCACCGCTTCCGCGCTGAGGTCGGCGGAACCGAGTTCGCTGTCGTGGGCGTAGAGACGCTGCTCGGCGGCGAGGAGGGTTTCCACGTGCCGCTGGCCCAGGGCCGGGGCGTGGCCGGAATGCAGCGCGGCCGAAGGGATGGCCGCAGCGGTGCCGGCCATGAGCGTGCGTCGCAACATGTCCTCGGTCCCTTCGTCGAGGCGTGGGGCGTGCCCGGGTACGAGGAGCGCGGCGTACGGGGGTGTGAAGCCCAGCGCGGTGGCATTGCGGCCGGTCATGGCGCGCAAGATGCGTAAATACACCGGGCGCGGGCATCGGGTGGTGCCGTCCTCCCATGTGGTGAGGGTACGGGCGACACAGCTGACGGGCTCCCCGAGTTCGATCGATTTCTGGACGATCCGCTTGGCGGCCTCCGTCCTGCTGCACTGCCACTCGGTCTCGCGGATGGCGCGGAAGACGTGGTTGGGGTTGCCGCCCATGGCGCCTCCAGGGAGTTCCTACCTCTGCGACGACGGTAGCGGCTACGGCACTAGTCAGGAGAGGTTCTGTGCCCGTTCGTGGGCCCGACGGGACGTTCTTTCCGCGCTTCTTCCGCTCTTCTGCTTCTCGCCGACATCGCTTCGCCACGTACTCCCCGGCTTTGCTGACTCACGTACACCGCGCTGCCTCCCGTACGAGAGCCGGCGTCCCGGTGTGCGACTGCCCCCACCGAGGGAGGAGTTGCTGTGCGCATCCTTGTCGACGGACTCGACCTGTCCGGCAAGACGACGCTTGTCACTGAATTGCTCGCCGCGTTCGAGCGGGCCGGGATCTCCGCCGTGCGGCACCGGGGAATGCTCTCCGAGCACCACCCCTTCGAGAAGCCGCTCAAGCGGCTCCCGCTGGCGCGGCAGGCCCGTTCGTCCGGCATCACGGCGGCCTATCTGGCCGCCGGTTTCGTCGTGGACGGGCTGCTCGTGAAGGTGGACCCGCCTCGATCGGACGGGGCTTGGCTGATCCAGGAGGGGTACGCGGACCGCACGATCGCAGTAGGCATCGCGGGTGGCCCCTATCTCCCGGCGCTGTTGGCGCTGCGGGCACAGCGGATCTTCGCCTCCTTCGACCTGGCGGTGCTGCTCCACACCTCGGACCAGAGCGAGCGCCTGGCCAGGCTCGGGCAGCGAGGACTCGGGGACGAGGGCGACCGGCGCGCAGCCCTCGACCAGGACTTCGCCGAGCGCTTCAACTCCGCGCTCGTGCATCACCTCGCGCTCCGGCACCGCCACCGGCTGATCGTGGACACCGCCGTCATTTCGCCTGGCGAGATCGTCGATCTGGTCTTCGAGCACCTCGGTATCGAGCCCTGCGCGCCGCCGCTCGGCAAGATTGCGGCGGCCTGACATGGCGGAACTCTTCGACTCTCCGGAAAGTGCCTCGCTACGCGCGGTCGCGGACGCGCTGGTCCGGCCGGGAGAGTTGTCCGTCGACTCCGGCGAGACGGAAAGTTTCCTCCTGGCTCGAACGGGCCGAGGCTCGGGCCGTATCGGGAAGGACACCGCCGTCGGCCCGGTGCCGTTGCGCTCCATGGTGGCTCTAGTCGCCGAATCGGGCGACCGACCGCTGCTGCTGAGCGTCAACCAGGAGGGCGGACGCCTCAACGCCCTCGACTGGCCCGGCACGGAACAGCTACCGGGAGCACTCGCGCTCGGAGCGGCGGACTCGGAAGAGCTTGCCGCGCTCGCGGGGGCGGCGACCGGAGCGCAGCTGCGGGCGACCGGGCTGCGATGGAATCTGGCGCCGGTGTGCGACCTCGCCCGGTGGCCTTCTGCGCGAGTCGTGGGGGCTCGTGCCTTCGGCCCGGACCCGGGGCGCGTCGCCGCTCTGGCCGCCGCGTTCGTCCGGGGCTGCCAGAAGGAGAACGTGGCCGCCTGCGCCAAGCACTTCCCCGGGCTGGGAACGGCGACCACCGACCCGCACGAGACCCTGACGGTCGTAGACGCTTTGCCGCCGGGCAGTCTGCTGCCGTTCCGGGAAGCCGTAGGCGCGGGCGTCGCAAGCGTCATGGTGGGCAGCCACGTCGTCCGGTGTTTTGGTGATCGTCCCGCCTTCGCCTCTCCCGAGGTTCTCGCCCTCCTGCGTGAGGAGTTGGGTTTCGACGGCGTGGCGGTGAGCGAGAACCTGTCGATCCCGGCTGCGCACGCGCCGTTCGGAAGCGTTGAAGCGGCTGCGGTCGCGGCCGTGGCGGCGGGCATCGATGTCGTGATGCTCGACTCGGAGATCTCGCGGGGCGGGCAGGACGTGGAACGACGCATCGCGGCGATTCACCTGCGACAGCGCGTTGTCGCCGCCCTCTGCCGGGCGGTGGAGAAGGGGAGCATCCCGGCGGAGCGGGTGTACGAAGCCGCGCGACGCGTTACGGCGATGCGCGCGCGGTACGGCCTGCGTCGCGGCGAGACGCTTCCCCCGTGGGCGGCGGCGAACCACCGTGCCAAGGCGGCGGCGCTGACCATCGCCAGGGCCGGACTCGCCGTGCCTCGTGGCCAGGACCTGCTTCCTCTTCCCGAACGGCAAGCGGTCGTCGTCGCGCGTGTACCGGATCGCGGTTCCCGGCGGGCGGACAGCGCGCGCTTCGCACCGCATCTCCTCCCGGAGTGTCTTGCCCGGTCCGTGCCCGTGACCAGCGCAGAACCCGCGTCCGTCGTGCCGGGGACTGGGCCAGTACTGGTCTGCGGCTACGACACGACGACCCCGTCCGGCGGAAGCGCATCGGCGGTCGCGGCGAACCGGATCGCGGCTTCCGGTCGCTTCGTCGTCCACGTGTCGTTCGGCACCCTGGACGAGTTCGATGGCTCCCTCGCACCCGTGCTCATCGCCGCCGGTTCTCCGCACGCGGCCAGTGTGCAGGCGGTGGCCGAGGCGCTGCTCGGCCGGCTCCGGCCGTCCGGGCGTCTCCCCATAGGTGGACCGTGGTGACGCGCGTACGCACTGCCGAGCTTGCGACCCTGCTGACCGGCTTGTACCGGGCGACGGGGATGACCCGGGGCGGCGCGCGTGTCCTGGCGGAGGCACACCTGAGCGCGCAGGCGAGAGGTGTCGAGAGCCACGGGGTCCGGCTGGCGCCGGGGTTCCTCGCGAAGCTGCGAGCCGGACGTCTCGTGCCGCGACCGAGGCTGTGCGTGACGCGCACGTCGAGCGTGACGGCTTGGGTGCGGGCGGACCGTGCCCCGGGACCGCTGGCCGCTCACGCGGCGATGTCCTTGGCGGGTGCACGGGCGCGACGCCACGGGGTCGGCTTGATCACCGTAAGGGGAATGGGCCACGTCGGAGCCCTCGGCGACACCATCGTGCCGCTCGCTCGTACGGGACTGATCGGCCTCGCCGTCGCGCAAACCTCCTCACCCGGCGTCGCTCTCCTTCCGCACGGCACCGAACCCGTTCTCGGGACCACTCCCTTGGCCTTCGCCGCCCCGGCCGGGAACGCACGCGAGCCCTTGCTCTACGACGGCGCACCGGCCGCGCTCTCGTGGGGCGCCGTCAAGCACGCCCGCCGCGCCCGTACCCCCTTGCCGCCCGCCGGCGCGCTCGACGGCGAGGGCCGGATGACCCGGTCCGCGAAGGACGTCGCCGCGCTCCTGCCCTCGTCCCCGCAGGCTCAGGCCCTCGCCCTCTGCCTTGAACTGATGGCCGGGCCCCTCACAGGCAGCGAACCGATCCCCTCGGGGAAGGACGGACGTGGACTCCTCGTCCTGGCCGTGTCGCCCGCCTTCCTCGGGCTGAACGCGGCCACCGTGCCCTCCGCCGTCGAGCTGCTCCGCGGGGCAGCTCACGCCGCCGGAGCACGACTGCCCGGCGACGGCTCCTGGCCACACGCCGCAGCACACACCGACCACTACGACCTCGACGACGACGTGCTGGATTCCCTGCTAGCCGCCGCACACGCGGGCGGCGTCCGCGTCACCCTCACTCGACCCCCTGAAAAAGGCGGTACGCCATGAGCACCACGCCCCTTGCCCCCGACCCCCTCACCGCTCCCACAAGCTCCCTCAGCGCGGGAGCCGGGCGACGCCGCATCGCCAAGGAACTCGGCGCCTCGCTCGATCTCGCCGACCCGTACCCGACCATCGTCGCCGCCTCCTCCCACGCGCAGCCGCCGGTGCGTGCAGCGCTCGACGAGGTGGCCGCCGGGCGTCTGCTCCACGAGCCGTACGGCCGCCGTGTGCCCCTCCAGGAACTCTCCTCGCGCGTGGTCGCCCCTCTCGCCACCGCCCACCAGCTCGACGCGGCGGGCACCGACGAAATGGAGTTCGCTCTGCGCTGCACCTTCGCGTTCCCGGGGCGCGTGGGAACCCCGGACGCGCCCTTCGCTCTCAAGGAGACGTTGCCCGACGGCTTCCACCCGGCGGCGACGCTGGAGGAGATCGCCCGGACACAGGCCGCCGCTGGCCCCGACGGGCTCAACACCGCCTACATGGTGTCCCAGATGAAGGGCGGCATGTCGGCCGACTTCGGTATCGGCTGCCCTCTGATGTGCGCCTACTGCTACCGCAGGGAAGGCGACACGGTCGACGGGTACCTCGGCTCCTGGGAACCGAAGGGCTTCCTGGAACCCGAGGAGATCGTGGATCGGCTCCTGTCCCACCCGTGGTTCACCCCGCACGTGACGCCGATCGGGCTGCACATGTCCACGAGCGAGGCGTTCCTGCCGAAGCTGTGGCCGCGGACCTGGAAGTCCCTCCAGCTCCTCGACGGCCTGGGGCTGACCAATCGCGTCTCGTGCATCACCAAGTACGCCTTGACCGACGAGCAAATCGGCCTGCTGGAGTCGCTGGCGAACATCAGCCTGGACATCAACATTTGCTACGCCGCGATGCCGGAGGCCATCGAGCCTCCGAACAGGCGACGGCGACTCGATTTCCTCCGTCGCGCGCTCAGCTCCGACAAGCTGAATGTCCTGGCCTACTACCGGCCCATCGCCGAGGGCCTGAACACGACCGACGCCCATCTGCGCCACGTCTGGCAGGAGTTCAAGGACGCCGGGGCCCGTACCGTCGTCCTCGGCGGTCTCAAGTTCGGCGACGACCACGTCCACAGCTTCATGTCGTACGGGCTGCCGCTGCCCCAGGGCTCCTTCACGCCGGGCAAGAAGCTGCTCACCGCCGACACCGAGAAGCGGATCATGGCCGCGTTCCACGAGGTCTACGCGGACGTCGTCGAGGGAGACCGCCCCGCCGTCCTCAAGCGCTCCTCCTGCGGCCGTACCGTCGAGCGAGGCAGCCACCTCCCCGACTACAACGGCCACTACGACCTCCCGGCGACCAACTGCCGACTGCGCTGCCCCGCCGCACAGCACGGCGCGTGCGCGACCGCGAAGGCCCCGGACACGGAGGTCGTGCACCACCTCCTGGACCGCATCGGCCGCGGTGCCACCCGTTTCGACATCGTGCGCACCACGGTGATCGTCTACGCCGAACTCTCCCAGTTCGAGCGCACGTTCCTGCGGCAGAACCTGCTCTTCCCCGTCCACACCGCCGAGCAGGCCGCCGTACTCTTCGCCGGGAGGCTCAACCGATGACATCCACGACCGGGCGGATCTTCCTGCCCCTGAGCGAGTCGCCGTTGTCCCGTCCCCTGGCCCCCGCCGAGGACATGAACGCCGTCATGCGGCTCGCCCACCGGGCAACTCCGACACCCAAGCTTGTAAAGGCTCTCCTGTCGGTGGGCGACCCCCAGTCGGCTCTCCGTGTCGCCTACGCGCTCGACGCCCGGGACGACCTCCCGCCCGAAGCCCTCGCACTGCTCGTCGCCGCCCGGCCCGAGCTGCGCGCCTCCGTCGCCAGACTCAGGAGGGACCTCTTCCCCGGCGACACCGGCTCCTGCCACTCCTTCGCACGCACCATCGCCCAGATCCTTTACGCCCCCAGCCTCCTCGACGCCGACTACCTCGACAGCCCCAAGTTCGCGAGGGCAGCGGCCCACGCTGACCCGGGCGTACTTCTGGACCTCCTGGCCGAGCTGCTGGCGAAGGACTCGCCCGCGCCTGCCGCCGTCGCTGCACTCCAGCACCTGAGCGACGCCCGCACACACGCGAAGGTCGCTGTGGCCGCCCTCGACCTCCGGACCGACGCGGCCTGTGCCCGCTGGTACGGGAACAATTGCCGACGGCTCCTGCACGCGAGCCGTTCCCGGGGCGTTGCCGCGCTCACCGCACAGACCAACGGGCTCAGCCTGCTGGCCGAGACCTGGTACTCCGCGCTCGTCGACGCCGTCGAGACTCCGGCGCAGGAACGCGAGGCCCTCGCGGCCATCGACCACGCTCCGAAGGCTCTCGCGGCAGGACAGCCGCTCGTCACCCCTTCGCCCGCTGCAGACGCTCGCTGGCCCCACCTGATCGCTCTCGCGGCCCGTCGCTCTCCTGCATCGGACCGCTGGCGCACCGCGTGGGATGCGGCCGAGCACACCCCCGACGGTTCCGCATGGGACCCGGTGCAGCGCGGCCTGGTCGCCGGGTACGAACTCCTCACCGAGCACACCCGCAGCCGCCTCACCACCAGCGACGAACTCCCCACCCCGGACCGCTTCTGGGCCGCCGACCCCGACGGCCGCGCGCTACTGCACCGGATCGCCGACGGACTGACCGGCTACCTCGGGCACAGCCCCCTCCCGCACTTCGACGAAACCCTCCTGATCGCCTTCATTCGGGGGCTCGCCAAGAACCGTCGCGACAAGGTCCCCGGCGCCCTGCACGTGCACGGCCTCGTGGCCTCACTGAAAGCAGCACGGTCGAAAGCGTCCGTCATCACCCGCGCCACGCCGACGGACATCGGGCTCGTCATCCCCATGCGCGGCGAAGCCGAGCGCGCCGCCGCCACGGCCGATGTCCTGGGCGTCAAATGGGCCCAGCTCACGTGGCTGGTCGACCAGCGGCCCGATGCCCGCATCAACGTGCTGCTCGTGGACGAGGACCCCGACCAGGCCAGCACCAAGGCACTTGCGCAACCACCGGCGCACCCGCAGATCACCCTCCGCCGGGCGGCCCGGCCGGATGCCGCCAGCGCCAAGGGAGGCGCCGTCCTCTGGGGCCTCGGACAGCTCGTCGCAGCAGGGGCCGCCACCGTCGCCTACACCGACCTCGACCTCACCTATCCCCTCGACCAGCTCGGCGTGCTCCAAGCCGCCCTGGACACGAAGGGAGCGGTCGCCGCGATCGGCTCCCGCGTCAGGCCCGACTCGTACGGGTACTACCGCCCCGGCGGCCCGTCGCCCACGACCCAGCGGTACCGCACCCTCGTACAGGAACTCCTCGGCCTCGACGTACGAGACCCGCAAGCCGGCTTCAAGGCATTCCCCTCAGAGCCGCTCGGCCGCCTCCTCCCTCGGATCGCCGAACGCGGCCTGTCCTTCGACACCGGCCTGCTCGCGGCCCTCAGCCCGCACGGCAAAATAGTCGAGACCGGGATCGCCGCCCTCCACCGGTACACCGACGCGCCCACCGGTACACCGCGCGACTACGACGCGATGCTGCGAGCGGTCCACCTCCAAGCACACCGCAATGGCCGCCCGCCCGAAGAACGGCCTACACCCGCCTGGGACCGCTACCTCACTGCAGGAACCCTCCGCGCGATGAACACGCCCGATGAAGGCGGGCCTGCGGGGGCCGCCCGCCCTTGACGCAGCGCCTGCCGTTGCCACGCTGTCCGGTCGCCGTACGTACGGCGACCGGACAGCGTTTCTCAGGCGTAAGGCCCGGCTTTAACCTCCCGGCCCGCGCTCGACGATTAGACTCGATGGCCTGTCCGGACGTGGCCCGCCGCACCCGCGCGGGCACCGAGCGAAGGGTGCGCGCGATCAAGGCCGTCATCGCAGTTGCCGGAGCGGGAAGCCGCTTCTTCCCCATCGGCAAGACCATCAACAAGAGCATGCTGCCGATCCTGGACCGCCCCGTCCTCGACTACGCGGTCGCCGACTGCGTCGCCGCCGGAGCCCAGGAAATCGCCGTCGTCGTCGGGCCGGGACCTGCGGGCCAGCAGGTACGCCACTACCTCAGCCACGACACCGACCTCGAACAGTACTTCGCCGAACGCGGCTGGGAAGAGAAGTACAAGCCCCTCGCCGACCTCCACACCAGGGCACGCTTCACCTTCATCGAGCAACCCCGAACCCATCGCTACGGCACGGCGCTCCCGGCCATGATCGCCGCCGACTGGGTAGGAGCGGACGACTTCCTCCTCATCGCCGGAGACGACCTCCTCCTACGCCAGGACGGCGGCTCGGATCTCGCCGACCTCGTGCGCACACGCGCTGAAGGAGGCGCGAGCGGAGCGATCGCAGCAGCGAGCGTCCCCGGAACCCAGGCATACCGCTACGGCGTACTCAGGGCCCACTCCCGCAACGAAGCCCAACTCTTGGATGGCTTCGACGAGAAGCCCCTCAACTACGAGGGCGCCACGGCCTACATCAACATCTCCCGGAGCCTGCTTCCTAGCGAAGCACTCGACTGCTTCCGAGCGCTGAAACCGTCGCCGGTCAACGGCGAATACCAGGCGACCGACGCCATCGCCGCCTTCGCACGGGACCACGACCTCCTCGTCCACCCCGTGCAAGGGGCCTACCACGACTGCGGGAACCCCGCCGGCTGGCTCACGGCGAACAACGCTGCCGCGCGCCTTACGGGCGAAGGTGAGGAGCGGTGAGCGATCAGACCGAAGCAATCGCTGTCCGGGCCTGTGCCGCCATACTCAACCGCGGTTCCCTCTGCCTGATCCGGCGCGGTCGCCTCGACGGAGACCAGTACTCCCTGCCAGGTGGGCTCGTCTGCCCGGAGGAGAGCGTCGCACAGGCCCTGGCCCGAGAGCTCAAGGAAGAGCTCCACCTCGATATCGACACCCTCGACGGACCTCCAACCCTCCTATGGGTACAGGATCAACAGAACACGCGACCGGATCACGAGGGTGCCTTCCGCCGCCTGCACCTCATCCACCGCCTGTCGATCCCCGACGGCACACGCCGAAGTCTCCCGGCCGTCGAGCAGGACGCCGATGACGCGAATGCCGTCATGTGGGTACCGCTGCGGCGAGCCGCCGAACTCCACCTCTACCCCGCGGTGGGCCCGTATCTCGGCGCCATCGACGAGCTTCCGTCTGAGCCGAACGTCATGCTGCCGCCGATGAATGATGAGAAGTTTGCTTGGCGGTGATCTCCTTGTGAGCCGGGCACACTGAGAATCCGGAGGGAGTGCGAGGCCGCGTCGATGACGTCGGGCGCGCCCGACGCGAAGAGTTCGGCGGACGACGGGGCGTGTGGCGGTTCTCGACGCGGACCAGCCGATCCAGATCCTCGACGTACGGGACCTCGCGCGGCTCGTCGTACGGCTCGTGCGGGACGAGCGGCCGGGCGCCTTCCACGCGGTCGGCCCCGCCCGGCCGGTCACCCTGGGCGAGCTGATCGAGACCTGCGCGCGCGTCGCGGGCACGGCCGCGTCGACCGAGATCGTCCCGGTCCAGGACCCGCAGGCCCCGCCGTTCTTCCCGCTCGTCCGCGCCAACCACGACGGCCAGCGCCGCAGCCCGGCCCGCGCGCGAGCCGCCGGGCTCACCGCCACCCCGCTCGACGTCACCGCCGCGGACGTCCTCGCCTGGGACCGCGCACGCGGCCGGCCCCCGCTCACCAACGGCTACTCACCGGAACGGGAGGCCGAAGTCCTCGCCACGGCAGGGCAGTCCGCCGCCTCCCACCGTCCCGTCAGGCCACTCGGCTTCTTCCCGGAACTGGAACCGGGCAGGGACTAGGACCAGCCGCTCGCGGGCCCGATCCGGGACGCGGTGCGGGAGCACGGCGAGCCGGACGAGGCGCGGATCCTGGAGTACCTGTACGAGGGGACCGAACTGTTCAGCTGGATGGGCGGTGAGCCCGATGTGCTCCGGGAGGACGACGGCGGCCCGGTGCTGCTCGGCGGCTCCTCGTTGTGCAGCGACGGGACGTGGGTGTGGCGAAAGTACCTCACCTCCTACTTCCCGACGTACCACCTGGCCGTCCCCCCCGGACTTCCTCGCCCACGTGCGCGGCGCGGACTACCGGCCGCCGCCGGTGACGGAGGAGCGGGGACGGGAGATCCTGGCCGCGTTCGGTCTCCGGTGAGGCGACCCTTGACACGCATCAGCATCGACGACCCCGCCGTGGACAGGGAGCCGGACCAGTCGCTCACGTATCGCGGTGAGCTGTTCACGGGCGAGGCGGTCGAACCGCGTCCCGCCATCCCCCGGCCCCGACGCGCCCCGCCCCCTTACTCCTCCCGGCCCCTTGCTCCTCCCGGTCCCGGACGCGCCCCTCCGTTTCCGCCCCTCCCGGCACCACGTGCCGGACGTGACCTGTCCCACAATCCGAGTGCTCCCCGGCCCGCTGGGCAAGGGCTGGTAAAGAGTGGCACCGGGTGCCGCAGCCGTCTCCCGACGCGGGGACGGCCGGTACGGCCGGTGGGCGCGGCGGGCGGGACGGGCTCGGCGGGCGGGGCGGGCGTGATGTCCCACCGGTCGATATGTCTCACCTGTCGGTACCCGCCGGGCGAAAACCCGCCGCTCGTTAAACTGAGCCGATCGCAACACTGACTACCGAGGAGCGCACGTGGGCCTTGTCGTGCAGAAGTACGGAGGCTCATCCGTTGCCGATGCCGAAGGCATCAAGCGGGTCGCCAAGCGAATCGTGGAAGCCAAGAAGAACGGCCATCAGGTCGTCGTCGTGGTGTCCGCGATGGGTGACACGACGGACGAGTTGATCGATCTCGCGGAGCAGGTGTCACCGATGCCTCCCGGCCGCGAGATGGACATGCTGCTGACCGCGGGGGAGCGGATCTCCATGGCCCTGCTGGCCATGGCGATCAAAAACCTGGGCCACGAGGCCCAGTCCTTCACCGGCAGCCAGGCAGGTGTCATCACCGACTCCTCCCACGGAAAAGCGCGCATCATCGATGTCACGCCCGGCCGTATCCGTACGGCCGTGGACGAGGGCAACATCGCGATCGTGGCCGGCTTCCAGGGCGTGTCCCAGGAGAAGAAGGACATCACCACCCTGGGGCGCGGCGGCTCGGACACCACCGCCGTCGCCCTCGCCGCCGCGCTCGACGCCGAGGTCTGCGAGATCTACACCGACGTGGACGGGGTCTTCACCGCCGACCCGCGCGTCGTGAAGAAGGCCCGCAAGATCGACCACATCGGCTACGAGGACATGCTGGAGCTGGCCAGTTCCGGTTCCAAGGTGCTGCTGCACCGCTGCGTCGAGTACGCACGCCGTTACACCATCCCGATCCACGTCCGCTCCTCCTTCTCGGGGCTCCAGGGCACGTGGGTCGGCCAAGCGCGAGGGAACGAAGCGATGGAGCAGGCACTCATCTCCGGTGTCGCGCACGACACCTCCGAGGCGAAGATCACCGTCGTCGGGGTGCCGGACAAGCCGGGCGAGGCCGCCGCGATCTTCAAGACGATCGCGACCGCCGAGGTCAACATCGACATGATCGTGCAGAACGTGTCGGCCGCCTCCACGGGCCTCACCGACATCTCCTTCACCCTCCCGAAGGACGAGGGCCGCAAGGCCATCGACGCCCTGGAGAAGCTCAAGGCCACCGTCGCCTTCGAGTCCCTGCGCTACGACGACCAGATCGCCAAGATCTCCCTGGTCGGCGCCGGTATGAAGACCAACCCCGGGGTCACCGCCACGTTCTTCGAGGCGCTGTCCAAGGCGAACGTCAACATCGAGCTGATCTCGACCTCCGAGATCCGCATCTCGGTCGTGACCCGCGCCGACGACGTCAACGAGGCCGTGCGCGCCGTGCACACCGCCTTCGGGCTCGACAGCGACAGCGACGAGGCCGTGGTCTACGGAGGCACCGGGCGATGACGTCCCCCTCCGGCGGCGCGGGCACCCCCGGCCGCGGTCACCTCACCGGTGACCGCGCGGGCGGTGCCCGCGCCGCTGTGGCGGTCACCGTGCCGCGTACCGGGCGCCGCCGCGCGGCCGCGTCCCGTCCGGCGGTGCCGAGGTGACCGCGCGTCCCACGCTCGCCGTGGTCGGCGCCACCGGCGCCGTCGGCACCGTACTGCTGGGCATCCTGTCCCAGCACGCGGACATCTGGGGAGAGATCCGGCTCATCGCCTCCGCGCGTTCCGCCGGGCGCAAACTGACCGTGCGCGGCGTCGAGACCGAGGTCGTCGCGCTGAGCGAGGCGGCCTTCGACGGCGTGGACCTCGCCCTCTTCGACGTGCCCGACGCCGTGGCCGCGCACTGGGCGCCGGTCGCCGCCGCGCGCGGCGCCGTCGTCGTCGACAACTCGGCCGCCTTCCGCATGGACCCCGAGGTGCCCCTCGTCGTCCCCGAGGTCAACCCGCACGCCGCCCGTAACCGGCCGCGCTCGATCCTCGCGAGCCCCAACTGCACGACGCTCTCCATGATCGTCGCGGTGGGCGCGCTGCACGCCGAGTTCGGGCTCAGCGAACTGATCGTCTCCTCCTACCAGGCGGTCAGCGGTGCGGGCCGCGCGGGCGTCGACACCCTGCGCGAACAGCTCGCCCTCGTCGCCGGTACCGAACTCGGCACCTCCCCGGGCGACGTGCGCCGCGCGGTCGGCGAGGCCAACGGGCCCTTCCCCGCGCCGCTCGCCCTCAACGTCGTGCCGTGGGCCGGTTCGTACGCCCGCGACGGCTGGTCCACCGAGGAGCTGAAGGTCCGCGAGGAGTCCCGGAAGATCCTCGGGCTGCCCGGCCTCAGGGTCACCGCGACCTGCGTGCGCGTCCCCGTCGTCACGACCCACTCGCTGACCGTCCACGCCCGCTTCGAGGACGAGGTGACCGTCGATCACGCCCGGGAGATCCTGGCGACCGCGCCCGGTGTCGTCCTCTTCGACGACCCGGCGGCCGGCGAGTTCCCCACGCCCGCCGACGTCGTCGGCACCGACCCCACCTGGGTCGGACGCGTACGGCGCTCCCTGGACGACCCGACCGCCCTCGAACTCTTCGTGTGCGGGGACAATTTGCGCAAAGGCGCGGCGCTCAACACCGTGCAGATCGCGGAGCTCGTCGCCTCCGAGTCCCGCGGCTGAGCCCGTACCGCCCGGCCGGGCCGCTTACCTGACATACCCTCGGTTCCCGTCCTTCCCGGTGGCTTCCGCGCATAGCGGAGGCTCGGGAAAACCGTTCCCAAACCGCCCAGTTGGGACCCGGCAGGGCACACCGGACCAGCTGCGGGCAGCCCTCGGCGCCGCCCGCCGTCATGTGGCCTCCCTGTGTGATCAATGTGATGCCCGTGTGCTCAAATCCATGACCGGGGCCACTTGTGTGCGGTTGCCTTCGCAACGGACGATGCGAGGGAACTTCCCTGCAACCGTGTACGGGATGTGTGGCGTCTATGCGGACATCCGGCAGGTGGCATCCGCAGGGCGACGTTCGGTGCGGTGAGGGATGAGCTGGTGCATGTGAGGGCGGTGGGGGCGGTTTCCCGGGGGACCCGGAACAGGGGCGAGGGACGGCCCGGCGAAGGGGGAACGGCCACCGGTACGGCCGGGAGCGCACCCGTGTGCGCGGCGGCGGCGGACGCCTGCCGCGTCCACCCGGGCGGGCTCGTACGGCGGTCGCGGCGGGCCTCACGGGCGGGCGGCGCGGCGCGCGCTCCGCACGAGCTTCAGGTCCCGTACAACCCTGCGGTGGGCAGGCGTGTCCAACTGGCGTGGCAGAGGTTCTCGAATTCACGGTGGCGCGGGCTGCGACAGCCCCCTTGCGCCCGCTCAGGCGACCCCGCGCGCCAGGTGCCTCCGGCACGATGCCGGTGATTGCGCCGATGCCCTTGACCAGGCCCTCGGCCCGTATCCCGGGACAGCGTGAGGCGTCCGCCGAGCAGACCGCGGCGGCCGGCACGACTGTCGACCACCTCACCGAGACCTACCGCGCGCACTACCGCTCGCTGCTGGGTCTCGCCGCGCTGCTCCTGGACGACACCGCCTCGTGCGAGGACGTCGTGCAGGAGGCGTTCATCCGTGTGCACTCCGCGCGCAAACGCGTCCGGGACCCGGAGAAGACCCTCGCCTACTTGCGGCAGACCGTCGTCAACCTGTCCCGCTCCGCGCTGCGCCGGCGCATCCTCGGCCTCAAGCTGCTCTCGAAGCCGATGCCGGACATGGCCAGCGCCGAGGAGGGCGCGTACGACCTGCTGGAGCGCGACGAGCTGATCAAGGCGATGCGCGGTCTGCAACGCCGCCAGCGCGAGGTCCTCGTCCTGCGCTACTTCGCGGACATGACCGAGGCCCAGGTCGCCGAGACCCTCGGCATATCGCTCGGCTCGGTCAAGGCATACGGCTCACGCGGCATCGCCGCGCTGCGGATCGCGATGGAGGACCCGGCGTGAGCGAGACACCCCCCGCGCGGCACGACGAGACACCCCCCACGCCGGACACGGACGACACCACGGAGACGGCAGCGGCGCCCGCCCCCGAGCGCCCCGCCGCCCCGTCGGACACTTCGCAGGACACGCTTGATGAACCGCAACCACAACCACAACACCGCTCGCACCCGCACCCGCGCCCGCACCTCTCGGCCCTGTCCCGGTCGCCACGGAATGAGCCCCGCGCTCCCGGAACCCCCGGTGGGGACGAGGGCGGGACGGCGGCCATGACTCAGGAAACGGACGACCTCGACGAACTGGCCCTGCGCCGCCTCCTGCAGAGCGCCGTCGGCGGTATCGAGCCCTCCACGGCCTCCCTGGACCGGCTGCGCGTCGCGGTCCCGGCCCGCAGGGCCAGGAAGCGGCAGGCGCTGGTCGGTGTCGCGGCCGCCGCCCTCCTCCTCGGTACGGCGATCCCCGCCGCCGTGCACGTCGTGAGCGCCCCGGCGGGCGAGGACGACACGGCGATCGCGGGCAGCAGCCAGGACGCCCGCGACCACCCGGCCGGCTCCGGCAGCCCCCGGGACGGCCACCGCGCCGGGCCCGGACCCCGGCACAGCGGCGACTCCGGGGAGGACGGCACCGACGAGAGCGGCGAGGGGAAGCACGGCGGGAAGGGCGCCCCCAGCGGCATCCCGGAACCGACGAGCAGCGCCGCCCTCGCCGCCGCCCCCGCGTGCGCGGCGACCCAGCTCGGCGACACCGTCGCGAACTCCGGGAGCCCGGGGCCCGACGGCACCGTCTACGGCAGCTTCCGCGTCGCCAACGTCTCCGGCAAGGGCTGCACCGTCGACAGCCCGGGGCAGCTGAACGCGACCGCCCACGGCGCGGCGGCCCGCACCGTCATCCAGGTCGTGGAGCACACGGCCGGCGACCCGGCGGGCCGGCTGCCCGCCCCCTCGGCCGCGGTGCCCGCCATGGTGCTCGCGCCGGGAGCCTCGTACGAGGTGCGCTTCGCCTACGTGCCGAAGGCCGAGTGCCCGAGCGACCCCGGCACCGTACCGGGCGAGGGCGAGAACAGCGGCGGCACGGGCGGCGGCGAGGGCGACAGCGGCGGGGGCGGCGGTACGGCGCCGAGCCAGCCGGCCGAGCCGACCCCGTCGACGTCCGCGGGCACCCCCGGGGAGGGGCCGGACTCCGGGCCCTCACCCGTGGTGGACAGCGGTACGGGGGGCGGGAGTCCGCAGGGCGGGCAGAAGAGCGGCCCGGCGACGGCGGACACCGCGGTCACCACGCAGCTCCTGACGACCGCGCTCGTCCAGGACAAGGGGGAGCCGGGCGGCGTCTCGCTCACCCACACCACGCTGCCCGGCGGACCGAGCGCCGGTACGACACTGCCCGAGGCGTGCGGCGGAGGCACCGTCTACCGCACGGGCATCCTCCAGACACCCGGCACGACGGGCTGAACCTGAGCCCCACGGACTGAGCCCCACGGACTGAGCCCACGGTCTGAGCCCCACGGACGGGCCGAGCCGACGACCGGCGGGCCACGGCGGGGGGGGGCGGGGCGCCTCGCGGAGGGGACGAGGCGCCCCGTCACCGCTCCCCGGGCAGCCCCCGCCGGGCAGGCACGGTCAGCGGGAGCCGGCCTCGGCGGTCTCGGCCACCGCGTCCCCGGACTCCGTGCCCGCCCTGTCCGCGTCGTCCCCTTCGCCGTCCGCGCCGTCCTCGCCGTCCTCGCCGTCCTCGGGGAGGATGCCGAGCAGCGCGTCGCGCTGTGCCTCGACCTCGCGCCGCAGCAGCCGGTACCACATGAAGACGACGAACCCGGCGAAGACGAACCACTCGCCGGTGTACCCGAGGTTCTGGAACGCCTTGAGGTCGAGCCCGCTGTCCGGCGCCGCCTCCGCCGGGACCGGCTTCATCCCGCCCTCGGCCTTCTCCTGCGTGATCCAGCCGTCGTACACGTCGTCCGGTACGAGGTTGACGAGGGAGGCCGCGCTGATCATGCCGAGCTGGCCCTCGGGCAGACCGCCCTCGGTGTGCACGCCCTTCGTCTCGGTGGTCTCCGGTGCCTGGAGCGCGCCCGTGACCGTGACCTCGCCCTTCGGCAGCGGCGGCGCGGCGTCCGCCCGGGCCGTGCCCGGCAGCCAGCCGCGCACGACGGGCAGGACCTTGTCCTCGTCGGTGCGCAGCAGCCCCAGGACGTAGAAGCCCCGCCGCTCGTCCAGCTCGCGCCCGGGAACCAGGTACTGCCTGACGTACCGGCCGTCGGCGACCGTGCGGTCCCCGACGGTGTCCGTCGTCACCGGCAGGACCTCGGCGAGCGGCGCGGCGCGCTCGTGGCGCTGCGCGGACTGCGCCTGGTCACTGTCCTTGTGCTGGTCGACGCGGTCCTCGAACCGGCCGAGCTGCCAGGAACCCATGAACACGCAGAACGGGATGGCCAGCAGGACGAACACGTGGATTCCCCACCACCGGGGAGTCAGCAGGAACCGGTACACACCCCCACGGTACGGGGCGACCGCCGGTCTCCCGGCGGCGGCCCCGTACCACGACGGAGCGACCCCTCCTCCCGGCCGGTCGCCGCCGGCCCCGGATCAGGGCTTGAGGTGCCTTCGTACGAAGTCCATCTCCAGCCGGAGCTGCTTGATCCGCTCGTCGACGACGAGGGAACCGTGCCCGGCGTCGTAGCGGTACACCTCGTGCGGGGCCGCGCGGGCCGCGAGCCGGTCCACGTAGTTCTCGACCTGCCGGATCGGGCAGCGCGGGTCGTTGACGCCCGCCGAGATGTACACCGGGGCGCGCACCGCGTCGACGTACGTGAGCGGCGAGGAGTCCCGGAACCGCTCCGGCACCTCCTCCGGCGTACCGCCCAGCAGGGTGCGGTCCATCGCCTTCAGCGCCTCCATCTCGTCGTGGTACGCCGTGACGTAGTCCGCGACCGGCACCGCCGCGACCCCCACCGCCCACGCCTCGGGCTGCACGCCGAGACCCAGCAGCGTCAGGTAGCCGCCCCAGGAACCGCCCGAGAGGACGAGCCGCTCCGGGTCCGCGAGCCCGCTGTCCACCGCCCACGCGCGGACGGCGGCGATGTCCTCCAGCTCGATGAGGCCCACCCGGTGCTTGAGCGCGTCCGTCCAGGCCCGCCCGTACCCGGTCGACCCCCGGTAGTTGACGCGGACGACGGCGAAGCCGTGGTCGAGCCACGCGGCGGGCGCCGCCGCGAAGGCGTCGCTGTCGTGCCAGGTCGGGCCGCCGTGGATCTCGAACACCGTCGGGAACGGCCCCTCGCCCCGGGCGGGACGCTGCACCAGCGCGTGCACCCGGCCGCCGGGACCCTCCACCCAGGCGTCCTCCACCGGCACCGAACCCGGCGCCTTCGTCCCGGGCGGGTCCAGGACGACCCGGCCGCTCGTGGACCGCACCACCGGCGGCTCGGCGGCCGAGGACCACAGGTACTCGACGCTCCCGTCCGGCCGCACCCCCGCCCCCGACACCGAGCCCGCCGGGATCTCCACCCGCGTCAGGGCCGCGGTCGCCAGGTCGTAGCGGAACAGTTCGTCGCGCGCCTCGAAGCTGTGCTCGACCAGCAGCGCCGAACCGTCCGGGTACCACTCGGCGCTCACATCGCCCGGCAGGTCCACGGACAGACCGGTCTCCGTACCCGCCACCGGGTCCCAGATCATCGGCTCCCAGCGCCCGCGCCGCTGATGCCCGACGAGCAGCCGCGTGTCCCCGTCGACGGGCGCGAAGCCCATGACGGCCAGGCCCAGCTCCTTCGTCCCGCCCTCCGTGTCGTCCAGTTCGGCGACGACCTGCGGGGAAGCGGCCCCGGTGGGCGCGCCCGCCGTGTCCAGACGCAGGACGCGCAGCGCCGAGTGCATCGCGTCACCGTGCTCGGTGTGCTCGATCACCAGCAGCGACTCGTCGTGCGACAGGTCCCCGACCCCGGCCGACTCCCGGTGCCGGTACACCTCGACGGGCTCCCCCTCGTCCCGTACGACGTGCACGCTCGACCCGTGCTCGTCGGTGGACCGCCCCACGACCACGGTCCGCCCGCCCCGCCCCAGCGCCAGCCCCGCCGGGTACGAGGGCGCGAGGCCCGGCACCGCCTCGGTGTCCTGCCCGCCCGGGAAGGGCTGCCGCATCCACACCCCGAACTCGTCGCCGTCGCTGTCGTTGAACCACCAGATCCACCGCCCGTCCGGGGACAGCGTCCCGTCGGTCGTCCCGTTGGGCCGGTCCGTGACCTGCCGCTGCTCCCCGGTCGAGCGGTCCCAGGAGTACAGCTCGTAGGTCCCCGTCGCGTTCGACACGAAGAGGGAATGGTCCGGAGCGTCCTGTGCCCACTCGGGCAGGGACACCCGGGGAGCCCGGAACCTCTTCTCCCAGTCGGGCATGCCGGTACCGGTGTCGGTACCGGTGTCGGGACCGGCGCCCGTGCCGGCACCCGGCCCGGTGTCCGTACGGGGGAGTCCGGCCGCGTCATCACTCATGTCACTCATACCGCCATCCAACCCGATGGGGCGGGGCAGGGGTGGCGGGCCCGGGGCGGGTAACGAGAGGGAACGAGAACTGACGGCCCCGGTCCGCACAAGGCGCGACCGTTGCGGGAAAGGCGGTACGGCGTGCGCACGGTCGGTGTGGAGGAAGAGCTGTTGCTGGTGGACGAGGAGACGGGCGAGGCCCAGTCCCGGTCCTCCGCCGTCCTGGCCTCGGCGGAACGGGACGGGGGCGTCGGCGCGCCCGACGACCCCGAGGAGCTGCCCCTGGAGCGAGAACTCCACGGCCAGCAGATCGAGTTCGCGACCCGCCCCGCCACGGACATGACGGAACTGGCCCAGGAGATCCGGCGGCTGCGCACCGAGGTCTCCACGCACGCGGCCCGCGCCGGAACGGCCGTCGCCCCGCTCGCCACCTCCCCGCTGCCCGTCAACCCCCGCCTGAGCACCGGCGAACGCTACCGCTGGCTCGCCGAACAGTTCGGCCCCACCGCCCAGGAACAACTGACCTGCGGCTGCCACGTCCACGTCTTGGTCGACTCCGACGAGGAGGGCGTCGCCGTCATCGACCGCCTCCGCCCCTGGCTGCCGCTGCTCCTCGCCATGAGCGCCAACTCCCCTTTCTGGCAAGGGGAGGACACCTCCTACGGCAGCTACCGCAGCCGCGTGTGGAACCGCTGGCCCTCGGCCGGCCCCACGGAACCCTTCGGCTCGGCCCGCCGCTACCACGAGGAGACCGAGGCGATGGTCGCGAGCGGCGTGATCCGCGACAAGGGCATGGTCTACTTCGACGCCCGCCTCTCCCACCGCTACCCGACCGTCGAGATCCGGGTGGCCGACGTGTGCCTCGACCCCTCCACCCCCGTCCTCCTCGCCGCCCTGACCCGCGCCCTGGTCGACACGGCCGCCGAGGAGTGGCGCGCGGACACCCCCGCCCCCACCACCGGAGTCCCCCTCCTGCGCCTCGCCGCCTGGCGCTCCGCCCGCTCCGGCCTCGACGGCGACCTCCTCCACCCCGTCACCCACACCCCGGTCCCCGCCGAAGAGGCCCTCACCACCCTCCTCGACCACATCCGCCCGGCGCTGAAGAGCAACGACGACCTCACCCTCGCCGAGAACGGCATCACCAGGCTGCTGCGGGACGGCAACGGGGCCCGCGTCCAACGGGAGCTGCTGGCGCAGACGGGGAGCCTGCGGGAGGTGGTGGGGGAGTGCGTGCGGCGGGGGGAGTGAGCGTGACCCACGGGTGAACGCCCTGGGCACACCGCGCGGGTGCTCGTGGCAGGCGCGGGTGACCTCGGCAGGCGCGGGTGCTCCGGCCCGGCGGCTGGTCAGTCCGCGTCGTCCAGCCGTCGGCGCAGCTCCTCCATCAGACCGGGCGGGCTGCCCATCTCCGTGTGAAGGGCGATCGCCCGCGTCAGGTCCTCCCGCAGGTGTGACCGGTCCCCTCCGGGGCGTTCGGCGATGGACGCCAGGTCGAGCAGCGCCTCGGCTTCGTAGGCGTACGTCTCCTGCTCCCGCAACGACCGGGCCGCCTCCCGCAGGGTGGTCACCGCCTCCTCGGTGCGCCCCAGATGATCGAGGACACGGCCGAGCGCCGCGGTCGCCCGGGCCGCCATGCGACGGTCCGGGGCGGCCAGGGACAGCAGGTCCGTCCTGGCCTGCCGAAGAGTGGCGAGTGCCTGGTCCGCCTCGCCGTGCGCGTCCTGGGCGCGGCCGAGGAAGAAGGCCGCGATCGCCGCACCCCGCGGCTCGTCGCCCCGCAGGTTCAGTTCCATGGAGCGCTGGTACGCCGTGACCGCACGGGCCGGGTCGAAGCGGTCCCAGTAGCGGCCGGAGAACTCCAGCACGGACGCGTGCAACACCTGGTCGCCGGCCACCTCGGCGCAGGCCAGGGCCGTCTCCAGCGCCTCGCGGGCCGAGCTGTACTCACCGAGGTCCATCAGCGGGCGGGAGAGCAGACTGCGCAGCCGGGCCTCGGCGGCCGGGGCGACAGCGGCCGCCGCGTACCCGGCGCCCAGCTCCAGGGACTCCCGCCAGTCACCGAGATGCCGGTGGTGCAGGAACAGTACGGTGAACCCCTCGGCGAGCTGCCAGCCCGGCGTGAACAGACCGTGCTCGCCCGCGCAGCGCAGGACGGCCATGATGTTGGAGCGCTCGGCCTCCAGCCAGTCCAGAGGACTCGGCCCCCCTGAGACGGCGAACGGGTCCGCCCGGTCGGCCAGGAGGGAGCGGAGGTCGGCGACCCGAGTCCGGTCGGCGCGCACCGCGCGATCGGCGAAGGCCGTGAGTACCAGGTAGTGCGTCAGCACCCGCCGCACGACTGAGGACTCGCCGTCCGCCGGCTCCTCGGCTGCCGCGCGCTCCCGGGCGTGCAGGCGCACGAGTCCGTGGAACCGGTAGCGACGGTCCTCCGTCGTCTCAAGGAGGCTCATGTCCTCCAGCACGTCGAGGAGCAACTGCGCGCTCACCACGTCGCAGCCGAGGGCGGCCGAGGCCGTCGCCGCGTCGAAGGACAGGCCCGGAATCCAGCCGAGCAGCCGGTAGCCGTGCGCGAGGTCCGGCGGCAGCTGGCGGTAGGACGAGTCGAAGACGGCGGACACGGGGAACCGGCCTCCCACGCTCAGGGCGGACAACCGCCGGTCTTCGTCCGCGAGCGCCGCGGCGAGCGCCGCCATGGTGAGGTGGCGGTCATTCAGCAGGCGGGCGGCGGCGACATGCAGCGCGACCGGCAGTCTGGAGCACAGCTCGGCCACACGCCGTGCGGCAGCCGGATCGGCGTCGACCCGTGCCTGCCCGCACCGGTCGGCCAGAAGGAGCAGCGCGGCCTCCGGGGAAAGGGGCTCGACGGACAGTGTCCGCGCGCCGTCCAGGGAGAGTTCGCCGAGCTTCGCGGTGCTCGTGGCGAGGACGGCGCTGCCGGGACCCTGCGGAATGAGCGCCCGCACCTGGGCCGGAGCGGTCACGTCGTCGAGTACGAGCAGCACCTTCAGGTCGGAGGTGCGTCGGCGAAAGAGCGCGGTCCGCTCGGACAGCGACGGCGGAAGGACCGCCTCGGAGACGCCGAGAGACCGCAGACAGTGACCGACGGCGTCGAGCACGTCCGCACCGGCGACCGACCGCGTGCGCAGCTCCGCGAAGTCGACGTAGATCCGCCCGCCCGGGAAACGGTCGCGCATCCCGTGCGCCCAGTGGCAGGCGAGGGCGGACTTCCCGACCCCGGGCGGCCCCGCGAGTACACGGACGTCCACGTGCGAGGAGTCGCCGCCCGCCCAAGCCGTCGAACGGTTCAGGTCGGACAGCTCGACGGTCCGGTTGACGAAGGGGCTGCGCAGGGCCGGGATCTGCGACGGTGGGCCGTCGGGGCGCAGGGCCGGAGGCACGTCATAGGTGACGCCGGGGCGGGTGACTGTCGCGGGCCGGGCGGCTGCCGAAGAAGGCCCACCTCCGTCCAGCTCATCCAAGTCCCGCAATAAGGTGATGAGTTCATGAGCGGCTTCGGAGTCCTGTCGCAGGGCGTGCCGAAGTCTGCGCCGCAGCCGGTCGGCGGCATCGCCCAGTGCGTGCTGGCCGCCCTCCTGGAGCGCCGTCGCCAACTGCTCCACGGCGTGCTGGAGTTCCTCGGCCTCGGCGCCCGCCGGGTCCTGTTGCCGCCGCCGGACGAACAGGCGACGGATACGGGCCCGGGCCTGGGTCCACGCCTCGGTGACAGCCAGCCCGACGACCGTGCTCGTCGCTCCCGATGCGGCGAGCGCCACCACCTCGACTGTCACCGGGCCCCCTTCGTTTACGCGTTGACGACCACCGTAGGGGCATCCAGGACGTCCCGGTAGTGCGCCACTGGTCAACCGATCAGGTGATCAAGAGCCCGGGGCGCCGGCCGGGCGCAGCGTCAAGGAGATCGCCGCCGTCCGTCGCGCGGTCCCGTCACCCGTGTCACCGGCAACCCCCGTGTCACCGGCAACCCCCGTATCACCGCCGTACGCCGTATCGGTGCCGTACGGGGTATCAGCGCACCCTGTGTCCCCGACGTGCAGGGTCACCGTCTCGCTCGATGGTGCGTCCCTGGCGCGCAGGCCGGCGTAGACGGCGGCGGCGGCGAGCCCCGCGTCGGCCGGGCCGGCCCCGGCCGAGACCAGTACGGCCGGCCCGTCACGCCGGGCCACCAGGTATTCCCCCGTCGGCAGGCCGGTCGCGGCCAGGAGGCTTCCGGGCCACCGGGCCAGTGCGTCGCGCACCCAGCGGAAGGCGGCCTCGGAGGAAGGGGCGGCATCGGAGCCCAGCAGGACCGAGGCGCTTTCGGCCAGGCGACGATCGCGCTCCTCGTCGGGACGGACAGCGACATGGACGAACAACGTCTCGTTCTCGCACTGTTCAGCGGCGACAACAGTGGGACTGCGGCTGACACGCACCTGTTTGCGGCCGCGGGAGTCGTAGCGAATCCGGGTGGTCACCGTCCACGAGGTGACGGCGGTCGCCGACGTGCCCGGGGCCGTCAGGGCGAGGGGGAAGGGCGGCGGAGTCGACGGCTGTTCCAGACGGAGCAGGCGGTAGAGAGCGGAGCGCAACCGGGCGAGGGCGCTGCCGGGCTCGCAGAACGCGCCGGCGGTCACCCTCGCATACCTGTCGGGCTCGCGCGCATGGGTCCTGACGATGTCCTCGACCTGCCGTAGCGCGTCCTGGTCGGGGCGGAACCGCGGGGCGAGGCGTGCCAGGTCCGCGGCGGCGGTCCCGGGCACCGCGTCCTCGCCGTGGGCGGCCAGGGCCACGGGCTTGTCGAGCGCGGCACTGTACTGAGTCACCGAGCCGTGGTCGCCGATGACGAGGTCCGCGGCCACGAGGGCGGGGCGCCACTCGTGCACCGGCGGCATCAGCAGGAGACCGGCGTCGAGGGCGTCCGCCTGGAGAGCGCGAATGTGCCAGGCGCCGTGCGCGGACCAGACGTTGGGGTGCAGGACCAGGCCGACGCGGTAACCGTCCCAGGGCAGTTCGGAGAGCAGCCGAGCGGGCAGGCGGGGGCTTGTGCCGATGAGGGACGTGGGGCCCCACGTCGAGCTGAGCACCACCAGGTGCTGATGGTCGGCGACGTCGAGCGACCGGCGGTAGGCACCGCGCCGGTCGGCGCTGACGCGCAGCTCGTCCAGGCAGGGGTCGCCGACCAGCAGGGTGCGCCCGGACGTCTTCGGATGCGAGGCGAGCAGTTGCCGTTCCTGCTCCGGGTGCGAGACGGCGATCCAGGCCCGGCCGGCTTCGAGGAGCGCGTCGGGCACGACCCCCGACAGGCGGCTGTCCGGGGAGCGGGAGTCCGGTACGTACTTCTGGAACCCGATGCCGTGCGGGAGGACGAGGACGGGGCAGTCCCCCTCCGGTACGTCGATGTTCTCGCTCGCGCTGAGAATCAGGTCCGGGGAGATGTCGGGCAGCTGCCCCCACGGCATGACGCGGCAACCGGATTCGTGGAGCAGATCGAGTGAGCCGTCACTGAAGGCCGAAGTGGGGTCGTGGGCGAACACCACCGTCACCCGGGGATCCGCGCGCAGCAGGGCAGGCAGCACCTCCAGGACCCGGATGGTGGAGGTGAGTGTGCGGGCGGCGACGACAAGGACGCGCTCCCCGGGGAAGGTGTTCCACCGCCGGGCGTCCCGCCCCACCGGAGCCCGCAGGAACGAGGGGTCAACGGTCTGCGCGGCCATCCCGGACCCCCTCGTACTCAGCGCTGCCTATGCGGTTCGCGGTTCGCGGTTCGCGGTTCGCGGTTCGCGGTTCGCGGTTCGCGGTTCGCGGTTCGCGGTTCGCGGTTCGCGGTTCGCGGTTCGCGGTCATCGTCGCTAGCGGATCTCACCCTCTTTTGCAACCTCTCCGGTATGGCTGTTTCCCAGGCACCCCTCAGAGTATGGCGCGAGCCCACACGGCGAGAGGGGTCGTCTTCCGGGCCCGGCGCCAGGAGCGAGAGCAAGCTCCCCTGTGGCGCCGAGGTGTTGGCGGTCGAGTAGTCATGTACGGAGTCCCCTTGGGCAGGCTGCCAGGGATCCTTCCAGATTCCGCTGTGCGGGGCACAGGAAACGGACGTATCCGCGTTCGTGGGCTGGTGCGTGGCTGAGGGGGAGTCGACGGCGCGAACATGGCCACCCGCACACCACCCCCCGACCTCAGCCGACCACCCGGAACCGGCGCGCGGACCGGCAGTCCCGGCAGTGTCCCGGCTCCGGTGCGCGGAAGGCCCGCTCGCAGCCGTCGCAGTTCTGCCAGGGCTGTACCGCCGGTCGCCTCGGGGGCTGCGGCGCGGCGGTGGGGAGCGGGGGCGGCGCGGGCAGCGGGGTCTCGCGGAGCCGGAAGGCGAGGACGGCCGCCGGGCGGGCCAGGAAGTGGTCGGGGAGCCGGGCGCTGAGGACCTCGGTGACCTGGTGCGGGGACAGGCCCGCGGCCAGCCACCGCCCGATGCCCGGCACCAGCCGGGCGGCCTCCCGCTCGGAGAGGACGAGACGGGGGTCGACGCGGCGGAGCGAGGCGAGGACGGCGACCGCCCGGGGGTCTGCGTCGGCGAGCGACACCGGTTCCTCCGCCTCCCGCTGTGCGGGCACGGGGGGCTGTGCCGGGGGCGGCACCCGCGTGAGCGCCGTCCTCGTGGTGGCCCTCCTGGGCGAGGGCGCGGGTGACCGGCGCGGCCGGGGTGGCTTCGGCGGTTCCGGCGGGCCGTCCGGACGCGGGGCCCGGTCCCGGAGGGGGACGTCGTGGAAGTACGTCCGGGTACGGATCTGCCCCGAGGGCAGCCGGACACGCGGACGCTCCAGATAGCCTTCGGCCTCCAGCTCCCTGAGCGCGCGGGAGATGACGATCTCGCCCTCGCTGAAGTGCGCGCAGAGGGCGGAGATGCTGACGGGAGAGCCGTCGGGCAGGGACAGGATGTAGGCCGCCACGCCGATGGTGACGGCGCTGCCGCGTCGCTGGGCGAGGGCGTTGGAGAGCACGGTGAAGTCGGCCGTGAGCCGCGTACGGACGTGGATGACGCCGGTAGTTGAAGCTCCGGTCTCGGCGCGCGAGGGCGCGTTAGACTGCCTGTCAGCCATCGGGAAGGTCTCTTCTTCCTGAGCGGTCAGGCCCTCGATCGGGAGTGCAATCCCGGCCGGGGGCCGTTTCTGTGTGCGGTTGTCCGCGGTCGTCTGCGGTCGGTTGTCCGCGGTGATCTGCGGTGGGTGTCCGCGGCGAACGTAACCGTCCGTGCACTGAGCGTGCAAACCCGTCACCCGCAAGGGTGAGCGGGGCCGCCGCGCCGTGGTGGGTGGGCGGGTGGGTAGTTCTTTACCTCAGTTCTTTGAGGAGGCCACCGGGCCACCGGCCCCTCGCGAACAAGGACCCGGCGCGTCCGGTGAGGGAAGGCGGCCGGGTCCTGGCCGCCGGGGAAACGGCGAACGCCCGTACCGCACCGGGAAAGCGCACCTCAAGACCGCTCAGGGAAGGCACACCAGGAGACCGCACCGGGAACCCGCACCGGAAACCCGCACCGGAAACCCGCACCGGAAACCCGCACCGGAAATCCGCGCCCGGAACAGGAGAAGGCCCGATCGCTGACGACGGGGGATGCGTCAGCGATCGGGCCATGGCCAACGGTACTCGCCCGCCGAGGTGTTGCAGCAGGTCCCCCCGGTCCGGATGACGTGATGTGACTGGTATCACGTGACCTGCCCGATGAGAGGGAAGGGCTGGACCGTCACTCGCCGCAAGGCGGGTCGAAAGAGAGGCGGGGCAGCAGCTCGTCCCACTTCTCGCGGGTCAGAACGCCCCGGGTGGCGGAGCAGATCCGGTGGATCGCCGCGTCGGTGTCGAGGTTCCACAGGCGGACGGTGTCGGTGCCGCTCGACACTCCGAGCATGTTGCTGTGCGGGCGGAAGGACAGGAAACTGCCCGTCTTGGCGTTGGGGCTCATCGACTGGCCGACGGCGGACACCGCGGAGGGGCGTGAGACGTCCCAGAGGCGAACGGAGTTGTCGTTGCCGCCACTTGCCAGGCTGCGGCCGTCCGGGCTGAACGTCAACGACACGACCGCGTCGGTGTGGCCGGTCAGAGGCGGCCCCAGCCGGGCCGCCCGACGAGGTGTGCTCACGGCCCAGAGCCGGACGGTGCCGTCGTCACTGCCGCTGGCCAGCGTGTGCCCGTCCGGGCTGTAGGCAAGGGTGTTGACGGCCCCCAGGTGTCCGGTGAGCGGTGCGCCGAGCCGGGAGGCGTGACGCGGGTCCGACACGTTCCAGAGCCGGACGGTCCCGTCCGCGCTGCCGCTCGCCAGGGTCCGTCCGTCGGCGCTGAAGGCCAGGGCGTTGACATAGCCCTTGTGGCCGGTGAGCGGGTGACCGACAGGGCGGGGCCGGGACGGATCGCCGACGTCCCACAGCTGCACGGTGCGGTCGGTGAGAGCGGTGGCCAGTCGCCGCCCGTCCGGGCTGAACGCGAGCGCGCGAGGGCCCGCGAACCGTGTGCGCAGCGCGATCGGTGGCCCGCAGGGCACCGGCCGGCCCGGGGCCGTCACATTCCACAGTTGCACCGCGTGGGTTCCCGTCAGCACGGCCAGGGTGCGGCCGTCGGGGGAGAAGGTCAGCGAACGCGCGCTTCCCTTGCCGGGGTTGAAGGGATCGCCGAGGGCGGTGGGCCGGTCGGGGCGCTCCACGTTCCACAGCCGTACCTTGTCGTCACCGGCGGCCGTCGCGAGCACCTTCGCGTCGGGACGGAACGCCCCGATGCGGCCGATCACGTCCGACGTCGGCACCGACCACAGACGGACCTTGTTGTCACCACTGCCGGTCGCGAGGGTTCTGCCGTCGGGGCTGAAACCGATGGCGTACATCTCGCCGCTGCCGCCCGCGAGAGGTTCACCGACCTGCGAGGGATGGGACGGATCACTGACGTTCCACAGACTGGCCTTACTGTCGGCGCTGCCGACCGCGAGCATGGTTCCGGCGGAGTTGAAGGCCACGGACCATATCGGGCCGGTGTGTCCGGTGAGCGGCGTGCCCAGCGACTTCGCGCGACGGGGGTCGGCGACGTTCCAGAGGCGGACGGTACGGTCCGTGCCGCCGCTGGCGAGCGTACGACCGTCGGGGCTGAAGGCGACGGAGTGCACCGTGCCGGTGTGGCCGGTCAGCCCCCGGCCGAGTGCCCGCGGACGGCGTGGACCGGCCATGTCCCACAGCCGGATCGTGCCGTCGTCGCCACCCGCTGCCAGGGTCCGTCCGTCGGGACTGAAGGCCACGGACCGTACGGCCGCGGTGTGACCGGTCAGGGCGCCGAGTGCCTTCGGCCGACGCGGGTCGTCCACCTTCCACAGACGTACGGTGTGGTCTTCGTTGGCGGAGGCGAGAGTGCGCCCGTCCGGGCTGAAGGCGAGCAGGTAGATGGCACCGCCGTGCCCGGTCACGGGAGCGCCCAACAGCCGGGGGCGCGCGGCGTCCCGTACGTCCCACAGACGGATCGTGCCGTCGTCCGAGGCGCTGGCGAGCGTGGTGCCGTCCGGGCTGAAGACCGCGGTGCTCACCCAGCTCGTGTGACCGGCCAGTGGTCTGCCCAGCGGCCGGGGCTGGTCCGGGTCCGACACGTCCCACAGCCGGACGGTCCGGTCGTAACTGGCGGTGGCCAGGAGCTGCCCGTCGGGGCTGAACGAGGTGAGGTAGACGGCGCCGGTGTGACCGAGGAGCGGGGAGGCCAGCGGGGCGTTCACGATGGACAGCAGCCGGTTCCTCGTGTCCTTGTCGTCCGGCCGCAACCGGTGCGCCACCAGGTCGAGTTGAGCGGACAGCGACGGGTCGGAGTCCTCGGCCCGGTCGGCTTCCGCGACCACCTGCTGGAACACGGCGTCGTTACGCTGCTCCCAGGCGACCACCGCCGCGGTCACGGCGAGCATCGCGAGGACGACCAGCGCCGACACCGCGCCGCGCCTGAGCAGAACCGTGCGCTGCCGCAGCTTCGCGGAAGCCGCCAGGAAGTCGGCCGCGATCCGGGTCGGGCCGTTGTCGTCGGCGGACTTCACCCAGGCCCGGGCGTGGTCCAGCCGGGACCCCCGGTAGAGCAGCGCGGCATCCCGTGCGGACTCCTCCCAGGCCCGGCCGTCCTCCTCCAGCCGCTGGCGCAGCAGGTGGTCGTTCTTCCCCTCGTCGATCCAGCCGCGCAGACGTGGCCAGGCGTGCAGCAGTGCCTCGTGCGTGATCTCGACGGTCTCCGCGTCGAGCGTCACCAGACGAGCGCGCACCAGGGCTTCGAGCGACTGCTCCGTTTTCGCGGGGTCCGTCGACTCCTCCGTGAGCTGGCGCCACGTCCCGCGTCTGCGCGTGGCCCGAGTGTCCTCGCCGAGCCGTACGAGCCGCAGGAGCAGTTGCTTCGCGGCGACGCGCGCCGCCGGGTCGAGAGCGGACCACGCACGCTCGGCGGTGGCCGCGACCGCCCCCTGGATACCGCCCGCCGCGCGGTAACCGGTCAGGGTCAGCCGCCCCGACCTGCGACGCTGCCAGGTGGCGAGCATGGCGTGGGAGAGGAGCGGGAGCACTCCCGCGTCGTGCGCCCCGCGCGGCCCGTCGACAGTCACTTCGCGGACGATCAGTTCCGCCAGGCCCGGTTCGAGTTCCAGCCCCACGGCCTTGGCCGGGCCCGTCACCGCCTTGCGCAGGTCCGCGCTGGTCAGCGGGGCGAGCACGGTGTGCCGGCGTTGCAGTGCCTGGGCCAGTTCGGGATACCCGAGGCACTTCTCGTAGAAGTCGGCACGGACGCCGACGACCACGAGTGCGCCGGCCCGCTCCCCGTCGTCCGCGGGCGAGCTGACGGCGTCGAGAACCCGGATGAAGGTCTGCCGGTCCGCCTCGTCCGGGCAGAGCGTGAACAACTCCTCGAACTGGTCCACGATGACGACGGGGCGGGCCGGGGCCCCGGACGCCGCCGTCCGCCGAGCCCACCGGGCGACGGCCTGCCGCACCGCCCGGGAGAACTCCGGCGCAGTCGAAGCGCGGAAGGCCGAGCCCGCCGCGCCCGCCGCGACGGAAGCGAGTTCGGGGACGTGCCCGGTCAGCTCCGCGAGGGGGTCGCTGCCGGGGACGAGTTGCAGTACCGGCCCGACACGGGCGTCCTCCCCTCCCAGCTCACCCTTCCGCAAGGCCGGCACCAGGCCCGCGTTCAGCAGAGAGGACTTCCCCGCCCCCGAGGCGCCCACGAGCACGACCAGCCCGCCCGTCACCTCCGCCGTGCGCAGCAGGCCGATGAGGGTCGCGGTGCTGCGCTCCCGGCCGAAGAACCACTGGGCGTCCTGCTGACGATACGAGGCCAGCCCCCGGTACGGGCACACGCCCGGCCCGGACGACGCCTCGGCCGGGCGCCGCTCCGCGTCCTCCTCGGCCCCCGCGCGCTCCCCCGGACCGGCGATCGCGCTCTCCCACAGGAGGAGCCAGTGGGACATGTCGTAGAGCCCGGCGGAGACCGGCACCGGCCGTCTGCGCCGGGCCTCGGGTATCAGGACGTGCAGGACCGCGCTCAGGGCGGCGAACTGGGCCGGCACGTTCCTGGCCCGCCGCCAGTCGCTGATCCGCTGCGCGGACACCCGCACGGGGCGCCCCCGCTCGTCGGCCCGCTGAAGACGGACGACCGCCTCGGACACCCGCTTCAGGGGAGGGTCGCCGGCTTCCTGGTACAGCAGGGCGAGACGTTCCGCGAAGGCCGTCCGCGCCCCCGAGTCGGAACCCAACTGCCCCACCCCTCACCCTCTGCCCCACCTGTGTGTCCGGACCGGAAAACTCACCCTATAGGTCTGACCTGCACTTATGTCATCCGGATAAAGAGGCGGCCTCCTCCGCGGGCCACGCGAATGACAGGATCAGTCCGCAGTAGCGAACCGAACACGTTGCGTCCGGGCAACCATCTTCACCCACGCCCGGAGAGGCCGTACATGGCGGCGCTGGCGCCATTGCCGAACCGCCTCGTGCAGCCGTTCTCCTCCGGGCCACTCCCACTACGCGAAGTGGCCCCGGAACCCGCCTGCCCCGCGCCGCCACGCCGACGCAGCGCGAGGCGGAACAGCCCACGTCGTTCGGTACCGGTCCGCACGAGGGGAGGGACCGGCACCGGACGACGGGGGGCCGCTCGTCAGCCCGCCGGGAGATGGCCGTGCAGGCGATACCCCATCTCGTCAGGGTGCCGAGTGACGCGGGCTAGCCGCCAAGCCGCCTCGTACGACATACGTCCGTGGTTCTTCTGGGCACGGAGTCGCACCGCCAGCAAGCTGGTGACCGGATCGAGAAGCCAGCGCAAGAGCATTAACCTCACTGGAACTCGCCAGCGATGGCGGTCAGGGCACGGGCGGCGTCCTCGTCACCGAATGCTCCTACGGTGCCAGCGAGTAGGACGAGTAGTTCCTTGCAGCCTTCGGGGGTCAGCTTGCCGGCGAAATCGTGGATCACCTGAGCGACAACGACCCACTGCTGTCCGGGCTGCCACTGCCTGACTGTGCGAACCAGTTCTTCGAGATCCGTACCGGTCGGCGGTCCGCCCAGGCGGGGCCAGTTCTCGGCCGCGCCTTCCAGAGCTGTGTAGAGCCGGGCGGTGGCGGGGTTGGCGAGGATGTGGTTCTGGAGGAATTCCTCGCGTGCTTTGACCTGGCGACGGGCCAGTTCATCCAGTTCGAGTTCGCGGCGCAGCAGCTCTTCCTGGCGGCGGTGGTTCTGCTGGAGCTGTTCTGCGGCGAGCGCGGCCTCCCGGGTTGGTTCGTCCACACCGATGCTCACAGTGGCGTCCACGACGATCACGCCCGCGCCGCCGATCGGCATGGCCTTGGCGAGCGCGGTGCCGATGTCCTGCTCGGCGGCTGCGGGGCGAAGGACGTCGCAGGTGGCTGCCGCCTTGTCGATCACAGCTCTGACGAGTCGACCGGCTGCGTACCGGTCCACGGGAACGTCGGTGTGGTCGCGGCGGCGCCAGGTCGCCCGTACATCTGCGCAGGCAGAGCGTTGGGTCCGCGCTGCGAGGCCGGTCGGAGAAGGCAGAGACCCAGGTGGCGGCGCCCGGCTCGGGGGGTTCTTCGGGAACGGTGCGGCGCTTCATGCGGCTTCGGACTCCTCCGTCTCGTCGGCCTCGGGGCCTTCCGTCAGCAGACGTTTCTGGACCTTGGCGAGGTCGGCGTCGAGGAGGGACGAGAGTTCCTGCTTCAGGCGTGCCCGGTCGGGTGAGTACGGACGGTTCTCGCCCTGGACCCATACCTGGGAGCAGGTGCGGAGGGCTTCACGCAGGGTCGGACCTTCTGGACCGCGGACGTCCACGGCCCGGCGGAGGGTGTCGAGGATGAGTGATCGCAGCGGCGGCTGATCTAGGGCCGCGTCGAGCCACAGGTAGATGGCGCGGTCGACTTCACGGTCCCCTGCCGGTCCGGTTGCCTGACGCAGGAGAGTGCGCCATCCGGTGACCAGGCCGGCGACGGGCGGCCGGAAGTCCTCGTCCTCGTCGGCGTCCGGCGTGGTGTCGTTGTGCAGCACCAGCGGCACACGGCCGGATTCCCATGCGGATGACGCGGCGAGAGCCGCGAACGTGCGCTGGCCCACGGTGTCCCTGATCTTCTCGTCACCGCACCAGTCGACGACGTACCCGAAGAGTGTCTTCCGGACGGATGTGTCCGCCCAAAGCACCTGGATCGCCTCTCGTAGACTGCCCACGACCTCCGGCAGCCCGCTGTTCGCCACGCGCTTCAGACGGCGCAGCGCCTTTCCGGTGTGCCGACGTCCGAACTGCCCGGTGCAGACCTCGACGACCGCCCGCTGGAGGGCGGGGTCCTTGCGCTTGGCCCAGGACAGCAACAGCGTGTGTACGTATGGCGCGCTGGCGGCATGGATCGCCGCGTTGTCGAGCAAATCCACGGCTAGGGGCCACAGATCCTTATCTGCGCCATGGGCATACCACGCCGTGACGATCTCCTCCAACGGTTCCTGCCTGCGGTGGCGCACGGCCCAGCGCAGCGCGAACTCGCCGATGCGGCCCGCCAGGGCACGGCGGGCGTCCTTGGTGATGGTCTCCAGGGCTTCCTTGTTCGTTCCTGTGTCATCGATGGGGACTTGGGCGAGCCACTTCAAGAAGGAGGTGCGGGCCAGTGGACGGTCGTTCCAAAAGTACTCGATCGCGGCGTCATCCCAGTGGGGGCGGTCGAAACGGAGCGTCCCGTCCGCCTCGCGGCGCGCCTTGATGGCCTTGGTCATGGCGATCACGCCTGGTGCCTGTTGCCCGTGGACAGGGACAGGCGTGTCGCGTTTGTCGAGCGTGTCGGTCAACTCCGCGGCCTTGGCGTACACGTGGCCTACCGGGTCACCGCGCAGGACAGCTGCGGTCAGCAGGAAGTTCCGTTCGAAGCTGGTCCGGACGCGACCTTCTGGTTCGTGCCACTCGTAGAGCGCCTCTTCCCAGTTGCTGAGGACGGCTACGACATTGGCGATCTGGTCGTCCAGGGAGCGTCGCCGCTCGGCAGAAGCCTGCTGCGCCGAATCCCGGGCTACGTCCGAGAGGTCATCGGCCGCGAGCCGCTCGGCTGCCCGGTGCTCATCGAGCATGAGGGGAGTGACGTTCAAGATGTCCGTGGGCGTCATGCCGTCGATGAGGCGGCGTATGCCGGCGTTGCCGAGCCAGGCACGGACGGGGAACGACGGCTCCTGGGCCAGCAGCCAGCGCGTGGCGATGTCGCGAGGGTAGATCTCGCCCAGATCCAGTGCAGTGCTCGGCGGTGCGCCGTGGCTGATTCGTCGCCACTGTTCCGGTCGGGTCAGGACGATGAGTCGGTTGTCTCGTCGGGCCAGCCGCTCACCGAGCTTTCCGAGGCCGGAACCGAATGTGTCGGCTACCTGGAATCCGTCCTCGTCTGGCGGGAGTTCGAGCAGGAATCCGCACCGGCGGTCATGAGGCAGACGGCGGGCGGGGAAGTGCTGGGAGCCGCCGAAGGAGAGTGGGCGTACTTCCGAGATCAAGCCTTCTTCAACGAGCCGGTCGAGAAGGGCGTATGCAGTCGTGGTCCTGCTGCTGTTCGGTGGGCGGTTGATGACTAGGGCGGAACCTGAAGGTCGCAGGACCTCAAGGGCCTGGGCGAAGGGACTGCAGGGCCGGTCTGTATCTTCAGACCGGGGCTTGGCATAAACCCTGCGGATCACTGACAAGTATTCGGCGTCGATAGGCGCGTCGGCGTCCAGCGTCTGCTCGAACACGTACTTCGTGCCGATCATCTCGCCCAGGTTGATCAACGCACGCTGGAGTGTGGCCGCCTGCCCGACGGCTTCGATTGCCTCAGGGGACGGTGGTTCCGTCCTGATCCGCTCCGCTTCTCGATGAGCGGCGGGTTCCGGGTTGTTCGGTGGGTTGGCATCGAGCTGGTTCCCCACGAGTGGACCACTCGGGAGACACGTTACGTCTTTCGTCTCGATCTTGTCCGGCCGGGGCATCCTGCTCGAAGAGATTTCCAGGTTGGTCGGGTATTCCAGCGCGGCCGTGACCGAGGAGGTGTACCGGAAGCAGATCCGCCCGGTGATCCAGGCTGGCGCGGTGGCCATGGACGGGTTCTTCGGCACGGGGCCGGGACCAAAGCGGTAGTCACGCAGTTAGACACGCAACAACACCAGAGGGCCCCCATCGATCCGGTGAGGGCCCTCTGCTCTGCTACTTAGCTGTCGGGGTGGCGGGATTTGAACCCACGACCTCTTCGTCCCGAATGAGGTTCGGGCGAGATCCTGAACAGCCATGATGGGTATCAGTGCTGGTCAGGGGCTTGGTCCCGAATGCTTTCGCGTGGTCTCGGCGGGCTTCCAGATGAAGATCATCTCCCAGATTTCTCCCACGCTGGGCGGCGATGGCGTCTGGGCCGCGATCGTGCGCAACGTTGCGTGAGCAAGTTTGCGCCAGGTGCGGTGATCCTTGACGTGCTGCAGCAGTGCGGTTGCCCTCCGGAGAAGACGGTCGACTTGCATCCAGCAGTGATCATGGGGCGTGGGAGGAACCGGGCAAAGCCCAGAGTTGATGGAGCGGCCGGTGGAGGCTACCAGCTTGATCGCGTCCTGCTTGAACTCTTCCGAATACCGGGCTGTACCCACCACGACACCTCCATGCCAGATCCCACGATCTGACCCTCAAGAGATGTCCACAAACGCGGGCAAACCCCATCGCTCAACTACACCTGCGTCCTCTTCAGCCCGGGAGAGCCGCAGTAGCCATCGCGACGGTACGGAACGTGACCAGCCGCCATCCAATTTCGTGTGCCGCGTCGAGCACGGACTTATCTGTCATTTCGAACTCCGTGAGGAGTGCCTCGGTCTCGGTACGGTCACTGCGATATAGAGCATTGAGGAGGCGGAGAACCAGCAGCTTCAATGGTCCGTCAGCCGCTCTGTCCAGGTGCTCCTCGTCGACATGGGCGATGATCTCCGTCAGCCTGTATAGCGAAGGGATAGCATGGGTCTCGTTCTGGACGAGGGCCATGCCGACCTGCAGACCGACGTTGTGCACAGCAGTTGCGATTGACTGAGGGTTCAGCTTCGATGTGGTCGCGTAGCCGTCGAGTGTTGCGAGCTCGATGGCGACCTCGGTCCAGCGGCCCTGGAATGCTAGGGATTCCGCAAAAAGGGCAACAACGTTGATCCGCTGGACAATGGGCAATTGCGCATTGTCCAACAGCGCCCGACACCGAGTCTCGATCTCGGTGTCATCAACACTTCTATCGCTCAATGCCTGCGTGATATATCCGATTTCAGCAAGGATCTCGGAGACGTTTGTATCCGGCAGTCGTGCGCCAAGTGCTTGCAGGTCGGCGATAAGGCGGACGACCGCTTCACCTGGAACCTCACGATGCGTTGCTGTACGGAGTGTTGTCAGGACGTTGGCGACCGCGTTGGCTGCATCGGTTGGACGGGAGCCAGCGAGTTGTAGAGCTAGCCCGTAGATGCGCTTCAGATGCGGGAACAAGTGGTCCAGCGGCGCGCCCTGCTCCCGCATCACGGCAACGAGCGGAAACAGCGTCTTGATCTCAAGTGCGGGTGCCGGAGCGGTGCGGGCCCTGATGACATTGAGCTCTGATTCGAAGCAGGATCGTGCTGCTGCCAGACTCCCGATGCGGAAGTAGGCGCCGCCGAGGTTGCCGTAAAGGACTGCAAGGTCGTCGGAGCTGATCCCGAGCCGCAGGGCATGGCCGGCGATGCTCTGTGCGTGTGGAACCAGCCGATGCATGCGGTGCTCATCCTCATCATCGATGAACTCAGCAAGCCAGCCCTGTGTGTGAAAGGCGGCGCGGCTCAGAATCGGCTCCACGCTGCTGGAGCCTTCCAAGGTGGCCCGTACTACGTGCTGCACGATCTCGTTGATGCTGATCGTCTCGTCGAGCTCGTCAGGATGCTCCGACTTCGCCTGCCGGTGAGGCCCGCCTGAGCTGAGTGGCTCACCCCGCTGCACGAGGGACTCGGTCCGCAAGGCACGGTGGATCTCCAGGACGCTGAGAGGATTCTGGCTCGATTCCACCATGATCAGCGGCCCCTTCAGGCCACTGCGCATGACGGACTCCTTGGGCACCACGGCTGCGGCGACCAGGAGCTGGAGCGGAATCTGGCGAGAGGCCAGGTAAGAGGCGGTGCTGATCGACGCGATTGCCGCGTTCGATATGTCCTGCTGTCGAACGCCTCTCGTGGCGCGGCCGATTCGTTGCAGGGCTACCCGGATTGCCGCGACGAGCGTGCGCGGATACCCAGGCGGGACAGACTGCTCGTCGTCCAAGGCACGATCGCGGATGAGTTTCAGATAGCGAGGTACCTCCGCAAGGCCGAGCCCGCAACTGGCCAGGTAGCCACAGGCCAACTCGATGGCTAGAGGCCAGTACTCCAGGTTCTGCGCAAGCTCGGCTGCTGCCTGTTCGCTCACCTTGTCCCAGACGGAGCCGTCGTCGGATAGACGCAGGCGGATCAGCGACACGGCCTGGTCGGTGGTGAGGTGAGTGATGGGTACTCGTCGGGGGTGGGTGGCCCAACTGCTCTGGTTGGTGGACGTAATGATCAGATGCCCACGCCCGCTGGTGGGCAGCCACGGAAGTAGACGGCGACGGTCCGAGGCGTTATCGACGACCATAAGCCAGCGGCCTGGGAAGGCACTCAGGAGCGCGTGTACGCGGTGGCGTAGGGCAGAAGAGTCCATGTTCGCCTGCGCTTGCTGCGGGGCGAGCCAGTCATGCAAGACGTGATAGGAGGCGGCCAGGCTGGCGTCGCTCTCCGCATCAATCCAGAAGATGTGGTCGTAGGAGTCCGCGACGTCGTGGGCATACGCAGCTGCTGCACTAGTCTTTCCGATACCGGACAATCCCAGCAGTACGCAGGCCCGCACCACTCGATCCTCGGGTGCTTCCGTGAGTGCCTGGTGAATGTGCGCCAACAGGTCGGGCCTTGGGAGATCCGGCGGCGACGGGACGGGGCCCACCATGATGCCCCAGTCGAAGCCGCCAAGGTCATGGGCGAGGTGAGCCGCCTCTGTCAAAAGTTCGAAACGGAAGTCCGCCAAGGTGAGCACTCCATCGAACTCGCCACAGGCTCTACGGAAGATCTCCGAGACCAGGTGATTGGTCATGCGTCCTGCCGAGCGAAGTCCTAGGCCGCTGCGCTGCTGCGAACGGAATTTCCTGATGCGTTCCCTTAGTTGCTCGCGCAGCTCATGTGGCTCGCGGGTATCCCGCACGATGCGGGCGCGATGCAACCGCAACAGCTCGTCATGGTTAAGACCCTTGGCGTTTTCTTGCTGTTTTGAGCTCCGCTCCAGGAGCGCGGTCAGCTCCTGTTGGAGCTCATCGGGATCGGTGAGGCACAGAACCCGGTTCAACTGAACTGCCTTGGAGTGCAGTCTCATATTGGTGATCAAGCTGTAAGCCTTGGCGCTTGGTCTGGCCTTGATCATCCGCATCAGCACAGCGAAAGCAGCCGGAGCAGACAGCTCGGTACCCGGTCCTCCTGATTTCACTTGCGCGGCCAGCACGGGGGACCGGTCGCCATCTACCAGATCGAAGTCGATGGCGTCCGGGTCGTCCACTCCCTGTGCGTCGGTCTCAGTCGGTTCGATGACCGCGGCGTATACGCCAGGTTGGAGCCCCTCGGCAGCAGCCAGCAACCCCTCCAAGGTGACCAGATACTGGTACTGAAACCCGAAGGCAGCAGCCTGCCCTCCACGCTCCGCCATGCCGCCGCCTTCGTCTCAGTGCTCAAGTCTTCTTGCCGTGATCAACGTGGTGGCTGCTGTGGATGGTTCCGTCGCTGCCGGGGCCTCATGACCAGCCTGACCAAGCACGGAAGGGCGCGCTCGACAGTCCTCTCAGCGCCCGCCTGGAGTCAATCACTGAGAGTGATACCTGGAGCCAGCCTCGACGGCTGGCTCCAGGCAATTCAGGCGCCAAACACTGCTTGGTATGCGCTCTGCCCTGCCCCGACGAGCATGGTCAGGCCAGGGGTAGCCGTACCGATCGCGGTGAGGGTTGCGTTCAGTCGATCAAATGCGGCCCGTATACGTCCCGGTTCAGGCACACCAGTGGTGGCAGCCTCTTCCAGGACCTCTGCGTCCAGAATCAGCTGGCTCTGCTGCTCAGTGGAGGCCCCCAAGCTCGGCGCGAACTGCCGTACCTGCTGGGCGAACTCCGCGAGTTTGGATGCGTCCAGGCCGAAGGAATTGTTCTGTACGACGTGCTGCTGGGAGCCAGCAACGAAGCCGTGGGAGTCAGTGATGTTGTAGGTGTCGCCGGTCGGTTGACGGCTCAGAAAGTCATTCACGGTGCCTCCAGCGAGTACGCATCGGGTGCCTTGTGCTGTGATCAGGATTGCGACCTCGGCATCTGTGACCACTCGTTCCACAAGAGCGTGCTCGCGCAGGTAGTCGAGCGCGCTGAGAACTTCATCCTCGGTCAGGGGATCCCCGGCGAAGCTGCACAGTGGGTCTTCCAAGAATGCCAGCGCTGGAACAGAGGTTTGCCTCCCGCCCACGCGTAGGACCCAGCGCAACAACACATCGCAGGCGTGCCCGAAGCGTTCAACTACGTTGGTGCGCAGAGCGAGCAGACGGAGCGCCTCCAGCAATCCGTCGTCGGTGGGGAACACCTCGGAGAGCCCGCCGGCGAGGCTCCGTGCGATCTGGACGAGCCCGAGCTTTTCAAGCTGCAGCGCCATGTTGTCGCTGTCGTCTCCCGGCAGCCCTTCGCCCCGCGCGAAGTCCCGCACGTCTACGTAGTGGCTCGGATTCTGCTGGACCGACTCGTACAGCCAGAGCAGCAAGCGGGACAGCTGAGGGTCGCTTTCGAGGCCGCTGGCACTCGCGAGGGTGAGCACACCCATGGAAGGGGGCTCGACCTCGATAGGGATGCGGACGGGATGCTTGCGGTTCGCCCGCTCGAACTCCTTGACGATCTCTTTCTGCATCTTCGCGATCACGCGCTTGTCGATCTTGAACCCGGCCAATCCGGTCTCCTATGGGGCGGTGGTGGTTCAAGGCTAGACGGGGGCACTGACAGCAAGTCCGTGCTTCCGGCCGAAGCATCCGTTGCTGGCGAGGTCGTCGTCAGGCGGCTTGGTGGGGAGCCGGATCCCGAAGTCGGCTCCCAAATGGTTCCCAGGGAGACCCCGGAAACCACTCAGGGGCCTGATTCACTCAGTGATCCCTTTCCATCCTGCGGTGGGTAGACGTGAAGATGTTGATCGCTTCGCGTGCTCAAGCGCCGGAGTAAAGCCGATCAGGGCTGGTCTTCTCGTTGTTCTGGCGAGCCGGTCCGGGCCATGCGGAGGTTCGGCAGCTTGTCTCGCCACAGGTGCCGCTCGCCGGTGTCTTCGAACCCGTAGTGCTGGTAGAAGTTGATGGCCCGCTCGTTGTAGGCAGTAACCCACAGGCGGATGGGTGCGTCTTTGGCCCAGGTGAGGAATGCCGTCATCAAGTTGCGTCCGAGGGCCTTGACCCCGAGTCCTGAACACGGGTTATGCGGCTTGTGTCAGCGTAGTTGGTGTGCGGTGGAGGGCGTTCTCGAAGGCGATCGGTGATCGTTGTCCGAGGTGGGAGTGTCGGCGTCGGGTGTTGTAGCGGTGGAGCCATCGGAAGGCGTCGAGTCGGGCCTCACGTTCGCCTGGCCAGCTCTTTCGTCCTTGCAGGGTCTCGCGTTTGAAGGTCGCGTTGAAGGACTCGGCGAGTGCGTTGTCCGCGCTGGACCCGACCGCGCTCATGCTCTGCCGCACTCCTGCTGACCTGCAGGCTTCGGCGAAAACCCTGCTCGTGTACTGAGCTCCGTGGTCAGTGTGCATGATCGATCCGGCGAGACTGCCGCGGGTTCGGATCGCCGCGGCCAGGGCGTCGGTGACGAGGTCCGCGCGCATGTGGCCGGCGATCGCCCAGCCGGCCAGTCGGCGTGAGGCGAGGTCGATGACGGTCGCCAGGTAGCAGAACTTCCCGCCCTCGATGGGCAGGTAGGTGATGTCGCCGACGTACTTCGTGTTCGGCCTGTCCGCGGTGAAGTCGCGGCCGATCAGGTCCGGGGCCTTGGCCGCTGCCGGGTCAGGGACGGTGGTGCGATGCCGGCGGCGCAACCGGACCCCTTCGATCCCGAACGTCCGCATGATCCTGGCGACGCGCTTGTGGTTGACCGCCTCACCGTTCTCCTCGCGGAGCTCGGCGGTGATCCTCGGGGCTCCGTAGGTGCCGTCCGATTCCTGGTGCACCGCCCGTATCCGGGCCGCCAGGCGGGCGTCGGCCACCTGCCGGGCGGCCCGGTCGGCAGCTGTCCGGCGCCAGTAGTAGAAGCTCGAGCGGCTCACGCCGAGGATGCCGCAGAGCCGCTTCACGCCGTAACGGCGCTGGAGGTCGGCGACACACTGGAAGCGGTTCACCAGCGCGTCTCCCCGGCGAAATACTTCGCCGCTTTCCGAAGAATCTCGCGTTCCTCCTCCAGCTCGCGGACCTTCTTCCGCAGGGCGGCGTTCTCGGCCTCCAGCGGGGCCGGCGGCTGGGACGGTTCCTGCGTCCGCCGTCCCCGGGGACGGCTCACCCCGGCTGCCCTCACCCAGTTCCGCAGGGTCTCCGGGTTGATCCCCAGATCGGCGGCGACCGACCTGATCGTCGCTTCCGGCCGCGACTCGTACAGCGCGACCGCGTCCGCCTTGAACTGTGGCGGGTAGTTCTTCATGACCACGAGATGTCCGTTCTCAGATCCTCAGGATCCAGTGTCTCGTGTGTCCAACATCAGGGGTCAAGGCCCCCCGCTGTCCTGTTCGTCCATCGGAACCCGTCAAATGTCTCGACGTGGCCACACTGTGGAGGCCGCCGGCCAGACACGTGAACCGAGTATCTGAGAGGTGTGATCCCGTGAAGTCAGCGCCTCCCGTCTGCACCGCCGAGAAATTCGATGCGGAGCGTGTTGACCTCATGGCGGTACGTCGTGAGGAAATCTCGAAGGGTCACGAGCTTTCCCCCGTAGGTGTTGAGCTGCCAGGCCATGACGAACTCCGGGGCGTGGGATGAGTATCGGGTCGCCTGCCCGTCCTCGACCAGCCAGAGTCCGCGTTCGTCCTCTGGGGCTGGCGGCCCGGGGCGGTCGCTGATGATCTCAAACATCATGTAGCGCAGCCCGAGGCGGCGAACAAGATCCAGATCAGTCATCCAGGTGGTGCCGCCGTGTCGAGTTGCCATCCAGCTCCCCAGATCGCGGTACACCTCGTGGACGTAGTGGTGAAAGCCTGGCGCACCCCCGGTGCTGTTCGCACACAGCCTGCCCTCGGCGACGGAGCGACTGCCGTCAGGGAAGCGGGCGACGGCTTTGATGCGTGGTTCCCACAGGGTGAGCTCATCCGGCCATCCATAGATGACGGTCTGAATCAGGTCGCAGGGGTTGTAGATCCACAGGACGACGTCGATGTCGCCTGGTTGCTCGGCAACTCGCTCCAGCCACGCCCGGACGAGCATCTCCCACTCGGGGTTGCCACCGAGGCTGGTCATGGCCTGATCTACAAAAGAGTGCCACCGACTGGTGATCCGGGGGTTGGCAGAGCCGATGTACTTGAATTGCCCGTCCCCGCGATCATGGCCAGCCAGCATCTGCAGCCAGTCGCGTTCCTCATATGCCCCGTTACCCAGGGCGAACACTCCGGTGCCCCGATACCCGGTGATCTCCCAATCGGAATTGCCTAGGAGGGTGCCCAGCACTCCCGGGTAAGCCGACTCGACTTTGATGCATCGAACGCGCGCGTTGATTTCGCACAGCGCCTCGTGCTCGGCCGGGTGCTCCGCACCGTACCCGTCTACTTCCGGAGAGTCCGACAGCGTGCTGCCCCACTCCACGGTGCCGACACCCAGGTACAGGCCGTAGTGCGCGATGACGCTGTCTTTGGCGCTGATGCGTTCAAAGTCGGCAGCAAGAAGGTTGGGCGCGCCGATCTCCGCAGCGATCTGACGTATGTGTTTCCATCCGCGGTCTCGGTCTTGGGGGCTCGCGTAGAGGTAGATGCCGTGCACCGGTGTGATGTACTGCTCAGGGGACAGTGGAAGCATCGCGACGCGCTCAGCGCTGAGCGTCCCATCGTCATGCACCTGGAGTTCGTAACCGCGAAGATCATGGCTCCAGTCACGGGCCATGTTGCTCACCGGGACGAGTAGTTCGCGCCAGTCGGTCGACACGATGAGGGCGCGGATGCGGTCAGGCGCGACCTGCTTGTCGCGCTGGAGAAGCTCTGCGTACTTTGCGACCTCGTGCAACGCCTCACGGGACGTGGAAGTAGCACGCTTCAACTCGATGATCACCCACAGACCGTGTCGGTCACGAGCAAGGATGTCGATCCAGCCCCTCGTACGGAGCGGCGGGTCGCTCAGCGCAAACTCGCATCGGACGAGGGTCAGTCCTGGTTCGAGAACGTCTAGCTGCTCCGCCAAGAGGTCCCGGAGCTCACGTTCGAGTAGCGCGGTCATGAACGAAGACAGTAGTGGTGCGGGCTGACATGGACCCCAAGGCGGCGGGAGCTCACCATTCGGCCGATCCGCCGGCACGGCGGAGCCATCAGGCGCGGATGAGGTACGTTCGCGGTCGAGTCGACGACTGGTCGTTCGCGAACGTGCAGGTGTGGGTCGGCGCAGCCGAGGCATGTTGCCACTGCTCGACGATCACCTGCTGGGAGACCCCGACCAAGATCTTCTCCCAGATTTCTCCCAAACGATCTCCAGAGACGCAGGAAGGGCCTGATCCTCGGTGAGGATCAGGCCCTTGACCTGGTGTTTCTCTGTCGGGGTGGCGGGATTTGAACCCACGACCTCTTCGTCCCGAACGAAGCGCGCTGCCAAGCTGCGCTACACCCCGATGTCTGCCTGGCGGGTCACTCGGAGGTGATTCCGTCGTGGCGACATCGATTACTTTAGCGGACCGGCGGCCGTAGACGAAATCCGGTTTCTCAGAGGGTGGGGCGGAGGTGGTCCGTGGCCGTCAGGAGCAGTGCCAGGGCCGTTGTCGTCGCCGCCAGGAGGGCGGAGTGGCCGGCCAGGGTCGTGGTGGGGAGGGTGTCCGGGTTCAGGTACGGGTAGAGGTGGCGGCCCGGTTTGAGCAGGGTGAAGGCCAGGTAGGCCGCGGGGTAGAGGAGCCAGGCCGGGGTCATGCGGACGCGCAGGGTGCGGGGGCGGGTGAACAGGAGCCAGTCGAGGAGGGCGGCCAGGGGGGTGGCCGTCGCCAGGAGGGAGAGGGACGGGCCGGTCGCCGCCCACGAGGTGATCGCCGCGAGGAGGACGTAGAGGAGGGCCGCGCCCGTGAGCGGGGGGCGTACGGGACGGCGGGGGCGCCAGGCGCGGGCTGCCGAGACCGCTGTGACCAGGGCCAGGAGGATGTTGCTCTGGACCGTGAGGCGGCTCAGCGCTTCCAGGGGCGGGCCCGTCGCCACGGCGAGGGCCACTCCTGCGGCCGCTGCCGCCGCGAGCAGCGCTCGGCAGGTCGCGACGACCGGCCGGCGTACCGGCGGGGCCACCGCTTCCACGGGGACTCGGGTGGGATAGGGGGCGACCATGCGGTCCACCGTAGGCAGTGAGCTCCAGAGGTGAAAGGACGCTCCTGGCTCATGAGCCGCTCAGAAGGCCATGCCTGCTGTGGCCCGTGCGCCGAACGGCTGGCGGGTCGCTGTTCCCCCACTCGATGAGGCACCGCGGACAACAGGCACCACGGCAACCGGTCTCCCGTGAAGCCAATGGTTCTCCCGGCTGCGGAACGCCGGGCCGGAGCCTGAACGCACCGAGGGCGGGAATCAGCCGGCGAGGTTGCGGGTGTAGAAGGAGAATCTCGCGAGTCTGGGGCACCACGCCTGGTAGATCGCGGTATCCGTGATCGTCGGTGTATCGGCGTTGATCTGATCGATCAGTTCAGCAATGCGCGGCCCTGCTGGTTCGCTGGGCGGCATTCCGTTCAGGACGTCCGTGATCTTGCTGTTTGGTGATGCCGCCATTACAGCGCGGAACACGCCTACGGCGTGATGTGGGTCCCCTACCAGAAGGGCCAGGAGAGTCTGGACCACCTGATGCTCCCCTGGAGCGTCAGCAGAGCCTTCGAAGCGCACAAGATCACCACCAGGGACGCCGATGCGCACGAGCCGATAGAGGTTGACCAGCTTCTTGGCTGCTCTTGGCGTCTGTGTGAGGCTGCCCACCCGGGACATGAACCTGACCTCCTGCGGCAGGAGCCGCAGTTGCACCGGGTCTTCGCGGTGGGCCTCCGTCTCATCTCGCGTCGGGGCCGACTCATCCTGAGAAGCGGGCGGATCCGCCGGATCTTCCTCTCGGCCGGCGTCGTCGAGCTGATCGACGCCCACAGGGCCGGGAAGGCTGGTGGCCTCGGGCGCTTCAAGCAGAGCTGTAATAAGTCTTGCGGTCTTCTCCGGTGTGACGGGTGGCACGACGAATGGAATCTGGAAGATCTTGTCGAGGTAGTCGAGGGGGGTAGCGGTTCCAAGTGTGTCCGTGGTGTGCGGCGAACGGTCTGAGACGCTGAACAGTTCGCTGTAATGATGTTCGAGCGACCTGAGAAGCCATCGAGGATCAACCGCCACAACCACGACGAACAGTGGCAGCGCGAGCATCAGGTGAACGGCGGCGAGTACCTCGACCACGCGTGACGGGGCGCACCTGTCAAGGTCGTCGATGTACAAGATGATCCGCTCCAGAGGGGGCTTCTGGTTGGATCCGGATCCAGCCCACTCCGCGTGGGCGGCTCTGAGTTTCTTGTCCAGATCTGACAAGTCCCGGTGGACAGACCCCAATAGGCCACGAGCCTTCTCGTAGCTCGCGCCGCGTTCTGTGAGGAAGTCGGACAAGCGGACTGCGGCGTCTATCTCTGCGAGCCGAGCCCGGGAAGCGGTGATCTCGTCGCGTACTGCCTGTTGCCGTTTCTCCAGTGAACTGCGAATCGCGTTCGTCAACGACAATCCTTTGGAGTGACAGCGGCGTAGCACACCCCAGAACGACATGGCCGGCCCAGCGATCACCGCCGCCGAAGTCGCGAGGAGCGCCGTGGGCAATGAGGACAACCAGAGGCAGGTGAGCAGCGTGCCTCCGATGAGCGCGAGCCACCCCACGAGATGGAGCCAGCCGTGGGTGATGTCCCGCGTGCCGAGCCGGACTGCGGTATACAGCAAACGCGCGCCCTCGACGGGCGATCTGAGGGAGCCCAGGAAGCCCCTGGGGCGATTCTTCTCGGCGCGGTCCAGTTCAGCGTCAAGCTCTCGTTGTTCGGTCTCCAGGTGTGACAACTGCGCGGCACGACGCTCGCGTTCCGCAGATGGCTGGCTGGCGGGAGTTTCCGGCTCCGGCTCCGGTTCGGGCGCGAGTATCTCGAACAGGCGCTCCGCCAGTCCTGGCCAGACGTTGTCGTCGCTGTAGTGCCACGCATTGAAGTGGACTTGGTGAACGGTGGTGCTGAACGCTCCGGTTCCTGCCGGGCTCCCGGCAGGCGTCACGGCCAGTTCGTCCACTCTACGGCTCATCTGGTCGATGAAACTGGACTTACCGGCGCCCCATTCGCCCAGCAGGGCAATGGCCAGCGGGGGGCTAGTGATCCTCGCCATAGCCAGCTTCGCCAGCATGTCCACGTCTGATCCATTGTCGAGAAGATCGACTCGACTGGCTGAGTCACTGTGTAGTCCTGGTAGCAGGGACGTTTCTTCAGCGACAGGTCCGACCGACATGACAGGGCTGAGGGAGTAGCGCTCCTGGAGTATCCCCGACTCGCCCTCAGCGAATGCCTGGAAGCGCATGATATTGCGATTCGGCTTCCACCCGAGGAGTTCACGGAGTTCATCGATGGGAATATCGAAGTCTTTGGTGCCGGAGAGGGCGTACATGTACTCCCAGGTGTCCGAACCGTCGGTTCCCCACAGGCGTGCGGCGAGCCGTGGATTTCGCCAGGCCAGGGCTACGGTACCCCCAAGATAGAGGTGTTTGTCCCCGCTGAAGAACACCCAGTCCCCGGGTGACATCTTGCGGATCTCGGGGAGGTTCGATCCGTTCTTGCCCGGCATGACGCCCCACATCTGCGCCGTGCCGCTGGGAAACAGTCGCTGCAGAGCCTCGTGCGTGGAAGCGTCCAACAGGTCAGTATGGCGATTGAAGTCCACTGGACGCACGATCGTGTCTTGGAAATGCTGCTCGACCGTCCGGTCGGAACGCCGGGCCGGCTGCGCCAGAACTCGCATGGTGTGGCTACTCCTCGCCGCTCAGATCTCTGCCTACGTGAAGCTCGCCGAGGCGGAGGGCACACCCCTGACCACGAGCGACTTCCTCCGCCGCTTCTGAGCCATGGCCTCGTCCGTCCCGGTCTCGTGTCGGTACGGCTTATCCCTCTCAGCCGTCTCGGCGAACAGCGGGGAGCGCTTCGTGGGCCTGGGCCAATGTGCTTCCACGTGCAGGTCGCGGCCCCAGCGGCCGTCGGCAGTCACCGATTCCCCGAGCCCATCTGACCCTGGAGCGTCCTGCCGATTCGGTCCATTGCCGAATTGCTGTAACAGCCGCGGGCCGTTAGCCGCCTCGTTCCCCTCTTGCGTTGTCCCGGTGTTGACACCCCCTACCCCTCCTTCGCCACCAGGGTCAGCAGCGTCGCCTCCGGGGGGCAGGCGAAGCGGACCGGGGTGTAGCGGTTGGTGCCGCAGCCCGCTGATACGTGGAGGTAGGAGGTGTTGCCGTTCTCCGTGTGGGTCGACAGGCCCTTCACGCGGTCCGTGTCCAGGTCGCAGTTGGTGACGAGGGCGCCGTAGAAGGGGATGCAGAGCTGGCCGCCGTGTGTGTGGCCCGCGAGGATCAGCGGGTAGCCGTCCGTCGTGAAGGCGTCCAGGGTGCGCAGGTACGGGGCGTGGACGACGGCCATCGAGAAGTCCGCGGAGGTGTCGGGGCCGCCCGCGACCCTCGCGTACCGGTCCCGTTTGATGTGCGGGTCGTCGAGGCCGGTCAGGGCGATCGCGTGGCCGTCGATCTTCAGGGTGCCCCGGGTGTTGGTCAGGTTCAGCCAGCCCGCCGCGTCGAAGCCGTCCCGCAGTCCCTCCCACGGGTTGTGCACGACGTTCTGGGCGGGCGCGTTGCCGTTCAGGCCGTGGGCGCCCCGAGCCTTCTCCATCAAGTAGCGGGCGGGGTTGCGGAGTTTGGGGCCGTAGTAGTCGTTCGAGCCGAAGACGTACGCGCCGGGGAACTCCATCAGCGGGCCCAGCGCGTCCAGGGCTTCCGGGACGCCCTCCGGGTCCGACAGGTTGTCCCCGGTGTTGATCACGAAGTCGGGGCGCAGCGCGGCCAGCGACTGGAGCCAGCGGCGCTTCTTGTTCTGGCCGCTCACCATGTGGATGTCCGAGACCTGGAGGACGCGCAGGGGGCGCATCCCGGCCGGCAGTACGGGGATCGTCACCCGGCGCAGCCGGAACGACCGCACCTCGAAACCTGCCGCGTACACGAGGCCGGCCGCCGCCGTCGCCCCGATTCCCGCCGTGATGCCCAGGGGTACTCCGTATCGCGCGCGCATGGCGCCATCGTGTCAGACCCCGGGGGCGTACGGACCGGCAGGGAGCCGCGGGAAGCCGGGCAACGGCCCTTCCGTGCAGCGGAAATCCACGGGGCGATCGGCCCTCCCACCTGAGACACTGGCGTCATGACCACGCTCAAGGACACTCTGCGCGAAGACCTCACGGCCGCCATCCGGAAGCGGGACGAGCTGCGTTCCGCCACCCTCCGGCTGACCCTCACCGCGATCACCAAGGAAGAGGTCTCCGGTACGGCGGCGCGTGAGCTGTCCGACGAGGAGGTGCTCCAGGTGATCGCCAAGGAGGCGAAGAAGCGTCGTGAGGCCGCCGACGCCTTCGAGCAGGGCGGTCGCGGGGAGCAGGCCGCGCGGGAGCGTGCCGAGGGCGAGGTGCTCGCGCACTACCTGCCCAAGCAGCTCGGCGACGAGGAGCTGGCGGGGATCGTCGCCCAGGCCGTCGAGGAGGCGCGTGCCGCCGGCGCCGAGGGGCCGCGCGCCATGGGGCAGGTCATGAAGATCGTGAACCCGAAGGTGAAGGGGCTCGCGGAGGGCGGCCGCGTCGCCGCCGCCGTCAAGCAGGCCCTCGCCCAGTGAGCAGTCGCCCGGTGAGCTGCCCCGTAAGCAGCCCGGCGAGCAGCCCGGTAAGCAGTCGGTAGTCATGGGGAAGGGGGGCGCCCCGCGGGGGGGAGCAGGGGGGGGCCCCCCCGCGGCCAGGGGGCATGGTGGGCCGGGGAGGGCGGCGGTCGGC
>NZ_JBFALS010000004.1:427685-587953 GCF_040656295.1 Streptomyces sp. NPDC049954
CCCCGGCGCCCCCGCTCGCCGCGGCGCGCGCGCCGGCCCCCCCCCCCCGCGCCCCGCCCCCCCGCCCCCCTTCCCCATGTGCGCTGCCTCGGGCCGTTCGCGCTGCTTCTCGGGCGGCCTTCCCGGGGCTCAGTCCTCAGTGGCCGAACCAGCCCCCGTCGTTGCCCCGGCCGCCACCGCCACCGTTGCCGTTCCCGTTGCCGTTGCCGTCCCCGCCGTTGTTTCCGGGGAACAGGTCGCCGAGGCCGCCGTCGGGGTGGTCGTCCCCGCCGCCCTGCGGCTGGTCCGGCTGGTCGGGCTTGGCGTCGTTCTTCGGCTTCTTCGGGTCCTTCTTCTTCGGGTCCGGGATGTCGACCAGGTTGAAGTTGGGTGCCTCCTTCCCGGCCAGCGCCCCGTTCACCGCGTCGCGCCAGATCGGGCCCGGGACCGCGCCACCGAAGACCAGCTCGTTGTACTGGCCGCCGATCGTGATGTCGCGCATCTTGACCTGCTGCGTCGCGCTGCCGACCCACACCGCGCCCGACATGTTCGGGGTGTAGCCCACGAACCAGGCGTTGCGGCGCTCGTCCGTCGTACCCGTCTTACCGGCGCTCGGGCGGTTGTCGAGCCCGGCCTCCTTACCGGTACCGGAGTCGATCACGCCGTTCAGCAGGGTGTTTATCGTGTCGGCGGTCTTCTCGGACATCGCCCTCGTGCAGTTCGACTTCGGGACCGCGATCGGCTTCTTGTCCATGCCGGTCACCGACTCGATCGCGACCGGGGTGCAGTACGTGCCGCGCGTCGCGAAGGCCGCGTAGGCCGAGGCCATCGTGAGCGGGGACAGGCCCTTCGCGCCGAGCGCGATCGAGGGGACCTGCGGCAGCTTCTCGCCGCTGCCCTGCACTATCCCGAGCTTGTCGGTCAGCTGGGTCACGGGGCAGGTGCCGACCTCGGAGATCAGCGAGATGAAGTAGGTGTTGATGGACTTCGCCATCGCCTCCTTCATCCGGTACGGGCCCTTCTCGGTCTCGTTCTCGTTCTCGACCTTCGCGTGTTCCTCGTTGGTCCACGGCTTCTCGCAGCCCTGGACCGGGCTCGGGTACTCCATCGAGTACGGCGAGGGGTACTCCTTCGTCGCCGGCATCCCCTTCTCGATCGCCGCCGCCGCCACGAAGGGCTTGAAGGTCGAACCGGTCGGGAAGCCGAAGTTCGAGCCGCTCATGTCCTTGTTGACGCTGAGGTTGTAGGCCGACTCGTTCTTGCCGTTGCCGTACGGCTTGGACTGGCCCATCGCGAGGATCTTGCCGGTGCCCGGCTGGACCAGCGTGCTCGCCGCGTCCACCGGGTCCGTCTTGTAGACGTGCTCGGCCAGCGACTTCTGCACAGCGTCCTGCGCCTGCGGGTCCAGCGTCGTGCGGATCGTGAGCCCGCCGCGGTTCCACAGCTTGGCGCGGTCCGCCTTCGTCTTGCCGAAGGCCGGGTCGGTCATGAACACGTTCTCGACGTACTGGCAGAAGAAGCCGGCCCCGCGCGTGGCGGTGATGCAGCCGCTGTGCGGACGCTGCACCTTCAGCCCCAGCGGCTTCGCCTGCGCGGCCTGCATCTCACCGCGCGTGATGTCGTGGACCTCGAACATCCGGCGCAGCACCGTGTCCCGTCGCTTCTTCGCCTCGTCCGGGGCGTTGACGGGGTCGTAGCGGGTCGGCGACTGCACGATGCCGGCCAGCATCGCGGCCTGCTCCAGCTTCAGGTCCTTGGCGTGGATGGAGAAGTACCGCTGCGAGGCGGCCTCGACTCCGTACGCGCTCTGCCCGAAGAAGGTGATGTTGAGGTAGTTCTCCAGGATGCCCTTCTTGCCGAGTTCCTTCTCGATCTGAATGGCGTACTTGAGTTCCTTGATCTTGCGGCCGATCGTCTGCTGCGTGGCCTGCGCGACCTTGTCGGGGTCGTCCCCCGCCTCCTCGATGAAGACGTTCTTCACGTACTGCTGCGTCAGGGTCGAGGCGCCCTGGGCCACTCCGCCGCTCTGGGCGTTCTGGTTGACCGCGCGCAGGACACCCTTGAGGTCGACCGCGCCGTGCTCGTAGAAGCGCGCGTCCTCGATGGCGACGAGCGCCTTCTGGACGTACGGCGACATGTCCTTCAGCGGTACGACGGTGCGGTCGCGGGAGTAGACGGTCGCGATCTGGCCGCCCTGCGAGTCCAGGATGGTCGAGCGCTGGCTCAGCGGCGGGCGCTTCAGATCGGCCGGGATCTCGTCGAACTCCTGGACGGTCCCCTTGGTCGCCAGTCCCAGGGCACCGACGGCGGGCAGGGCGATCCCCGCGAGCACCGCTCCCGAGAGCACACTGACACCGAGGAACTTGGCGGCTTGCTGGACAGGGGAGAGTCCACCGCCCGAGCGCTTCTTTCCCATGCAGGGCAGCCTACGTTCTCAATCGCCGGACATCCGTATATGCCTTGGCCTAAGCTGCACCCAACTGTCACAGCAGCGGTCACGGGAGCGCAATCCCGTCCCCGAGCTGTTGCCCGACTGTTGCCCAGCCGCTCGTCCTCCCCGGTCAGCGCCCGTGTGTCCCCCCACCCAACCGCTGTCCGGTTCCCTTCCTTACGTCCCCCCTCGTCCCTCGCGTGGCAATCGAACTGTCCCGAACAGTACGTATTGACGCGATTGTCGTGCGCTCACTCCGTTGGGTGATGTGCCGCATGCGCATAGTCCGTTCGGGCCATTCAAGATTGGGCCCGAAGGGGGTGTTGCGCTGTGCCCACGTTCCGTAACGTCCTGGACTGGCGGCGGTGAATATGCCGCTGCCGCCGTGGGGGAGCCTCGATTCGGGAGAGGACGGCGCCGGCATGGGCTGGGTTACCGACTGGAGTGCGCAGGCTGCCTGCCGCACTACCGATCCGGATGAACTGTTCGTACAAGGGGCAGCGCAGAACAGGGCCAAGGCGGTGTGCACGGGTTGCCCCGTGCGGACCGAGTGCCTGGCCGACGCGCTGGACAATCGTGTCGAGTTCGGTGTCTGGGGAGGGATGACTGAACGGGAACGCCGCGCGCTGTTGCGCAGGCGCCCCACCGTCACCTCCTGGCGCCGGCTGTTGGAGACCGCGCGCAGCGAGTACGAGCGCGGGACGGGCCTGTTGCCCGCAAACGCCGACGTGGGCCTCGACCTGGGCCTGGACGTCGGTGTGGACAGCGGCGCCGGGCTGACCGGGGTCGAGCTGCCGGAGAGCGGCGGTGGTGACAGGGAGAGCAAGGGCGCACGGGAACGGGAGCGGCACGAGGCCGCCGCCCAGGTGCTGCGGTTCGGGCGGTACGCGGCCGTGGGGTGAGGGTGTCCGGCTGTTTCGCGTGCTGACTGCCGACCTCTGACCTCTGACCTCTGACCTCTGACCGCTGACCGCTGACTGCCGACCGCTGGCTGCTGACCACTGCCTGCTGTTCCGTCGGCTGTCGCGGCGCTGACAGCCGGCCCGCTCAGTGGCCTGGTGCGGTACGGGTGTTGGCCGCCCGGTGGCGTGTCCTGCCATGCCGTGGCCAGTCGCGCCGTGGCGAGTCGCGCCGCGCCGTGGTGCGGCATGCCGTGCGCGGGTGCTGGTGAGTGGTTGACGGCCGCCGAGTGAGCGATCGCCGGTTGGGGGCTCACCGGTGCGGCGGTACGGCGGCGCGGTGGGCCGTTCGGCGCGTCGGCCTGTCCTGTTCCGTCGGCCCGCGCCCTCTCCTTGCCCGCTTCCTCGTCCTCGCTCTCGCCTCGCTCTGGGCTCAACTCTTCTTGCTGTCCTCGTCCTTCTTCATGTCCGCTTGTTCCGCTGACGGGCGGGGCTCCTCGGCCGCCGCCGCGAGGCGGTCGCCGATCACGCGCAGGCCGGTCAGGTCGTGCACGTCGCCGGGGAGCGCGGCCACCTCGGCCACCGGCACCTCGGGGTGCAGGGCCGTGAAGCGGTCCCGGGTGCGCTGTTCGCGGTCGAGCAGGCGCATCCGTTCGGCGTGCAGGCGCAGCAGACCCGCTGCCACGCGGGCCGCGGCAGCCGAGTCCTCCTCGTCGGGCAGCGCCGCGGAACCCGGTGCGTCCTCGGGGGAGTCGAGGGCCGCGGAGTTCGTTTCGCGGGCGTTACCGACACCAGCTTTCCCGGCCCGCTGATCGACAATGCCGCTCTCGTCAAGATTTTCGGCGGCGGCCAGCGCGCGTTCCGCCGAGAGCCCGGCGGCGCCGCTGCGGTGCGTGCGGTTGAGGACGAGACCGGCCAGCGGCATCCCGTCGGCGGCCAGTCGCTGCACGAAGTACGCGGCCTCCCGCAGCGCGTCCCGCTCGGGTGCCGCGACCACGAGGAACGCCGTCCCGGGGGCCTGGAGGAGGCGGTACGTCGCGTCCGCACGGGTGCGGAAACCGCCGAACATCGTGTCCATCGCCGCGACGAAGGTCTGTACGTCGCCGAGGAACTGGCCGCCCAGCAGCTTGCCGAGGGTGCCCGTCATCATGGACATCCCGACGTTGAGGAACTTCATCCCGGCCCGGCCGCCGGCCTTCGCGGGCGCCATCAGTACGCGGATGAACTTCCCGTCGAGGAAGGAGCCGAGGTTCTTGGGCGCGTCCAGGAAGTCCAGCGCCGAACGCGAGGGCGGGGTGTCGACCACGATGAGGTCCCACTCGTCCCTGGCCCGCAGCTGGCCCAGCTTCTCCATCGCCATGTACTCCTGCGTACCGGCGAAACCGGCGGACAGGGACTGGTAGAAGGGGTTCTCCAGGATGGCCCTGGAGCGCTGCGGATCGGCGTGCGCCTCGACGATCTCGTCGAAGGTCCGCTTCATGTCGAGCATCATCGCGTGCAGTTCGCCCCCGCCCTTGACGTCGGCGACGCGGCGCGGGGTGTTGTCGAGGGCGTCGATCCCCATGGCCTGCGCGAGGCGGCGGGCCGGGTCGATGGTGAGGACGACGACCTTGCGTCCGCGTTCGGCGGCGCGCAGTCCCAGGGCGGCGGCCGTCGTCGTCTTGCCGACGCCGCCGGAGCCGCAGCACACCACGATGCGGGTCCCCGGGTCGTCCAGCAGCGGATCGATCTCCAGGGCGGGCGCCGGGTCCAGGCTCATATGTCCTTGTCCCTCTCGGTGGCGTGGGGCGGTACGGCGGTGGGCGGCGGGGCGCCGGGGCGGGGCGGAGCCTGGGGAGACGGCGGCGGGGACGTCCGTGGTGGCGCGGGAGCCTGCGGGGACGGTGCCGTGGGAGTCCGCCGGGACGGCGGCGGTGGCGCGGTCACAGGCCCTGGCTCCGCAGCTCCTTCGACAGGCGGTAGACCCCGGCCAGGTCCATTCCCCCCGCGTAGAGCGGCAGTTCGTGCAGCGGCTGGCCGAGCCCGGCGAGGGCCTCGCGCTGGGCGGCCTCCAGGGCGTGCCGTTCCGCGTACTCGGCGGCCTGCTCCAGCAACGGGGCCACGAGCCGCTGTGCGGGGCCCCCGCGCCGCGCGGAGCCGAGGCCCGCCGCCGACAGGGTCCCGGCGAGCGCCGCGTGCCGGGCGCCGCCGTCGCCCTCGTCCAGGGCCCGGCCGAGATCGGCGTCCCCGATGAGCGCGGGGCGCACCATGTTGACGAGGACGCGGCCCACCGGGAGCCGTGCGGCGCGCAGTTCGGCGATGCCGTCGGCGGTCTCCTGGACCGGCATCTCCTCCAGCAGCGTCACGAGGTGCACCGCCGTCTCCGGGGACTTCAGCACCCGCATGACGGCCTGCGCCTGGTTGTGTATGGGGCCGATCCTGGCGAGCCCGGCGACCTCGTCGTTGACGTTGAGGAAGCGGGTGACCCGGCCGGTCGGCGGGGCGTCCATGACCACGTAGTCGTACGCGAACCGGCCCTGCTTGTCCTTGCGGCGCACCGCCTCGCACGCCTTGCCGGTGAGGAGGACGTCGCGGACCCCGGGCGCCATGGTCGTCGCGAAGTCGATCGCGCCCATCTTCTTCAGCGCGCGGCCCGCGCTGCCGAGCCGGTAGAACATCTGGAGGTAGTCGAGCAGCGCGAGCTCCACGTCGATGGCGAGCGCGAACACCTCGCCGCCGCCGGGGGCCACCGCGATCTTGTGCTCGCCGTAGGGCAGCGGCTCCGTCTCGAAGACCTGCGCGATGCCCTGCCTGCCCTCGACCTCCACGAGGAGGGTGCGCTTGCCCTCGGTCGCGAGGGCGAGCGCCAGAGCGGCGGCGACCGTGGTCTTTCCGGTCCCGCCCTTGCCGCTGACGACCTGGAGCCTGCTCACATCCACCTCATGCCCGCGAGCCTAAATCCTCACCGGCTCCAGTGGAGGGGGTGGGGAGGTTCGTCCCCTTTGTGTAGTTGCCTGCGTGCTGTTGTGTGCGTGCCCGGGGAGACGTTGGGCCCCGTCCCGGCCAGCCGTTACAGTCGCCGCATGACCAAATGGGAATACTCGACTGTGCCGCTGCTCGTCCACGCGACCAAGCAGATCCTCGACAACTGGGGCGAGGACGGCTGGGAACTCGTGCAGGTCGTTCCGGGCCCGAACCCGGAGCAGCTGGTGGCCTACCTGAAGCGCGAGAAGCAGGCGTGAGCGCCGTCGAGCAGCGCCTCGCCGACCTGGGACTGAACCTGCCCGGCGTGGTGCCGCCGCTGGCCGCCTACCAGCCGGCCGTACGCAGCGGCGTGTACGTGTACACGGCCGGGCAGCTCCCCATGGTCGACGGGGCGCTGCCGACGATCGGCAAGGTCGGCGCCGAGGTCACCGCCGAGGAGGCCAAGGAGCTGGCCCGGGTGTGCGCGCTCAACGCGCTGGCCGCGGTCAAGTCGGTGGCCGGGGACCTGGACCTGGTCGCCCGCATCGTCAAGGTCACCGGCTACGTGGCCTCCGCGAGCGACTTCACGGGACAGCCCGCGGTGCTGAACGGGGCGAGTGAACTGCTGGCCGAGGTGTTCGGCGACAAGGGTGTGCACGCGCGCAGCGCGGTCGGCGTCGCGGTCCTGCCGATGGACGCGCCGGTCGAGGTCGAACTGATCGTCGAACTGCTGGCCTGAGACTGTCCGGCGGCCGGTAGCCGGAGAGCGGCCGTTGGCCGGTGACCGGAGAAGGGCCGTCGGCCGGTGGCCGGAGAACGGCCGTCGGCCGGAGACGGGGCCCGGAGACGGGGCCGGGGCCGGGGGGCCCGGAAGCGAGGCCCGCCCCGGCTCTTTGGCGCGCGGCCCCGCCCCGCCCTCGTACGCGCCTCGCCGCCCCGTTCGCACTCCGTTCGTACTTCGAACTGTCGCTCGGGAAGAGTTAGCCTCCGGCCATGGGTAATGGTCGTCATGGACAGTGGTATCCCGCCGAGTGGCCCGAGCGGATCAGGGCGCTCGCCCGCGGGGAGCTCGAACCCGTGACGCCGCGCCGCGCGTCCACCGTGCTGTTGCTGCGTGACGTGCCGGACGGCGCCGGCGGTCTCGCCGTGCACATGCTGCGGCGGCGGGCCTCGATGGCCTTCGCGGCCGGGGCGTACGCGTATCCGGGCGGCGGCGTCGACCCGCGCGACGACGAACAGCAGGTGCGCTGGGCCGGGCCCCCGCCCGCCGACTGGGCCGTACGGCTGGGACTGGACGAGCCCGCCGCCGCGCAGGCCGTCGTGTGCGCCGCCGTGCGCGAGACCTTCGAGGAGTCCGGGGTCCTGCTCGCCGGGCCCACCGCCGACACCGTCGTCTCGGACGTCTCCGGCGCCGAGTGGGACGCCGAACGGGCCGCCCTCGTCGCGCACGAACTGTCCTTCGCCCAGTTCCTGAACCGCCACGAGCTCGTGCTGCGCAGCGACCTGCTGGGCGCGTGGGCGCGCTGGATCACCCCCGAGTTCGAGTCCCGCCGCTACGACACGTGGTTCTTCGTCGCCGCGCTCCCCGAGGGCCAGCGCACCCGTGACGTCTCCACCGAGGCCGACCGCACCGAGTGGGTCCGCCCCGTCGACGCGCTGGGCCGGTACGAGGACGGGGCGCTGCAGATGATGCCGCCGACCGTCGCGACCCTGCGCGCCCTCGTCCCGTACGGCTCGGTCGTCGGCGTCATGGACGACCTCGACGCCCCCGACCTCACCCCCGTCCTCGCCCAGGCGCGGCTGGAGGGCGAGGAGGTCGTCCTGACCTGGCCCGGGCACGAGGAGTTCACCAAGCGGGTCCCGGAGGCGCCGGAGGTCCTGGAGGCCCCCGCCGGGCCGCGTAGCGACGTACCGGCGGTGGACGTACCCGCCCCGGGGGCACGGGCCGAGGAAGGCCGGGGCGCGCTGTGAGCGCCGTGCCCGCGCCGCCCGGCAGCCCCCGCGACGCCGTCGTGAGCGGCCCCGCGAGCGAGCGGGCCGTCAACGTCCTGGCCCCGAACCCGTCCGTCATGACGCTCGACGGCACCAACACGTGGATCGTGGCCGAACCGGACTCGGACCTGGCCGTCGTCGTCGACCCCGGGCCGCTCGACGAGGCGCACCTGCGCGAGGTCGTCGCGACCGCCGAGCGGGCCGGCCGCCGCATAGCCCTGACCCTGCTCACCCACGGGCACCCCGACCACGCCGAGGGCGCGGGGCGCTTCGCCGAGCTGACCGGGACGGCCGTACGCGCCCTCGACCCGGCCCTGCGGCTGGGCGAGGAGGGGCTGGCCGCCGGGGACGTCGTCACGACCGGCGGACTCGAACTGCGGGTCGTGCCGACCCCCGGCCACACCGCCGACTCGCTCTCCTTCCACCTGCCGGCGGACGGCGCCGTCCTGACCGGCGACACGATCCTCGGGCGCGGCACGACGGTCGTCGCCCACCCGGACGGTCGGCTCGGCGACTACCTCGACTCGCTGCGCCGCCTGCGGTCCCTGACCACGGACGACGGCGTGCACACGATCCTGCCGGGCCACGGGCCGGTCCTGGAGGACGCGCAGGGCGCCGTCGAGTTCTACCTCGCCCACCGCGCCGCCCGCCTCGCCCAGGTCGAGGAAGCCGTCGCCGCCGGGCTCACCTCCGCGCCCGAGGTCGTCGCCCGCGTCTACGCCGACGTGGACCGCTCCCTGTGGCCGGCCGCCGAATGGTCCGTCGCCGCCCAGCTGGAATACCTGCGGGTACGAGGCTGAGCCCGCCTCTCGTGCCGGTGGCCCCGCGCGTACGACGCTGAGCCCGCCTCCCGTGCCGGTGGCCGCGCGGACGACGTCTCGTACCGGCACCCGGACCCGTGCGCGTACGACGGCGGCCGGCCCCGTGAAGAGGGGGCCGGCCGCCGTCGTCGTCCGCCCGCTCGCGCGGGCCGGGGGTCAGCGCGAGCGCTTCGCCAGCCGCTCCACGTCGAGGAGGATCACCGCGCGGGCCTCCAGACGCAGCCAGCCGCGGCCCGCGAAGTCGGCGAGCGCCTTGTTGACCGTCTCGCGGGAGGCGCCGACGAGCTGGGCCAGCTCCTCCTGGGTCAGGTCGTGCACGACGTGGATGCCCTCCTCCGACTGCACGCCGAAGCGGCGCGAGAGGTCGAGCAGGGCGCGGGCCACCCGGCCGGGGACGTCCGAGAAGACCAGGTCGGACATCTGGTCGTTGGTCTTGCGCAGCCGCCGGGCCACGGCACGCAGCAGGGCCGCGGCCACCTCGGGACGGCCGTTGAGCCAGGGCTGGAGGTCGCCGTGGCCGAGGCCGAGCAGCTTCACCTCGGTCAGCGCGGAGGCGGTCGCCGTGCGCGGGCCCGGGTCGAACAGCGACAGCTCGCCGATCAGCTCGCCGGGGCCGAGCACCGCGAGCATGTTCTCGCGGCCGTCGGGCGAGGTGCGGTGCAGCTTCACCTTGCCCTCGGTCACCACGTAGAGGCGGTCTCCCGGCTCGCCCTCGTGGAAGAGAGCCTCTCCACGGGCGAGGGTCACCTCACTCATGGAGGCGCGGAGTTCCGCAGCCTGTTCGTCATCGAGCGCCGCGAACAGCGGGGCGCGTCGCAGAACGTCATCCACGAGTTCTCTCCTTGTCGACCTGCTCAGGGGACCGGTCGGACCCCATTTTGCCGGACGTGCCAAACAGTGTGATCAGTCACAAGTCTGCCGCACGCTTGTCGTGTCCCGAGCGGTAGGGGGCCGATTGGAGTGCTCTACCCCGTCCTCGACGTCGAATGTCCGAGCCGCCCTCTACGCTGACCGAGTGTCCAACACACCCGTGAGAGCACAGGCCAGAGGGGTGGGCGGCGTCGGACCCGACCCGCGATTCCGCTCTGGGCGAACATGCACCTGATGGGCCCGTAAGAGCGCATGAGAGCGGCAGGCGACACACCGGCGAAGGGCCTCGACGGAGGGTTCGGAGGGCACGACGTGACAGCGAAGAAGACCGAGAAGAAGACGGCGGCGACGGGAACGGCGGCTGCGGAACCGGCTGCGACGGAACCGGCTGCGGCGGGAACGGCCAGGACCGCCACGACCGGGGCGGCCGCGAAGAAGGCCGTCACGAAGAAGGCCGTCACGAAGAAGGCGGCTGCGACGAAGGCGGCCGGGAAGGCTTCCGCGAAGGCGCCCGCGAAGAAGGCGCCCGCGAAGAAGGCCCCTGCCAGGAAGGCCGCGGCGAAGAAGACCTCCGCCCCCGCCAATCCCCCCGGTTTCGCGAAACGGGAGTCGCGGGCCGCGATGACCCACCGGGCGCACCTCATCAACGAGGAGCTGGCCGAGGTCTACCCGTACGCCCACCCCGAACTGGACTTCGAGAACCCCTTCCAGCTCCTCGTCGCCACGGTGCTGTCCGCGCAGACCACCGACCTGCGGGTGAACCAGACGACCCCGGCGCTGTTCGCGAAGTACCCGACCCCGGAGGACATGGCGGCGGCGGTCCCGGAGGAACTGGAGGAGGTCATTCGGCCGACCGGGTTCTTCCGCGCCAAGGCCCGCTCGCTGCTCGGCCTCTCGGCGGCCCTGCGCGACGAGTTCGGCGGCGAGGTCCCGGGCGAGCTGAAGGACCTCGTGACCCTGCCCGGAGTGGGCAGGAAGACCGCCTTCGTCGTCCTCGGCAACGCCTTCGGGGTCCCGGGGATCACCGTCGACACGCACTTCGGGCGGCTCGCCCGGCGCTGGAAGTGGACGGCGGAGGAGGACCCGGTGAAGGTCGAGGCGGACGTCGCCGCGATCTTCCCGGAGAGCGAGTGGACGATGCTCTCGCACCGGGTGATCTTCCACGGCCGCCGGATCTGCCACGCCCGCAAGCCCGCGTGCGGCGCCTGCCCGATCGCCCCGCTCTGCCCCTCGTACGGCGTCGGCGAGACGGACCCCGAGAAGGCCACGAAGCTGCTCAAGTACGAGAAGGGCGGGATGCCCGGGCAGCGGCTCAAGCCCCCGCCCGGCTTCCCCGGCCCGCCCGCCCCGCCCCTGGGCGGCGCCTGACCCGCGCGCCCGACCTGGTCCCGACCTGGTCCTGACCTGCGAAGGAACGAACCGGGCGAGGACAGGCGTTGTGCGGGGAAACGCGGGGCATGGATGGCGGGGGAGCGGGAGAGCGGCGCGCCATGAAGGACACGGACCGACGACGATCCGGCCGGGAACGGCCGGAGGAAGCACCTGGCGGTGAAGCGACACTGAGCACGGACGGCACGACCGAGAACGCACGCGGCGCGACCCGGAGCACCGCGACACGGAGCACACGGAGCGCGGGCGGCGCGACCAGCGCCACGGCGGCGGTGGGCGCCCCCGCCCCGCCCCCCTCGCACCGGGCGGGCGCGCGCTCCGCGGAGAGCGACCAGAAGGACACCCGGTGGGAGGTGCCGGGCCCGGTCGGCCAGGCCCCCGCCCCCGCCGTCCGCACCGACGGCCTCCCCGGGTGGCTCGACCCGGTCGTGCGGGCCGCCGGGGCCGTACGCGGTGAGCAGCTCAGCCGGTTCCTGCCGCCGGAGGACGGCGCGGGCCGGCAGTCCGCCGTACTGATCCTGTTCGGGGAGGGCGCAGACGGCCCCGAGATACTGCTGACCGAGCGCGCCACCTCGCTGCGTTCGCACGCCGGGCAGCCCTCGTTCCCCGGCGGCTCCCTCGACCCCGTCGACGGCGATCCGCGGACCACCGGGCCGCTGCGCGCCGCGCTGCGCGAGGCCGAGGAGGAGACCGGACTCGACCCGGCCGGAGTGCAGGTCTTCGCGGTGCTGCCGCGGCTCTACATCCCGGTCAGCGAGTTCGTCGTGACCCCGGTGCTCGGCTGGTGGCGCAGTCCGAGCCCGGTGCGCGCCGTGGACCCGGGGGAGACGGCCCGGGTCTTCACCGTGCCCGTGAGCGAACTCACCGACCCCGCCAACCGCGCCACGGCCGTGCACCCCCGCGGCCACGAGGGCCCGGCCTTCCTCGTACGCTCCGCGCTGGTCTGGGGATTCACCGCCGGAGTGATCGACCGCGTCCTGCACCTCGCGGGCTGGGAACGCCCGTGGGATCGCCGTAAGCGTGTCTCACTCGACTGGCGCTCGTGACAGGGTGGCTCAGTGAACGCGCTGGACATCTTTCTGCTGGCCGCCGCCGTGTGGTTCGCGATCGTCGGCTACCGCCAGGGTTTCGTCGTCGGCATCCTCTCGGTGATCGGTTTCCTCGGCGGCGGACTCGTCGCCGTGTACGTGCTGCCCGTGCTGTGGGACAGCCTCACCGACAACTCGGAGGTGAGCACGACCGCCGCCGTCGTCGCGGTGATCGTGGTCATCGTGTGCGCCTCGGTCGGCCAGGCCCTCACCACCCACCTGGGCAACAAGCTCCGCACCCACATCACCTGGTCCCCGGCCCGGGCGCTCGACGCGACCGGCGGCGCCCTCGTCAACGTGCTCGCGATGCTGCTCGTGGCCTGGCTCATCGGTTCGGCGCTCGCCGGGACGACGCTGCCGACGCTCGGCAAGCAGGTCCGTAACTCCAAGGTCCTGCTCGGGGTGTCCCGGGCCCTGCCGCAGCAGGCCGACACCTGGTTCGCCGACTTCAGCTCGGTGCTCGCGCAGAACGGCTTCCCGCAGGTCTTCAGCCCCTTCTCGAACGAGCCCATCAAGCAGGTCGACCCGCCCGACCCGGCCCTCGCGAACAGCTCCGTGGCCAGGACCGCGCGTCAGTCCGTCGTCAAGGTCGTCGGCACCGCCACCGGCTGCGGGAAGGTCCTCGAAGGCAGCGGCTTCGTGTTCGCGAAGAACCGCGTCATGACCAACGCGCACGTCGTCGGCGGCGTCAGGGAACCCACCGTGCAGATCGGCGGCGAGGGCCGGCGCTACGACGGGACGGTCGTGCTCTACGACTGGGCGCGCGACATCGCCGTACTCGACGTGCCCGGACTGCCCGCCCCCGCGCTCAAGTTCGCCGAGGGCGACGCCGCCGCGGACAGCGGCGCGATCGTCGCGGGCTTCCCGGAGAACGGCGCGTACGACGTGCGGCCCGCCCGGGTCCGCAGCCGTATCACCGCCAACGGCCCGGACATCTACCACCGCGGCACCGTCCGCCGTGACGTCTACTCGCTGTACGCGACCGTGCGTCAGGGCAACTCCGGCGGACCGCTGCTGACGCCCGGGGGGCAGGTCTACGGAGTCGTCTTCGCGAAGTCCCTCGACGACCCGGACACCGGGTACGCCCTCACCGGCGACGAGGTCCGCGAGGACGCCCAGAAGGGCCGTACCGCCGACCAGCAGGTGGACAGCGAGGGCTGCGCGCTCTGAGCCGCCCGCACCTGACGGAGCACGGAGCACGGAGCACGGAAAACGGGGGCCGGGCAGGCCCGGTCCCCGTATGTCTCGGGTGAGGTGCGAGGGTGGAGGTGATGACGGCCCTCGGTGCGGTGGCCGGTGTGGTGGTGCGCGTGCGGTCAGTCGCGCGTGTGCTTCAGGCGCGCCGAGACCCAGCGGGCCCGGCGGCGAAGGATGCGGGGAATTCCGATCCCCTCCTGGGAGGGATGGTCGTGGCCCGGTACGAACGGGCCGACCCCCTCATGGCTGTTCAGCGCGGTGGCTGAGCGGCGGTCGCGTACGGCGTCACTGTAATCGTGCGTCCAGCCCATACCCCCACGTCTGCCCGGCCCCCAAGGTCGGTAATCGCGGCGCCGGTCCCCAATTGGCCTATGCGGCTGGCAACAAGTGTTCGATGGGCGGTCAGGTGCGTCCGCTGAGCGACGAGCCGGGAGAGGCGCGTGGCGAGAGGGGCGGGAAGCGGAGCGTGCCTGCGGCGCTCAGCGGTCGGGTTCGGGGTCCTTGAGCCAGTTCACCAGCTCCGTGGAGAAGGCCAAGTGGTCCTCCTCGTGCGGGAAGTGGCCGAGGCCGTCGAAGAGCCGCCAGCGGTAGGGGGCCTCCACGTACTCCCCGGAGCCCGCCGCGCTGCGCGTGCGCAGCACCGGGTCCAGCGAGCCGTGCAGATGCAGCGTCGGCACCCGCACGGGACGCTTCATGCGCCGGTAGAACTGCACGCCGTCCGGCCGGGCCAGCGAGCGCACGAGCCACCGGTACGGCTCGACCGAGCAGTGCGCCGTCGACGGGATGCACATGGCCCGCTGGTACGTCGTCACCGTCTTGTCGTCGGGCGGCCGCTGACCGGACCAGTCCCGGATCAGCCGGCCCACCAGCGCGCCGTCGTCCGCCACGAGCTGCCGCTCCGGCACCCACGGCCGCTGAAAACCCCAGATGTGCGAACCTGCCGCGCTCTGCTTGACGTCGGCGAGCATCGCCGAACGCCAGCGGCGCGGATGCGGCATCGAGGACACGGCGAGCCGGCGCACCAGCTTGGGCCGCATCACGGCCGCCGTCCACGCGAGGTAACCGCCCAGGTCGTGCCCGACGAGGGCGGCGTCCGGCTCGCCCAGGGAACGGATGACGCCCGTGATGTCGAGCGCCAGATTGGCCGGGTCGTAGCCGCGTGGTGTGCGGTCGCTGCCGCCGACCCCGCGCAGGTCCATGGCCACGGCGCGGTAACCGGCCTCGGCGAGCGCGGTCAGCTGGTGCCGCCACGCCCACCAGAACTGGGGAAAGCCGTGCACGAGCATGACGAGCGGCCCCTCACCGGCCTCCACGATGTGGAAGCGTGCGCCGTTGGCCGCGACGTCCCGGTGGGTCCATGGACCCTCGATCCGGACGACGGAGGCGGGTTGCGCCGAATAGGGGGCAGTGGCGGTCATGAGGACGAGCGTGCCACAGCCGCGGTGCTGCCTGCCTCCCCCTTGGTGAGGACCGGCTGCTCCTTGGTGAGGGCGGGCTGCTCCAGCGGCGGGAACTTCTCCAGCTCCGGCACCTCCGCACGCGGGTGCGGCTTGGCGTTGGAGAGCACCCCGGCATCGGTCTTGGCGGCGGCGATCGCCTTCTGCGGGCCCCTGCCGTTCTTGGCCTTCTTGCCGAAGACGGCGGCCACCAGCAGGAACAGCAGGGCCACCAGGACGTTCGCGGCGAAGGACAGCAGGAAGCACACCGAGATGTGCCAGTCGCTCCACGCCTGGATGCCGTAGGCCAGGGCGAAACTCAGCATCGGCAGCGAGAAGATCAGGATCGCGCCGGCGACGGCACCCGTGCCGCCACTGACCGCGCCCCGCTTCACGTCCTGCTTGAGCTGCGACTTGGCCAGAGCGATCTCGTCGTGCATCAGGGCGGACATCTCGGCGGTCGCCGAGGCGACCAGTTCGCCGAGGCTGCGGTCCGCGCTGCCGAGTCCGGCGCTCGCGTTGCCGAGTCCGGCGCTCGCGTTGCCGAGGCTGCGGTCCGCGCTGTCAGGTGCGCTCATCGCGTACTCCCTCATCTCTTCCCCGGGCCACCCGGCCAGGGGTGGCCCTGCTGTCGTCCGCCCCGGTGTGTCCCGGCGGCCGGCCCCGGAGGCCCCGGCGCCGCGGCCCGAAACAGGGTCAGGCCTCAGATCATGCCGGACCCTTGTCCTTGCCGCTTCCCCCACCCGGGCCCGCCGACTCCTCAACCCCGTGCCTCGCTTCCCGCGGCTTGCCTCCCACTTGCCGCCTTCCCGCCATGGCCGTCCTCCGGTGTCCCGCTCGCTCTGTCCTTCTGACGTTGCGCCGTACGGGCGTGGCGGAGACGTGCGAACGGGGGAGACGGGACCAGCCGGGGAGACCGAACCAGCCGGGGAGACCGATCTGACGGGGAGGAGTCTTCGTTCCACGGGGGCCTCCCATCTAGCGAGGGGAGGGGTCTCCGTCCTCCTTTCGGGGATCGCCGGCCCCGTGGGGCGTGTCGGTGGGGGAGGCGGGGGTGGCGGGGGTGGCGGGGGCGTCCGTCGAAGCGTTCCCGTTCCCGTCCCCGTCCCTGTCCGCCTCCGCCGGTGTCTGCGCTTGCCCGTGACGGTGCCCGGGACGTTCCGGTGCGGGCGGGCCTTCGCCGAGCGCCGCCGCCCGTCTCCGCTCCGCGGCGGCCTTCCGCTCGTACAGGGCGGCCAGCCGCAGGTGGTGCTCGGGATCGTCCTCCTGGTAGACGTCGGGCACCGCGTCCCGGTCCTCGTCCCGTTCCTCCTCCTGAGCGATCCGCCGGTACACCCGGTTGCGCCGGCGCAGCAGGACCGCCGCGAGCAGTACGGCGATCAGCGAACCGACCAGGACGGCGGCCTTCACCTCGTCGGCCAGCCCGGGATCGTCGGGGAAGGCCAGCTCCCCGATGAGCAGGGACACCGTGAAGCCGATCCCCGCGAGCACGGAGACCGCGAACAGGTCGGCCCAGGCAAGTTCCTCACTGAGCGAGGCCCGCGTGAAGCGCACCGTCGTCCACGTACCGCCGAAGATCCCCAGGGCCTTGCCGACCACCAGGCCCAGCACCACGCCGAGCGTCTCCGGACGGCTGAAGATGTCGCCGAGAGCGCCGCCGGAGACGCTCACCCCGGCCGAGAAGAGCGCGAACAGCGGAACCGCGAGACCGGCGGACAGCGGCCTGACCTGATGATCGATCCGCTCCCCCGGCGAGACCGTCTCACCCTCCCGGCGCGTGCACCGCAGCATCAGCCCCATCGCGACCCCGGCGATCGTCGCGTGCACGCCGCTGTTGTACATGAGGCCCCAGATCACCAGGGCCAGCGGAACATAGAAGTACCAGCCGCGTACGTCCTTGCGGACCAGCACCCAGAAGACGAGAAGCCCGGCCAGTGCCCCGCCCAGCGCCACGAAGTTCAGGTCGCTCGTGAAGAAGACCGCGATGATGAGGATGGCGAACAGGTCGTCCACGACGGCGAGCGTCAGCAGAAAGGCCCGCAGCGGGGACGGCAGCGAGGTGCCCAGCACGGCGAGGACCGCGAGCGCGAAGGCGATGTCGGTCGCCGTGGGCACCGCCCAGCCGCCCAGGTTCCCGCCCCCGAACGCGTTGACCAGCGTGTACACGAGAGCCGGGGCGATCATCCCGCAGGCCGCCGCGACCACCGGAAGCGCCGCCGCCCGCGGATCGCGCAGATCACCCGCGACCAGCTCCCGCTTCAGCTCGGCGCCCGCGACGAAGAAGAAGACCGCGAGCAGCCCGTCGGCCGCCCAGTGCTCCACCGACAGGTGCAGCCCCAGGGAGCCGGGACCGAAGTGGAAGTCCCGCACGGAGGTGTAACTCTCGGACAGCGGGGTGTTCGCCCAGATCAGGGCCAGTACGGCGGCGGCGAGCAGCAGCACCCCACCCAGCGTCTCGGCGCGCAACGCGTCCGTGACGTAGCGGTACTCCGGCAGCGGCAGCCGCCCGAACACCTTGGGCCGGGCACGGGTCGAGGTGGCCCCCGGGAGGCGAGCGGGGTCCGAGGAGCCGGAGTCCGGGGAACCGGGGTGGTCCGAGAAGCCGGAGTTCGAGGGACCGGACGGAGGGGCGGTCGGATCCGACGAGGGGCCCGACGGATCGGACGGGTCGGACGGACCAGACGGTGCGGAGGGACCAGACGCGTCGGACGGGCCCGACAGTTGGGACGGGTCCGACGGGTCCGACGGACCGGACGAGGGTGAGGGTGTCACGGAAGGGTGCCTCCGGGATCTGGGCCGGCGCCCCACAGGCGCCGCGCGGCGGTTCGGTACAGCCGCCGACCAGACTTCCCGGCACCCCTCTTCTGTTGTGACTGCTGTTGTCGCCCACCGCGCGCGTGGGCGTGTGTCTCACCCTAACGGGTGGTCCTCGCCTCCTGCGGACCCCACGAGCCCATCCGGAGGCCGGCGGTGAGGAGCCTCGCTCGATGGGGGCGGCAGGAGCCGGGGAAGGGGCGAAGGAGCCGGGGAAGGGGGCGAAGGAGCCGGGGGAGGGAGCAGGAGCCGGGTTGGGGGAACGGAGCGGAGCCACGGCCGCGAGGGCCGCGAGCGAGCGAGGCCCGGCGCTTTCCCCCGCGCCCCTGCCCTGCCCTGCCCCTCCGTCCCGACCGCCCCAGCCCCGCTCCCGTCCCGTGTCCTCAGTCAGCCCGGTTCAGTCGTCGCTGCCGGCGCTCGGCAGCTGTGTCTGGATGAGGTCCATCACCGTGGAGTCGGTCAGTGTCGTGACATCGCCCAGCTCACGGTTCTCCGCGACGTCCCGCAGCAGTCGGCGCATGATCTTCCCGGAGCGCGTCTTCGGCAGTTCCTGCACCGGCAGGACCCGCTTCGGCTTGGCGATCGGGCCGAGGGTGGCGCCCACATGGTTGCGCAGGCCGGCCACCAGGTCCTCGGTCTCCGAGGCCGAACCGCGCAGGATCACGAAGGCGACGATCGACTGCCCCGTCGTCGCGTCGGCCGCGCCGACCACGGCGGCCTCGGCCACCGCGGGGTGCGAGACGAGCGCCGACTCGACTTCGGTGGTCGAGATGTTGTGCCCCGAGACGAGCATGACGTCGTCGACCCGGCCCAGCAGCCAGATGTCGCCGTCCTCGTCCTTCTTCGCGCCGTCACCCGCGAAGTACTTGCCCGGGAAACGCGACCAGTACGTGTCGATGAACCGCTGGTCGTCGCCCCAGATGGTGCGCAGCATGGAGGGCCACGGCTCGGTCAGCACGAGGTAACCGCCCCCGCCGTTCGCCACCTCGTTGCCCTCGTCGTCCACGACCGTCGCCGCGATTCCGGGCAGCGGCGTCTGTGCCGAACCCGGCTTCGTCGCCGTCACCCCCGGCAGCGGGGAGATCATCATGGAACCGGTCTCGGTCTGCCACCAGGTGTCCACGATCGGGGAGTTGTCGTGGCCGATGTTCTTGCGGTACCACATCCACGCCTCGGGGTTGATCGGCTCACCGACCGAACCGAGCACCCGCAGCGAGGACAGGTCGAACTTCGCGGGGATGTCGTCGCCCCACTTCATGAAGGTCCGGATCGCGGTCGGCGCCGCGTACAGGATCGTCACGCCGTACTTCTGCACGATCTCCCAGAACCGGCCCTGGTGCGGGGTGTCCGGGGTGCCCTCGTACATGACCTGCGTCGCGCCGTTCGACAGCGGCCCGTAGACGATGTACGAGTGCCCGGTGACCCAGCCGATGTCGGCGGTGCACCAGTAGACGTCGGTCTCCGGCTTGAGGTCGAACACCGCGTGGTGGGTGAACGAGGTCTGCGTCAGATAGCCGCCCGAGGTGTGCAGGATGCCCTTCGGCTTCCCCGTCGTCCCCGAGGTGTAGAGAATGAACAGCGGGTGCTCGGCGTCGAAGGCCTCAGGGGTGTGCTCGGCGGACTGGCGCCCGACGATCTCGTGCCACCACACGTCGCGGCCCTCGGTCCAGCCGACCTCCTGGCCGGTGCGCCGGACCACGAGCACGTGTTCGACCGTCTCGAACCGTGAAACCGCCTCGTCCACCGCGGGCTTGAGCAAGGTGGGCTTCGTCCGGCGGTATCCGCCGTCGGCCGTGATGACGACCTTGGCGTCCGCGTCGGCGATCCGGGCCGCGATGGCGTCCGCGGAGAAACCGCCGAAGACCACCGAGTGCATCGCCCCGATCCGCGCGCAGGCCAGCATCGCGATGACCGCCTCGGGGATCATCGGCAGGTAGACGGCCACCCGGTCACCGGTGCTGACACCAAGTTCGAGCAGGGCGTTGGCGGCGCGCGAGACCTCGTCCTTCAGCTCGGCGTAGGTGATGGACCGGCTGTCGCCCGGCTCGCCCTCGAAGTGGATGGCGACCCGGTCGCCGTTCCCCGCCTCGACATGCCGGTCCACGCAGTTGTAGGCGACGTTGAGCTTCCCGTCCGCGAACCACTTCGCGAACGGCGGGTTGGACCAGTCGAGGGTCTCGGTCGGCTCCGTGGCCCAGCTGAGCCTGCGGGCCTGCTCGGCCCAGAAGCCGAGACGGTCCTCCTCGGCCCGCGCGTAGGCGTCCGCCTTCACATTGGCGTGCGCCGCCAGATCCGCCGGTGGCGGGAACTTCCGCTCTTCCTTGAGCATGTTGGCGATAGACGAACGCTCGCTCACTGACCCACCCTCCCGTGGTGTAGACCAATTCTGTCCTGCCATGGGGATTCAACGCTTGCACGCAGACGAGGTCAACCCCCGTCCGCCCCGATCCTGGCAGGGGTGCGCGGATCAGGAGACCCGACACCGATGGCACGTACCTCGCAGGCGGGCGGTTCACCGCACCACACGAACAGCCATGCCCGTGCGAGCCCTCCCGCCTGCTCCTTTGCTTCTTCCACCCCTGACGGTTCGCAACCGCGACCGGCACCCTTTCGGGGTTTTCCCAGGGAAGCGGGACACAGAGTCCGGGGGGCCGTTCGGGGTGCTCTCGGGGTGTTCTCAGGGTTCCCCCATTTTCCGGCCGCCCCGGATCCCTTGCTGCCCCGGCTGGGCCGGATCCCCCGCTGCCCCCGCTGCTCCGGCTTCCCTGTCCCCCGGCCCTCTGTCTCCCCGGCTTCCCTGTTCCCCCATCCGGCGGTCATGACCGGGGGCCCGCTCCGGGCCATGGGCCCCCTCCGGGCTCCGAGGGTTCCGGACGGCGGCGGAGCGCAGGCCGGGGCCCGGCCGAGTGGCCGGGCCCCGGTCGGGTGTGCGGTCTCCCCGTCAGGTCGCGCGCACGCGCTCGAAGAGCCTCGGGCCCCTCGTCTCCGTGTCGCTCCCGTCCTCGGTCAGCAGATACGCCTGGGCCTCACCGACGTGGAAGTACATGCCGTGCAGTTCGAGCGAGCCCTCCGCGAGACGCCGGGCCACCGAGGGGTGCGCCCGCAGATGCCGCAGCTGCTGCACCACGTTGATCAGGCACAGTTGCTCCACCCGGTCGGCAGGGCTGCGGTCCACGAGCCCGGGCAGCTCCTGCCCGGGACCGGACAACAGCTCCAGGCTCGGCCCGCCGTGCCGCAGCCAGCGCCGCAGCGGCGTGACCGGCCCGGCCCCGGGCGCGACGGCGAGCTCGGCCCCGCCCGGCCCGGCCGCCCTCGCTCCAGTGGCCGGCACCGGCTGCGCCGCCTGGTCCGCGTCGCTCAGCAGGGCCTGCATGGCCCCGCAGCCGGAGTGCCCGCACACCGTGATGGAGGCGACGCGCAGGACGTCCACGGCGTACTCGATCGCGGCGGCCACCGAGTCGTCGCCGCTCTCCTCGCCCGGCAGCGGTACGAGATTGCCCACGTTGCGCACCGTGAACAGGTCGCCCGGACCGCTTGCCGTGATCATGCTCGTGACCAGGCGGGAGTCCGCGCAGGTGAGGAAGAGCTGCGAGGGGTTCTGGCCCTCGCGGGCCAGCCGCGCGAGTTCACCGCGTACATGCGGAGCCGTGTCGCGCTGGAAGACGCCGATTCCGGAGGCCAGTTGGTGCTCCCCCGGCCGCGCGACGGCGGGCCGCCCGGGCGCCACGGCCGGATAGCTGTGGTTGCGCCACGGGATCCAGGGCCGACAGTGGCTGTGCGGGTCCGCCTCGGGTTCGGCGATGCGGGTGCCGGCCGGTCCGGTCATCTCGACGGTTCCTCCCTGCGCGAGATGTGCGGTCTCCCAGTCCTGAAGGGTTTCGTAGGCGGCGTGGTCCATGAACGACCCGTCCAGTTCGACGAACACGGGCGCGCCGGATGGTACGAGGTGCAGCGCGCGGCTGAGCCGGGGCACCGCGAGGAAGGTCAACTGGCCGCGTACCCGAACCAGATGGGTGCCGTCCTGCTCGTGGTGGCTGATCCGGGTGTGGGCGAGCCGGTGCAGCGCCGTGGCGACGGCGGCGGCGACCCCGAGTGCGACGCCCTCCAGTACGCCGAACAGGACGACGCCGAGCGTCGTGACCCCGTACACGAGGATCTCGCGGTGCCGGGTGACGGTCCTGATGTGGTTCAGGCTGACCATCTGGATGCCGACCGCCATCACCAGCGCCGCCAGGACGGCGAGCGGGATGAACTCCAGTACGGGCACGAGCAGCAGGGCCGCGACGACGACCCACACCCCGTGCAGCATCGAGGAGTCGCGGCTGACCGCCCCCGCGTTGATGTTGGCCGTGCTGCGGACGGCGACCCCGGCCACCGGCAGCCCGCCCAGGGCGCCCGAGGTGATGTTCGCCGCGCCCTGGCCGAGCAGTTCGCGGTCGAGGTTCGAGCGGGGCACCCGGGCGGCCTGCTCCGGGCGGCCCGCGACCAGCTTGTCGACGGCCACCGCGCCGAGCAGTGACTGGACGCTGGTGACCAGCGTCGTGGTGAGAACACCGGCGAGGATGCCGAGGACCGGCCCCTCGGGCAGGCCGGGCAGCGCGTGGTTGCTCCACGAGGGCAGATCGACCCTGGGCAGCCGCAAGCCGCTGAGGGAGGCCACGACGGTCGCGAGGGTCACCGCGACGAGCGCCGCGGGCACCTTGCGGGCGATCCGGCCGAGCCGGCGCGGGAGCCGGGGCCAGAGGTAGAGCACCGCGAGTGCGAGGCCGCTCATCGTGACGGCCTCCCACTGCGCGGCGGCGAGCTGCGCGGGCAGGCCGCGCACGTTGTCGAGCACGACGCTCTGCGGGGTGCCGCCCAGGACGACGTGCAGCTGGGCGACGGCGATGGTGATGCCGATACCCGCGAGCATGCCGTGCACGATCGCGGGGCTCACGGCGAGCGCGGTGCGCGCCACCCGGAGCAGTCCGAGGCCGAGTTGGCACAGGCCGGCGCCCACGGTGATGGCGCACGTGGCGCGCCAGCCGTACTGGTGGATGAGGTCGGCGGTGACCACGGTCAGACCGGCGGCCGGCCCGCTGACCTGGAGCGGGGAGCCGCCCAGCCGGGCGGCGACGAGTCCGCCGATCGCGGCGGCCACCAGCCCGGACTGGAGCGGGGCGCCGGTGGCCAGGGCGATCCCGAGTGACAGTGGCAGCGCGATCAGGAAGACCGCGAGGGAGGCCGAGAAGTCGGCTCCCGCGATACGGAAGGGCTTGCGGCGCGGCGGCGGGGCGTGCGACTCGGGGGAGCCGGAGTCCCGTGCGGGGCCGTGGGGGGTGGGAGTGGATACGCAGGCGGTCATGGTGTTCCCGTCTCCTCCGGGGCTGCGCGGTCGCGGTCTTGGGACGCGGCCGTGGGTCACGGCGTACAGCGGCGGGATGCGCAAAGCGGGTGCGCTGCGCGTAGGACGCGCGGGGGTGGTGTCGGCGGTCCTTGAGCGGTGCTGTGTGTTTCCTACATGTTTCTGGGTTGGTTCAACGTTCGGTAAATGAACCGTAATTCAGAGTAAAGAAGTGTTGTGGATTATCGGGGCAAACGGATCATTAATTCACTCCAAGGAGTTATTTGTAATTTTGTACGGCTTGTCAGGACATGACAGGTCGGCGGGGCGTGTGAGGTTGGCGCCGACCTCGGCCGGACCGGCACCCGCACAGCGCCGGGCCCTCGTCGGTGCGGCCTCAGAGCACGACCCGAGAAAGAAGGTGGGCCGTCATGGCAGCCACCAAGAGGATCGCCGCGGCGGCCGCGCTGGCCGCCGCCTGCGCCACGGCGCTGGCCGGGTGCGGAATCGGCGACAGTCCCCAGGAGACGGAGAAGCACGCGCGCGAGGGCGCGTCGGGCGCCAAGGAGAACGCGGAGCCCGCGCCCGCGCCCAAGAACGCCGTACGCCTCATCGGCGACGGCTCCACCGCCTTCACCGGCCTCCAGCCGCACCAGCCGGCCCAGCCGCAGAAGCTCAGACCGGGCCGGCGCCCGCCACAGTTCGTCGTGTTCTCGTGGGACGGAGCGGGCGAGGACAGTCAGAAGCTGTTCTCGCACTTCCGCAAGGTCGCCAAGGAGAACAACGCGTCCATGACGTTCTTCCTGAGCGGCGTCTACCTGCTGCCCTCCGAGAAGCGCGACATGTACCACCCGCCGATGCACGACCCGGGCCGCTCCGACATCGGCTTCAACGACGAGAAGGGCATCCGCGACACCGTGACCCAGCTGCGCGCGGCGTGGCTGGAGGGCAACGAGATCGGCACCCACTTCAACGGCCACTTCTGCGGGAAGGGCGGGGGCGTCGGGGAGTGGTCGGTCGCCGAGTGGCGCAGCGAGATCAACCAGGCCAAGAGCTTCGTCAAGACCTGGAAGAGCAACACCGGCCAGCGCAAGGCCGATCCGCTGCCCTTCGACTACGACAAGGAGCTGGTCGGCGCCCGGACCCCCTGCCTCGAAGGGCAGGAGAACTTCATGACGGCCGCCCGGGAGATGGGCTTCCGCTACGACACCAGCGGGGTGCGCAACCAGGTCTGGCCCGACAAGAAGCAGGGCATGTGGGACCTCTCGATGCACCTCGTGCCCGTGCCGGGCCGTGCCTTCGAGACCATCTCCATGGACTACAACTTCCTCGTCAACCAGTCGGGGACGACCAAGGGGGACCCCGCGCAGCACGAGTTCTGGGGCAACCAGATGCGGGACGGGCTGCTCAAGGGCTTCGAGCGCTCCTACCAGGGCAACCGCGCCCCGGTGATCATCGGCAACCACTTCGAGTCCTGGAACGGCGGCACCTACATGCGGGCCGTCGAGGAGACGGTGAAGAGCGTGTGCCACAAGAAGGAGGTCCGCTGCGTCTCCTTCCGACAGCTCGCCGACTGGCTCGACGCACAGGACCCCGCGACCCTGGCCAAACTCCGTGGCCTCGAAGTCGGCCAGGCACCTCAGGGCGGCTGGCAGCGTTTCCTCGCAGCTCCACCCGCGGCCGATCCCGGCAGGACCGGAGACGCCGGACTGACGGGCGACGCCGCAAGGACGGGCAAGGCCGGATCGAAGCCTGAGTAGGCCGAAGCCTGAGTCGATCGAAGTCTGAGCGGTCGGGGAAGGCCGGGCAGTCGGGCGGGCCCGGCCGGCCGGAGCGGGCCGAGCAGTCGGGAACGGCCGGTCAGCCGCAGGCGGCGGACGAGGCGGTGAACTCGGGCGGGGCGGGGGACAGGGCGACGCCCGGGGGAGCCGCTGGGAGTCGTCAGCCGGTGAGTGAGCCGCCTTCCGCTGCCATCGAGCTGCTCTCCCGCTGCCGGGTCTTCCGGGCGGCTCGGGTGTTCCCTCGGCTCGCCTTCCCGACGGGTCGTGCCCCGGCGGCGTCTGACGAGCGGGGTGCGGGAGCCGGCGCGGCCGGGGCGGTTGCCCGGACCGCCGCCGCCCTCCCGCCCCGCTCAGGCCGGCTGCGCGGCCCGCCGCTCGTGCAGGACGAAGGCGGGGTCGACCTGTGCGGCCAGATCGGCGCCGGTCTTCTCGTTTCCCCAACTGCGCGCGTTCTTCAGGTGGAAGTGGACCATCTGACCCGTGTAGCGCTCCCAGTCCCGCTGCCCGTACGCGGCGTCCGCGCACCTTTGAAGCGTGCGCAGCGCCGTCCTGTTGGGCTCCTCCAGCTGCGCGAGGGGAGCGGGCCGGCCCTTCTCCATCGCCCGCACCCAGTCCGAGTGCCCGACGGTGACCAGCAGGTCCTCGCCGACCTCCTCGCGCAGGAACTCCACGTCGTCCGGACCCTGCACCTTGTTGCCCACGACGCGCAGCGCGACCCCGAAGTCCCGCGCGTACTCCTTGTACTGGCGGTAGACGGAGACGCCCTTGCGGGTCGGTTCGGCGACCAGGAAGGTCATGTCGAAACGGGTGAACATGCCCGAGGCGAAGGAGTCCGAACCGGCCGTCATGTCCACCACAACGTACTCGTCCCGGCCGTCTACCAGGTGGTTCAGGTAAAGCTCCACCGCCCCGACCTTCGAGTGGTAGCACGCCACGCCGAGGTCGGACTCGGTGAACGGCCCGGTCGCCATGAGCCGGATCTCCCCGCCCTCCAGTGCCAGGCCGCGGGCGCACGCGTCGTACACCGGGTTCGACTCACGTACGCGTACGAGACGGGAGCCCGAGCCGGGTGGCGTCGTCTTGATCATCGTCTCGACGGAGGCGATCCGTGGATTGCTGCCCCGCAGGTACTCCTTGATGAGGGGCAGTCGCGCGCCCATCGCGGGCAGCCGGGCCGCCTCCTGCTCGTCGAGCCCGAGGGCTACGCCCAGGTGCTGGTTGATGTCGGCGTCCACGGCGACGACGGGTGCGGCGGACGCGGCGAGATGGCGGATGAAGAGCGAGGACAGCGTCGTCTTGCCGCTGCCGCCCTTCCCCACGAAAGCGATCTTCATGTTCACCAAGGGTAGTGGGATGATCGCCCACCGTGCCGCATCGAAGTGAAGAACACCACTCCTTCGAGGGGTCCGGTGCCGGACTGCGTACTGTCGCACTCATGAGTACGACACGTGCGGCCGCCGATCCGCTCGCCCCCCTCGTGGACCTGCCCGGGGTCGCCGAAGCCGTGGAATCCGTCCGCACGACCGTGGACCGGGTCTACGGGCACCGCGTCATGCGTCGGCGCAGCAACGAGATCAGTTCCGAGGCCGCGCTGCGCGGGGCCCGGGGTTCCGCCGCGCTCTCGGGAGCCGACTGGGCGCTGGAGGAGGTGCGGCGCCGCACCGACTTCGGTTCCGAACCGGAGGCGCAGACCATGGGCGCGGCGCTGCGACTGTGTGCCGAGGCCGGTCAGCTCCTGTCGATCTGGAAGCAGTCCCCCCTGCGCGTGCTGGCCCGGCTGCACATGGTCGCCGAGGCGACCGAGGCACCGGAAGTGGGCCGGCCGCGGCTGGCGGGCGAGGTCGCTGACGAACCTCTCGTCGACCTGCCGCTGCCCGACGCCGACGAGACGGCCGCCCGGCTGGAGGGCCTCGCCGGTCTGATCACCGCGGGCAGTTCGGCCCCCGCCCTGGTCACCGCTGCCGTGGTCCACGGCGAACTGCTCGCCCTGCGCCCCTTCGGCAGCCGCAACGGGCTGGTCGCCCGCGCGGCCGAGCGCATCGTCCTCATCGGCAGCGGACTCGACCCGAAGGCCATCTGTCCTGCCGAGGTCGGCCACGCCGAGCTGGGCGCCGAGGCGTACACGCGCGCCCTGGCCGGCTACGCCTCGGGTACGGCCGAGGGTATGGCCGCCTGGATCGGGCACTGCGCACGCGCCGTCGCCCTGGGGGCGAGGGAGTCGACGGCGGTGTGCGAGGCGCTCCAGCGGGGCGCGGCCTGAGGCGGACCGTCGGCGCGCGGCTCGCGGGCGACCCGCGGGCGGCGTGTGGCGCATTTCCCCGCGCCGTCGAAGCGCCCTGGTTTCTTTGGAAGCGCCTTCGGCGAAGGAGGGTGCGACGGCACGAACAGGAGGCGCACCGCCGCACCGCTCCGCGGCCGTCGGGTGAACAGGCGCCTTCGTGTACCCCATCAGGCCGGAGTCTTCGTCCGCTCCTGGTGCGGCTCCCGTAGTCGACGGGTGAACGTCGCTTGGGTACCCGGCGGTCCGCGCGGTCCGTGGGGCCGTCCTGCGTAACAGGCCTTCCTCGCGGATGTCCCTGGTCTCGCGGGCCGTTGCTTCCTTTGTACTCCTCCTCGCGGGCGTACGACAGTGGGGCGGCGGAGGGGTGCCGGGCCACGCCGTGCCGATGCCCCCGGCGGCCCCTGCCGGGCCTGGCTCTGGTGGTGCCTGCCGGGGGTGTGTCAGCGGGAGGCGAGAGCGTTCCGGCGTCGGCCCGCGTACCAGACGAAGCCCGCGGCCGCCGCCGCTCCGAACGCGGCTGCCGCGAACAGCGCGGGTCGCGGCGCGGGGAACCGGGGCAAGCGCTTCTTGAGCCGTACCGGCCGGTGGAAGTCCAGCACCGGCCAGTCGCGGGCCACCGCCTCCTTGCGCAGGGCGCGGTCCGGGTTGACGGCCGCCGGGTGCCCCACGGCCTCCAGCATCGGCAGGTCGGTCGCCGAATCGCTGTACGCGAAGGAACGCGAGAGGTCGTAGCCCTCGGAGGCGGCCAGTTCCTTCACGGCCTCCGCCTTGGTCGGCCCGTACGCGTAGTACTCCACCTCCCCCGTGAAGCAGCCGTCCTCCCCGACGACCATGCGGGTGGCCACCACGCGGTCGGCGCCCAGGAGTTCCCCGATCGGCTCCACGACTTCGACGCCCGAGGCCGAGACGAGCACCACGTCGCGGCCGGCCGCGTGGTGCTCCTCGATCAGCGAGGCCGCCTCGTCGTAGATGATCGGGTCGATCAGGTCGTGCAGGGTCTCGGCGACGATCTCCTTGACCTGCTGGACGTTCCAGCCGCGACAGAGCCCGGACAGGTACTGGCGCATCCGCTCCATCTGGTCGTGATCGGCGCCGCCGACCAGGAAGACGAACTGCGTGTAGGCCGTCCGCAGTGCTGCCCGGCGGCTGATCAGACCGCCTTGATAGAAGGACTTGCTGAAGGTGAGCGTGCTCGACTTCGCAATGACGGTCTTGTCCAGGTCGAAGAAGGCTGCGGTGCGCGGCAAGGAGTGGTTTTCCACATGCCCGAGCATAGGCGCCCACCATTCGGCGTAAGGTGTGGCGTGTGGGTTTGCCTGAGAAGGCTCTCGGGTACACCATGGAAGTCACGGATCGTTCGCGACCGTGGTCAACCCGGCCCGACTCCTCCCCCCCCGAGTCGGCCGTGGAGACGACCCCCGCTCTCCCCCCCGGCGGGGGTCGTCGCATGTCCGAACCCATTTCGGGTGTTTTGCTCCGTTGACGCGTCACATCCCCTCCCTCCTCGCCGCCTTGTGGGCCGCTCTGTTCCGCGCCGACGCGTGTGCGCCGTGAATCCAGTATGTCACTCACCGTAGTCGCGTGGGGGTGCTGGGGGCGATCTGTGGATAACCCTTGAGTTGTCACCGGTATGGGTGATGGGGATATTCGGAACCATCGAGTTGTCCACAGTTTTCGACCAAGATCCACATCATTTCTCTCGCCGTCGCAAGGTGATTCCCGTTCGCGAAGAAGGCGGGCTGTTCACGGAGTTCGTGAGCGGTCCCCGGAGAGCTAATTCGCGGAGTTCACGGATGTTCACGTGCGTATGGCGGGGCCCGCGTGGTCTCGCGGACAAGGGTGTGAATCGGGATGGAAGAGAACAGGCGGAACACTCCGAGCGGGAACGCGGGCAGGGGCCCGAAGCCGGGGGGAGCGGGCGGCGCGGAGCCGCTCGGCCCGTCGCGGTCGGCTCGGTCGGGCGGCGCGGCCGCACACCCGCCGGACCGGATGCGGCGCCCGGGACCGCTGATCGTCACCGAGGACCTCGACCTGCTGGACGATCTGCTGCGCCTGTGCGCGGCGGCGGGGGTGCGTCCGGAGGTGCACCACGGGGTTCCCGAGGCGCGCGGGGGCTGGGAAGCACCTCCGCTGGTGCTGGTCGGGGAGGACGCGGCGCCCCGGGTGCGGCGGGCGGCCCGCAGGAGCGGGGTCCTGCTGGTCGGCCGGGACGCGAGCGCACCGGAGGTCTGGCGCCGGGCCGTGGAGATCGGCGCGGAGAACGTCCTGCGACTGCCCGAGGCCGAGGAGTGGCTGACCTGCCGGATCGCCGACGCCGCCGAGGGGGCGGCCCGGCCGGCGCTCAGCATCGGAGTGGTGGGCGGAAGAGGTGGCGCGGGGGCTTCCACGCTGGCCTGCGCGCTCGCGGTCACGGCGGCGGCGCAGGGCAGCCGCACGATGCTCGTCGACGCCGATCCACTCGGCGGCGGCCTCGACGTACTGCTCGGCGGAGAGACCGCTGAGGGCCTCCGCTGGCCCGCCTTCGCCCGTTCGCGGGGGCGCGTCGCAGGAGGCGCCCTGGAGGAGTCCCTGCCCGAGCTGCACGCGCTGCGGGTGCTCAGCTGGGACCGTGGCGCGGCGAGCACCATCAGCCCTGAGGCGGTACGTGCGGTGCTGGCGGCGGCCCGGCGGCGGGGCGGGATCGTGATCGTCGATCTTCCGCGCCGTCTCGACGAGACGACGGCAGAGGCCCTGGCCCAACTCGACCTCGGACTGCTCGTCGTTCCCAAGGAGTTGAGGGCCCTCGCGGCTGCCAGCAGGGTCGCCGCCACGGTCGGCGCGGTGCTGCGCGACGTACGGGCGGTCGTGGCGGCGGGTACGGGCCCGGTGGCCAAGGGCTTGGACGCGCAGGCGATGGCGCGGTTGCTCGACCTGCCACTGGTCGGCGAAGTTCCCTTCGACCGAGCCTCGTTGGAGGCTCAGGCGGCGGGGCGGCCGCCCGGTGCGGTCGCACGCGGGCCCCTGGCCCGGTTCTGCCGGGACTTCTGGGCGCAGGTGGCCCCGTCCGGCCCGGACGCGGGGCCGCACCGGTCCCCGGTCGCGGCCCCCGGGGTGGGCGCGCCGCCCCCACCTGCCGGTGGGTTCCCGGGTGCCGCGTCGTGGCCGCCCGCCGACGAGGCTTCCGGCCCGGGAGCCGTCTCGCTCGCCGAGGCGCCTCGTACTGCGGAGGTGCTTGCCGAGGGGCCTCGCGCTCCGGAGCTGTTCGCCGAGGCCGCTCGTGACCGGGCGGCGTTCGCCGACGGCGCCCTCACTCGCGGGCCGCGGGTGCCGTCGTGGGTGCGCGGTGACGCCAGTGGGGCGACGCTCGCTCCCGCGTTCGCGGCGGCCGGGGCCACGGTGGGTGCGGCGGTCGAGTCAGGGGCCCCGGTGGGCGGGGCGCCCACGGTGCGGCTTCGGCCTCGCCGGGTGGGGGCCTGGCCCGCGGGCACGCGGCCGTCCACGGTGAGGGTCCCGGGCGGGCACGCCGAAGGCGGTGTCGGCGTATGAGCACCGCGACCTCCGAAGCGTTGCTCGACGGGGTGCGGCAGTGGCTCGCCGAGCGCGGCGCGCAGCCCACTCCGGCCCGGGTGGCGCAGGCACTGCGGGATCAGGGCCGGTTGCTGGGGGACAGCGAGGTGCTGTTCGCCGCCCACCGGCTGCGTTCCGAACTCGTCGGTGCGGGGCCGCTGGAGCCCCTGCTCGCCGACCCCGAGGTCACGGACGTCCTGGTGTCCGGGCCCGATCAGGTGTGGATCGAGCGGGGTGGCGGGCTGGAGCTGACGGGCGTGCGGTTCACCGACGCGGGCGCGGTCCGCAGGCTGGCCCAGCGGCTCGCCGCCGTGGCCGGACGCAGACTCGACGACGCCAGGCCGTGGGTGGACGCCCGGCTGCCCGACGGCACCCGCCTGCACGCCGTACTGCCTCCCGTCGCGGTCGGTTCCACGTGCCTGTCGCTGCGGGTGGTGCGGCCGAGGGCCTTCACGCTGCGGGAGCTGACCGAGGCCGGCACCGTACCTCCCGGTGGCGACGCCGTTCTACGGGACCTCGTGGAGGCCCGGCTGTCGTTCCTGGTGAGCGGCGGGACGGGGTCGGGCAAGACCACCCTGCTGAGCGCCCTGCTCGGCCTCGTCGGGGAGCGGGAACGTCTCGTGCTCGCGGAGGACTCCGCCGAGTTGCGGCCCGATCACCCCCACGTGGTGCGTCTGGAGACGCGACCGGCGAACCAGGAGGGCGCCGGACAGGTGGCGCTCCAGGACCTCGTGCGGCAGGCGCTGCGCATGCGTCCGGACCGGCTGGTCGTGGGCGAGGTGCGGGGAGCGGAGGTCGTCCATCTGCTCGCGGCGCTCAACACAGGTCATGAGGGCGGCTGTTGCACGGTCCACGCGAACACCGCGTCGGATGTCCCGGCCCGGTTGGAAGCGCTCGGAACGGCCGCCGGACTCGACCGGTCGGCCTTGCACAGCCAGGTCGCCGCGGCCCTGTCCGTCGTGATCCATCTCGTGCGGGACCGGAGGGGCCGGCGCAGGATCGCCGAGATCCGCGTGCTGGAACGGGACTCCGCAGGGTTCGTGCGTACGGTGCCTGCGCTGCGCTGGGGGGAGCGGGCCTTCCACCGGGAAACCGGCTGGCCCAGGCTGCGGGAACTGCTGGACGAGCGGGGCTGCGCGGAGCCGGCGTCATGACGGGCCGGGAACAACTCGGCGCCGACTCGCTGAACGGGGCGGCCGGGCAGCTCACGTCGCTGCCCTGGGCGCTCGCGCTGTTGGCCGTGGCGGCCGTGGCCGTGCTCCGGGGCGGGGGACGCGATCCCGTTCCCGCCCGCGCGGCGCGCCTGTTCGCGGACGGCTGGGACGGTCCGAAGGGCGCTCAAGCGTCTCCGGCCCGGGAACGAGCGATCGGCCTGGTGCGCACACGGATGCGGCCGCAGTGGTGGTGCCCGGTCGTGGGCGTGCTGGCCGCCGCGGGCACCGAGTCCCTGCTGCCGCTCGTGCTCGGCGTCCTGAGCATGCCTTTTGTGCGGCGGGCGTGCCGAAGCCGTGCCGTGCGCAGAACAAGGGGCGTACGGACCGACGCGGTCATCGCCCTGTGCGGGGTGCTGGCCGGCGAGGTCCGGGCGGGTGGGCAGCCCGCGGCGGGGCTGTTGACGGCGCTGCGCGAGTGCGGAGGGCTCGGCGGGGCGGAGGCGTCCGTGGTGGCGGCGGCCCGCTTCGGCGGGGACGTCCCCCGGGCGCTGCGCTCCGCGGCCCGGGAGCCGGGCGCCGAGGGGCTGGTCGGCCTGGCCGCCTGCTGGCGAGTGGCGGTGGACCGGGGCGCCGGGCTCGCGGCCGGGCTGGAGCGGCTGGAGCGTTCCCTCACCGCCGAGCGCGACCAGCGGGCGGATCTGGAGGCGCAGTTGACCGGGGCGCGGGCCACGGCGGTGCTCCTGGCCGGCCTTCCACTCCTCGGCCTGCTGGTGGGCACGGCCCTCGGCGCGCATCCGCTGCGGGTGCTGCTCCACACCTCGGCGGGCCTGATGTGCCTCGGGGTGGGGGGAGCGCTGGAGGCGGTCGGCCTGTGGTGGGCGCTCGGGCTCGTGCGCCGGGCGGAGACCGGGGCCGGTAGGGGGCGGGCCCGGTGAACGGCGCGGAAGTTGTCCACAGGCTGGGGGTGGTGGTGTGGGGGACGGTCGCGGTCCTGGTGGTCCTCGCGTGGGCCCTTGAGCGGTACGGAACGCGACGGGTGCGGTGCAGGGCCGACCGGCTCCTGTGCGGCGACGCCGGCCCACGGGTGGAGGCGCACTGGGCGCTCCTGGACTCGGCCGAGTTGTGGCGCCGGGTCATGACCCGACTGTCGGGGGAGCACGGCGGGCCGGGCCGACTGCGGGGTTGGGCGGAGGTGGTGGGGGCGGTCGCCGCCGGCTACGTCCTCGTCGGGGGAGTGACGGGGGTGCTCGCCGGATGCGTGGGCGGGTTCCTCGTACGGCGCCGACGCGCCCGGCCCCCGGGCGGGATGCACCGGAGCGGGAAAGCCGTAGGCGGGTCCTCCTACGGGGTGGCGGACACCGGCGGTACGGAGTGCGCGGCGCAGATGCCGCTGGCGGCCGATCTGTTGGCCGCCTGCGTGGCCGCGGGTGCCGGGCCGGTGGAGGCCGCGGAGGCGGTCGGCGACTCGCTGGGAGGCCCTGTGGGGACCCGGCTCGCGCAGGTCGCCGCGGAGATCCGGCTCGGGGGTGATCCGGCCCGTGCCTGGGCGGGCTTCGGGGCTCTGCCGGGGGCTGGAGGACTGGCCCGGCTGCTGGAGCGGGCGACCGCATCCGGGGCGCCCGCCGCCGATCCCGTGACCCGCCTCGCGGCCGACTGCCGGGCGCGCTGGAACCGCGCGGCGACGGCACGGGCCAGACGGGCCGCCGTGCTGGTCACCGCACCGCTCGGTCTCTGCTTCCTGCCGGCCTTCCTGGTCGTCGGGGTCGCCCCCGTCCTGATCGGCCTGGCCGGCGCACTCCTGAACGGGGCGTGATCGGCAGGTACGGACGGGCGACCCGCAGCGGGCAGTCAGCAGTATTCGGCAGCACTCAAGCAGCACGGAGACAGCAATGAACAGGACGGAGACAGTGATGGACAGGACGGAGACAGTGATGGACAGCTCGAAGCCGGGGATGGACAGGCCGAAGCCGAGGGTGGACACGGCGAAGACGGGGGTGGACACGGGCGGCACCGTGAGGAACGGCATCAGGACGGGCGCGGACGGGCAGCGTTGCGCGGCCGGGCTCAGGACGGGCGAACGACGCGGTACGGAGATCGCCACGCTTGCCGGAAGGCCGAGGCCGAGGCCGAAGGGCGCCGGGAGGCTGCCGGCAGTGGCGCGGAGGAGGAGCGCGGACGGCCCGCCCGGCGTCCGCCCGGTGACGCGGCTCCGTCCGGTCGGGGTCCGGCCCGCGGCGCCTCCGCGTGAGCGGGCCCGGGAGGCCGTGTGCAGGAAGAGGGTGCTTCTCGCCCTGCGCCTGCGGTGGGCCAGGAGGGTGGCACACCAGGACGCCGGGATGGCCACGGCGGAGTACGCCATGGCACTGCTCGCGGCGGTCGGGTTCGCCGGGGTCCTCTACAAGATCGTGACGGGCGGAGCCGTGCGGTCCGCGCTGGAGGCCCTGGTCACGAAGGCACTCCATGGCTAGGGAGGCGGCGGACGGCGTCGGCGGCCGAGCAGTGGGGCACCGGCGCGACGCGTCGGCCGGGGGCCGGTTCACCCACCGGCCCCCGGGCCGCCCACGGCGGAGTCGTCACCGCTGGTCCGGGGACGACAGAGGGACGGTGACGGCCGAGGCCGCCGTGGTGCTTCCCCTCCTCGCGCTGTTCGCGATGGGGCTCGTCTGGGCCCTGTTCGCGGCGGCGGCCCAGGTGCAGTGCGTCGACGCGGCGAGAGCGGGGGCCCGCTCGGCGGCGCGCCAGGATACCGGCGGGGAGACCTTGGACACGGCGCGCGGCGCGGCACCGGCGGGCGCGAAGGTCACGGTCAGCAGGGAGGGCGACCTGGTGCGGGTCCACGTCAGCGCCGAGGCGCCGGGTCCGCGCGGGCTCGGGGTCCGGCTCAGTTCGACGGCGGTGGCCCTCGCGGAGGAGACGGTCGGCACCACGCCGGGCGGTGCACCTGAACCGGTCCCAGCACCGGCCGGCACGGGCCGGGACTCCCCGTCGGCCGGCGACGCGGGGGCCTCGGCGGCCGCCGACCGTCCGGTCGCGGTGACAGGGGCTGCTGCGGACCGCCCGGTCGCGGTGACGGGGGCTGTCCCGGTTTCGGTCTCGCGTGAGGAGGTGGTGGGGCCGTGAAGCAGCCCCGTCGAGCCAGGGAGGGCCGGTCGGCGGGCGCCGTGAGCGCGGTGGTCGCAGCACCCGGGGTGCGCTCGGGAGCGCGGTCCGATCGTGGGGCGGCCACCGTGTGGGTCGTGGTGACGATGGCGGTGCTCGGGCTGATGTGCGCGGCCGCGCTGGGGATGGGGCAGGCCGTCGTGGCGCGGCACCGCGCTGCCGGGACGGCGGATCTCGCCGCGCTCGCGGCGGCCGACTCGTGGGCCCGGGGACCGGAGGCGGCCTGCGCGGCGGCCCGGCGGGTGGCCGGGGCGCAGGGCGGACTGATCGAGGTCTGCTCGATACGGGGCCAGATCGCCGAGGTCGCGGCGCGGGCGGCGTTCGGGCCGTACGCGGTGCGCGTCAGGGCGCGGGCGGGGCCCCCTGGAGCAGGACCGTGAGCAGGCGTACGGCGGCGCGCTTGTGCAGGGGCTCGTTGCCGTTGCCGCACTTGGGGGACTGCACGCAGGAGGGGCAGCCCGCCTCGCACTCGCACGCGGCGATGGCCTCACGGGTCGCCGTCAGCCACTCCCTGGCGGTGTGGAAGGCGCGTTCAGCGAAGCCCGCGCCGCCCGGATGGCCGTCGTACACGAAGACCGTGGGAAGGAGGGTGTCGGGATGCAGCGGCACGGAGACGCCGCCGATGTCCCAACGGTCGCAGGTCGCGAAGAGGGGGAGGAGACCGATGGAGGCGTGTTCGGCGGCGTGCAGGGCGCCACCGAGCTGCTCGGGGTTGATCCGGGCGGCGTCGAGCTGGTCCTCGGTGACCGTCCACCACACGGCGCGGGTGCGCAGGGTGCGGGGCGGCAGGTCGAGTTTGGTCTCGCCGAGCACCTCGCCGGTGATGAGCCGGCGGCGCAGATAGGAGACCACCTGATGGGTGACCTCGACGGAGCCGAAGCACAGCCGGCCCTCGCCCCACGGGATCGTCGTGTCGGTCTCCAGCACGGAGACGGCGGTGGTGTCCCGGGCGGTGGTCGAGTAGGGCGGAGCGGCCTCCTCGACGAGGGCGACGTTGTCGTCCAGGTCGAAGCGGCGCACCTGGTAGGTGCGGCCCTGGTGCAGGTGGACGGCGCCCTCGTGGACGGTGGTGTGGGCGGCGGAGGCGTCGACCGTGCCGAGCAGGCGGCCGGTGCCGTCCTCGACGATCTGCACGGGGGAGCCGCCCTCGCCGCGGATGTCGGCGAGGTCGGCGGCGCGCTCCCTGCGGGTCCAGTACCAGGAGGCGCCGCGGCGTCGCAGCAGCTTCGCGGACTCCAGTTGCGGGAGCAGTCCGGCGACGGCGGGGCCGAACAGGTCGAGGTCGGCCTCGGTCAGGGGGAGTTCCGCCGCCGCCGCGCACAGGTGCGGGGCGAGCACGTACGGGTTGTCGGGGTCCAGGACGGTCGACTCGACGGGCTGGTCGAAGATCGCCTCGGGGTGGTGCACGAGAAAGGTGTCCAGCGGGTCGTCGCGCGCCACGAGCACGGCGAGGGCTCCCTGACCGGTGCGTCCCGCCCGTCCGGCCTGCTGCCACAGGGAGGCGCGGGTCCCGGGGTAGCCGGCGATGACCACCGCGTCGAGACCGGCCACGTCCACGCCCAGCTCCAGGGCCGTGGTCGCGGCGAGGCCGAGGAGTTCGCCGGAGTGCAGCGCCCGCTCCAGGGCGCGCCGCTCCTCCGGCAGGTAACCGCCCCGGTAGGCGGCGACCCGGGCGGGCAGTGAGCGGTCGATCTCACCGAGGCGTTCCTTCGCGATGACCGAGATCAGCTCCGCGCCACGCCGGGAGCGCACGAAAGCGACGGATCTCACACCCTGGAGCGTGAGGTCGGTGAGGATGCTCGCCGTCTCGGCGGTCGCGGTCCTTCGTACGGGTGCGTTCTTCTCGCCCACCAGTTCGGTGAGCGGCGGCTCCCACAGGGCGAAGACGACCTCGCCGCGCGGGGAGCCGTCGTCCGCGACCTCGGCGACCGGCAGCCCGGTCAGGCGGCGTCCGGCCACGGCGGGCTCGGCCGCCGTGGCGGAGGCGAGCAGGAACACCGGCTCGGAGCCGTAGCGGGCGCACAGCCGGCGCAGTCGCCGCAGGACCTGGGCGACGTGCGAGCCGAAGACGCCGCGGTAGACGTGGCACTCGTCGATCACCACGTAGCGCAGGGCACGCAGGAAGGAGGACCAGCGGGGGTGCGAGGGCAGGATGCCCCGGTGCAGCATGTCGGGGTTGGTCAGCACGTAGTTCGCGTACTGGCGCACCCACTCGCGCTCCTCGACCGGCGTGTCCCCGTCGTAGACGGCGGGGCGCACGGAGCGGCCCAGCGGCTCCGCAAGCGCTTTCACCGCCCGGCGCTGGTCGGCGGCCAGGGCCTTGGTGGGGGCGAGGTACAGGGCCGTGCTGCCGCGCCCGTTCGGGGCCTCGGAGCCGTCGAGGAGGGCGGACAGGACGGGCACCAGGTAGCCGAGCGACTTCCCGGAGGCCGTACCGGTCGAGACCACGACCGACTCCCCGTCCAGGGCGTGCTCGGCGGCCTCGGCCTGGTGGGACCACGGATGCTCGATACCGGCGGCCTGCACGGCCGCGACGACCTCGGCGCGAACCCGGTCGGGCCAGACGGCATAGCGGGCCGCACGTGGGGGCAGGTGCTCCGTATGAGTGATGCGCTCAGCGCGGCTCGCCCCTGCGGCGATGCGGTCGAGAACCGCTCGGGGAGAGTGCTGTGCGGCCGTGCCCTCGGAGGGGCGGCCGGTCGTGGAGAACGTGGCCATCGGCATCGAGTGTGTCACTGGTGCGGCGGACAATGCGTTGAAGCGTCGTGCACGCGTGCAGGTAAGTGATTGAATGCCATGGCGGCTGGCGAACCGTCCCGGGGGCTCAGGCCGAGGTGTCCCGAGGGACGACCGCTCGATAGCAAGGTGCTGGAGGATCAGTGGACCTGTCCCTGTCGACTCGCAATGTTTCCGGCCCCAGCGGCGACCGTACGGTCGTCCTGGTAGGCGGCGAAATCGACGTGTACACCGCTCCCAAGCTGCGTGAGCAGCTCGTGGAGCTGGTGAACGACGGCAATTTCCATCTCGTCGTCGACATGGAGGGAGTCGACTTCCTCGACTCCACCGGACTCGGTGTCCTGGTGGGTGGCTTGAAGAGGGTGCGGGCCCATGAGGGCTCGCTGCGCCTGGTGTGCAACCAGGAGCGCATCCTCAAGATCTTCCGTATTACCGGCCTGACCAAGGTCTTCCCCATTCACAACTCGGTCGACGAAGCCGTCGCGGCGACCGACTGAGCAGCGTGTGACCCCGGGCCCGAGCGGTCCGGGGGTCAGGCGTGGGTGGCGCGGGGCGCGGAGCCCCGGCGTCGCCCGAGCACGTACGTATGTCTGAGGGGGACCGCATGGCCACCGTCGAACTCCGCTTCAGCGCTCTGCCCTCGCACGTCAGGACAGCCCGGCTCGTCGCCGCCTCCGTGGCGCGCAGGTCGGGGGTGGACGAGGCCGTGCTCGACGAGGTTCGCCTCGCGGTCGGCGAGGCGTGCACGCGCGCCGTCGGCCTGCACCGCAACCACGACGTCTCGGAACCGGTCAGCGTGCTGCTGATCGAGGAGGAGAAGCAGTTCTCCATCGAGGTGGTCGACCAGGCGCCGCACGCTTCGGCGACCGACGCCTCGCCCGGCGCGATGCTCAACTCCGAGGATGTCGACACGGAGGGTGAGGACGAGATGGGTCTCGCCGTCATCAGCGGCCTCGTCGACGACGTCGAGGTGACCACGGCCGAGGACGGGGGGCGGCTGCGGATGACCTGGCCGACCACCCCCGCGCAGAGCGGGCCCGCCGCAGGCTCCTGAGACGGCCGTGCCTCTGAGGCGGCCGCCGCGGTATCGACAGGGCCCGCCGGGGCCCCTGGGGTGACTTGAGGAACCTCTGGCCTCTGGCCGCTCTTGCCTCGAAGTGACGTTTCGTCATGTCTGCCTGTCCGGTACGTCCGCACGTCCGCGTGTCCGAACGTCCGCGTGTCCGGATGTCTGCGTGTCTGCGTGTCTGCGTGTCCGCGTGTCCGCGCGGCTTCCCTCCTCCCTCCCTCCCTCCCTCCCTCCCTTCCTTCCCTCCTCCGCCCTGCTTTCCGTTCGTGTCTCTCGCTGGTTCCGCCCGCCCGGGCCGGCGCGTTCACCGTGCCCGTCGGGTGTCGCCGTACGGCTCGTCAGGTGGTGAGCGCGCAGGGCCAAACGGGGGCGAAGTGGGCCGTGAGACATCTCTCCTGTGGTGCGAACGGCCTAAAATCTGACAAAACGTATGCAAGTCAACCTGTGGTTGATCGACTGCCGTGTAAGTTCCGGGGCCGAGACCATGGAGGGACCGATCCGGTGAACAAGAAACTCGCGTTCGCACTGTCCGGCAGTGCGGTACTGGTGCTGGCCCTGTCGGGATGCGGGGACGACAAGAACGACAAGCTCGACAGCTGGGCGAAGACTTTCTGCGGTGACGTACAGCCGCAGGTCAAGAAGATCGAGGGCGCCAACGACGCGATCCAGAAGCAGACCTCGGACACGAGCGCGCCGGCCGATGTCCAGAAGACGGACTCGAAGGCGTTCCAGGATCTGTCGGACGCGTACAAGGGCATGGCGTCCGCCGTGACCAAGGCGGGTGCTCCTCCGGTCGACGACGGGGAGAAGACCAAGGACGACGCGGTGAAGGAGCTGAACTCCATCTCCGCGTCCTACGCCGACCTCAAGAAGAGGGTCGACGCCCTGGACGTCAAGGATCAGGCGAAGTTCGCGGACGGCCTGAAGGATGTCGCCACCCGGCTCGGCAAGATCAGCCAGAACGGCAACCGCGCCCTCGACAAGCTCCAGTCCGGCGATGTCGCGAAGGCGATGAAGGACCAGGAGAGCTGCCAGAACGCCTCGCCGGCCGCCACCGCCAGTCCGTCCTGACGGAACTTCGGTCGTCTCCTGACGGCCTCCCACGCGCCAGTGCACAGAATGCTTCTGACGGGACCTCTGTTCTTCCGGTGGTGAGTGTTGGGCGGAGGCGAGAACCTGTTGGCAGGAAGTTCGCGTCCCCGTCCGGCGCGGCAGGCCGGGCGGGCGGTGGGCGCGATTGTCGGTGGGGGCGGACACAATGGACGGGTGAGCAACAGTTCCATGAGCCCGAACAGTCCCGCTGATCCCCAAGGCCCCCGCGGCCGGTCCGCCGGCCCGTCCCGGGCGTCCGGCCAGGCCGGTCCGTCCCGGGCGTCCGGGGCGCCGGGGGAGTCCGACGCACCGCGCCCCCAGTCGGGCCTCCCCTCCCACGAGGGGAGCGGGGCCGAGGTGGCCGGCCGGTTGGGGGAAGCCCTGCGGAAGGCCGAGTTCACCGCCGATGGGCTGCTCGACCTGCTCGGCGCTCCGGCCTACGCGGCGCTCGCCCGCGGGGAGACCGTGCCCGCGCTGCGGGCGACCCGGGGGCAGAGCCCCGTCGCCGTTCTCGTCCGCCTCTTCCTGCTCCAGGACACGGTGGAGTACGGGGCGCTGGCGGCGGTGCTGTCCGAGGAACTGGTGCGGGACGCCGAGTCGGCGGGCTGGCTGGTGCGTGACGAGCGCGGGCAGCCGCGTGCCGCGGTCGACGTCCGGCCGTACGGCGGGCCGCAGGGCGAGGACTGGTTCATCGTCTCCGACCTCGGATGCGCGGTCGGCGGAGCCGGCGGCATCGGCAGCCGGGACGAGGGCGTCGTGCTCGGGGTCGGCGGCGCCTCCACGACGCTCGCGGGCCTCACCGTGCGTACGCCGGTCGGCAGCGCACTCGACATCGGTACGGGCTCCGGGGTGCAGGCGCTGCACGCCTCGCCGTACGCGAGCCGCGTCACCGTGACGGACCTCAACCCCCGGGCCCTCGTCTTCGCGGCGCTCACCCTCGCCCTGTCGGGGATGCCGCCCGCCGTGGCGCGGGCCGGTTCGCTGTTCGAGCCGGTCGGCGAGGAGACCTTCGACCTGATCGTGTCGAACCCGCCGTTCGTGATCTCCCCCGGCGCCCGGCTGACCTACCGGGACGGCGGGATGGAGGGGGACGCGCTGTGCCGGAGCCTCGTCGGAGGGGCGGGGCAGCGGCTCACCGTGGGCGGATACGCGCAGTTCCTCGCCAACTGGGAGCACGTCGAGGGCGAGGAGTGGAGCGAGCGGGTCCGCTCCTGGGTGCCGGCCGGCTGCGACGCGTGGATCGTGCAGCGCGAGGTGCAGGACGTCACGCAGTACGCCGAACTCTGGCTCCGCGACGCGGGGGACCACCGCCGCGACCCGGAGGCGTACGCCCGGCGGTACGAGGAGTGGCTCGACACCTTCGCGGCGCGCGGCACCAAGGCGGTGGGCTTCGGCTGGATCACCCTGCGCCGTACCGCGGCGGACGTGCCCTCCGTGACGGTCGAGGAGTGGCCGCACTCCGTCGAGCAACCGCTCGGTGGCGCGGTCCTCGGCCATTTCGCCCGCGTCGACTACCTGCGCTCGCACGACGACGCGGCGCTGCTCGCGGACCGCTTCCGGCTCGCCCCCGAGGTGGTGCAGGAGCAGATCGGGGCCCCGGGGGCCGAGGACCCCGAGTACGTCGTGCTGCGGCAGCACCGGGGGATGCGCCGGGCCACGAAGGTGGACACCGTCGGCGCCGGGTTCGCCGGGGTCTGCGACGGGACGCTGACCGCCGGGGCGATCCTTGACGCCATCGCCCAGCTCGTCGACGAGGACCCGGTCCAGCTCAGGGACCGCACCCCCGCCCAGATCAGGCTGCTCGTGGAACAGGGGTTCCTGGAACCCGTCGAGTAGCCGACGACGGGCGTGTCGGCGCCACGCACCCGCACCCCCTCCTCGTCCCCGCCCCGCGTTCGGCCGCCTGGGGCAGCGCGCTCTCCTGTCGGCCGTGTGCCGCTGTCCTGGAGTTCACCCGGGGTTCGTGTCCGCGACGTGCCGGGCTGCCAGCCTCCCGATCCTGTGGGCGGTCACCGGGCTCGACCGGGCGGCCGCCGCCGGTGCGGCGAAGCGGGGGAACACATGGACGCGATCACGGAGAGCCTGCCCGCGATATTCGCGGGCGCGGTCTTCCTGCTCTTCGGCGGCAGTCTGCTTCTGTGGACCTGCGTACGCCTCGTGCACCGGGCGCCCGTGGCAGACGGGGTGCATCCGCTGACCTCGGCGACGCTCGGACTGCTGATCGGTGCCGGCGCCGTCCTCCTCGCCCTCTGGTGCTTCAGCCGTATCTGAAGCCGTGTTCGAGGAGATCCCTCAGGCCCCTCAAGTCCCTCAAGGCCTCCCAGGCCCCTCAGGTCCTCAAAGCCTGTCCGGAGCCGCGTCCGACGTCGGACGGGCCCGGCCTCGTCCCCGAGGTGCTCGGGTGCTCGGGGTGCCCGGCCCCGGGGCGAGGTGGTCCCCCGTAAATCCGTGCGCCCCCGGCGCGGCGCGGGGCCCGCGACCGGAGGCCGGTCGTGCGCCCGTCGCGGTTCTCGGTCCCCCGGCAGGCTCTTCCGGCGGACGCTCAGATGCCGCCGAGAGGGCCTTGCGGCGGTCTCCATGTGGGCCCCCACCTGCGACGGAGCCCAGCGCCCCCGGTATGGGTGCACATGGCCCGAAACGGCGTACAGGCGGTCCGGGCGGCAGGAATGGCGGTAGTCGGGTTACCGTTCGAGTGGCCGTTGCGGGCTTTTCCCGTTTGACACGGGGGCGGGAGGTACCGTCACACTCCGCAGCGTCAGCAGTCACCCACCCGCAGGAGTGTGGGCGGCACGGACCCCCTCGGGTCCGGCCCCCGGGCGTTTCCCGCGGGCCTTGAGCCTCGACCGGAGAGAAGAGCCACGTTGTCCCCGACCAGCGAGACCGCACACGGCGGTCGCCGACTCGTCATCGTCGAGTCGCCTGCCAAGGCGAAGACGATCAAGGGCTACCTCGGCCCCGGCTACACCGTCGAAGCGAGCGTCGGGCACATTCGCGACCTCCCCAGCGGTGCCGCCGAGGTGCCCGAGAAGTACACGGGCGAGGTGCGCCGGCTCGGCGTGGACGTCGAGAACGACTTCCAGCCCGTCTACGTCGTCAACGCTGACAAGAAGGCGCAGGTCAAGAAGCTCAAGGATCTGCTGCGCGACTCCGACGAACTCTTCCTCGCCACCGATGAGGACCGCGAGGGCGAGGCCATCGCCTGGCACCTCCAGGAAGTGCTCAAGCCCAAGATCCCCGTCCACCGCATGGTCTTCCACGAGATCACCAAGGACGCGATCCGGGCCGCCGTGGCCAACCCGCGCGAGCTGAACCAGAAGCTGGTCGACGCCCAGGAGACCCGCCGCATCCTCGACCGCCTCTACGGCTACGAGGTCTCGCCGGTCCTGTGGAAGAAGGTCATGCCGCGGCTGTCGGCCGGCCGCGTGCAGTCGGTCGCGACCCGGCTCGTCGTCGAGCGGGAGCGCGAGCGCATCGCCTTCCGTTCCGCCGAGTACTGGGACCTCACCGGCACCTTTGGCACCGGCCGCACCGGTGACGCGAGCGATCCGTCCACGCTGACCGCGCGGCTGTCCGCCGTCGACGGCAAGCGCGTCGCGCAGGGCCGTGACTTCGACTCCCTCGGGCAGCTCAAGTCCGGCACGCTCCACCTCGACGAGGCGAACGCCCGCGCGCTGGCCGCCGGTCTGGCAGACAGCAGTTTCGCGGTCCGCTCGGTCGAGTCGAAGCCGTACCGCCGCTCGCCGTACGCGCCCTTCCGCACCACGACGCTCCAGCAGGAGGCGAGCCGCAAGCTCGGCTTCGGGGCGAAGGCCACGATGCAGGTCGCGCAGAAGCTGTACGAGAACGGCTTCATCACCTATATGCGTACCGACTCCACGACGCTCTCGGACACCGCGGTGTCCGCCGCGCGGGCCCAGGTCACGCAGCTGTACGGCGGCGCCTACCTGCCCGACAAGCCGCGTACGTACGCCGGGAAGGTCAAGAACGCCCAGGAGGCGCACGAGGCGATCCGCCCCTCCGGGGACCGCTTCCGCACCCCCGCGGAGACCGGCCTGACCGGTGACCAGTTCCGGCTGTACGAGCTGATCTGGAAGCGGACCGTCGCCTCCCAGATGAAGGACGCGGTCGGCAACAGCGTCACCGTCAAGATCGCCGGTACCTCCGCCGACGGCCGGGACGCCGAGTTCTCCGCCTCCGGCAAGACCATCACCTTCCACGGCTTCCTCAAGGCGTACGTCGAGGGCGCGGACGACCCGAACGCGGAGCTGGACGACCGCGAGCGCCGGCTGCCGCAGGTCGCCGAGGGCGACGCGCTGAGCGCCCGGGAGATCACCGCCGACGGCCACTCCACCAAGCCGCCCGCCCGCTACACCGAGGCCAGCCTGGTCAAGGAGCTGGAGGAGCGGGAGATCGGCCGCCCGTCGACGTACGCGTCGATCATCGGCACGATCCTGGACCGCGGCTACGTGTTCAAGAAGGGCACGGCCCTCGTGCCGTCCTTCCTGTCCTTCGCCGTGGTCAACCTGCTGGAGAAGCACTTCGGGCGGCTCGTCGACTACGACTTCACCGCGAAGATGGAGGACGACCTCGACCGCATCGCGCGTGGCGAGGCCCAGTCCGTGCCGTGGCTGCGCCGGTTCTACTTCGGCGAGGGCGATGCCGGAACCGTCGGTTCCGCCGCCGACGCGGGAGGGGACGGCGATCACCTCGGCGGCCTGAAGGAACTGGTCACCGACCTCGGCGCGATCGACGCCCGTGAGGTGTCCTCCTTCCCCGTCGGCGCCGGCATCATGCTGCGCGTCGGGCGTTACGGGCCCTACGTCGAGCGCGGTGAGAAGGACTCCGAGAACCACCAGCGCGCCGACGTCCCCGAGGACCTCGCCCCCGACGAGCTGTCCGTCGAGTACGCCGAGGAGCTGCTGGCCAAGCCGAGCGGCGACTTCGAGCTGGGCGCCGACCCGGAGACCGGCCGGCAGATCGTCGCGAAGGACGGGCGCTACGGCCCGTACGTCACCGAGATCCTGCCCGAGGGCACGCCGAAGACCGGCAAGAACGCGGTCAAGCCGCGTACCGCCTCGCTCTTCAAGTCGATGTCCCTCGACACGGTGACCCTCGCCGACGCGCTCAAGCTCATGTCGCTGCCGCGGGTCGTGGGCGCGGACCCGGAGGGCGTCGAGATCACCGCGCAGAACGGGCGGTACGGTCCGTACCTCAAGAAGGGCACGGACTCGCGCTCGCTCCAGACCGAGGAGCAGCTCTTCGAGATCACCCTCGAAGAGGCGCTCGCGATCTACGCGCAGCCCAAGCAGCGCGGGCGGGCCGCCGCCAAGCCGCCGCTCAAGGAGCTGGGCGAGGACCCGGTCAGCGGGAAGCCGGTCGTCGTCAAGGACGGGCGCTTCGGCGCGTACGTGACCGACGGCGAGACCAACGCGACGCTGCGGGCCGCCGACAGCGTCGAGGAGATCACCCCGGAACGCGGCTACGAGCTGCTCGCCGAGAAGCGGGCCAAGGGCCCCGCCAAGAAGACGGCGAAGAAGGCCGTCAAGAAGGCGCCCGCGAAGAAGACGGCCGCGAAGTCGGCGGCGAAGAAGACGACGACGGCGGCCAAGAAGACGACCACCGCGGCGAAGAAGACCACCGCGACGGCCGCGAAGAAGTCCTCGGCCACGGCGAAGAAGGCGTCGGCGGGCAAGTCCTCGGCCTCCGGGGAGTCGGCCACGGCCGGTGACTGACGAGGGCTGAGACCCCCTGTGACGGGGCCGCTGCGGGAAGGGTCCCGGGGCGGCCCCGCCGTCGTGCCGGGGCTGGGAGGACGGATGCGCGGGGCGGCCCTCGTGGCGTGCCGGGCCGATCCTCGTGGGGCGCGGGGCTTCGGTCGGCCTCCCCGGGTTCCCGCTCCTCGGCGGTCGAAACCGCCTGGTCGAGCGCGATTGCAAACGGTTGTGCGGGGCACGCCGGGAGCGGAGACGTTTGTTCGGACGGGCCTTCGAGGTGTCGTATCCGGCCGATAGGCTGTCGGAATGACGCGAGCCGAGCAGCCACCGGTCGTCAAGACGACCTCAGACACCGCCCTGGTCGCAGATTCCCAGGAGCGCGCGATCCGCGCTCTGCTGCGCTCCCAACCGTTGAAACGCCTCTGGAGCGCCCAGCTCGTGGGGGGTGTCGGCGACTGTCTCGCCCTCCTGGTGCTGGTCGTGCTGGTCCTTCAGGCGGACCTGTTCCAGGACTCGTTCGGCGGCGGCTACCGGGGAGCGGCGTTCGCGGTCGCCACCGTCTTCGGAGTGCGAATCCTCGCGACGCTGCTGTTCGGAGCGGTGCTGCTCGGACCGGTGTCGGCGCTGACCGCCCCCGGCGGGGCGCTCGACCGGCGCTGGACGATGCTCGTCGCGGACGGCGTACGCGCCGCGCTCATGATCGTCGCGCCGCTGTGGATCGACTGGACCCCGGACAACGCGCTCACGATCCTGCTGGTCACCGCGTTCCTCGCCGGGGGCGCCGAACGGCTGTGGACGGTGTGCCGGGAGGGCGCCGCCCCCGGGCTGCTGCCCGCTCCACCGCCCGAGGGCGATGCCGTACGGCCGCTCCCGGACCATCTGGAGACCCTGCGCCGCCTCTTCCAGCGCACCACGTTCTGCGCGCTGCCCGCCGCCGCGCTGACCCTCGTCGCCGTGTCCCTCGTCGGGAACCTGCTGGGCGCCGGACTCGACTGGTTCGCGCAGCACCAGGCCGCGCTCGCCTCGTACGTCGCGGCCGGACTGTTCGCCGCCTCCCTGTCCGTCGTCTCCGCCCTGGAACTGCCCTCGGCCCGCACGCCGCGCGCGCGGTCCCCGCTCGAAGGGCTGCGCCGCCCGCGCGGCGCGAGCCCGCGACCCCGGAGCGCGGGCCAGGACACCGGGACCGGATCCCCGGCCGCCGCCACCCCCGAGGCCGAGCCCGCGGACAAGGGACGTACGGGGGCCGTCCCCGTCCTCGTCGGGGCCTGCGGCGCCGTGGCCGCCGCGATCGGCGCGGCCGTCTCGGTCGGCGTACTGCACGCCAGGGACCTGGGCGGCGGCCCGGTCGCGTACGGCCTGATCGTGCTCGCCCTGACCGGCGGCACCGTCCTCGGCATCCGTACGGCGCCCTCGGTGCTGCCCACCCTGTCCCGGCGCAGGCTGCTGTCGCTCACGATCGCCGTGGCCGGAGTCGCGCTGCTGGTCGCCGGGCTCGTCCCCGACATCACCACCGTCCTGCTGCTCCTGCTGCTCGCCGGGGTGAGCGCGGGCATCGCCGCGAACACCGGGCACGTCCTGCTCGACCAGGAGACCGAGGAGGCCCGCAGGGCCCGTACGACCGAGCACCTCCAGGCCGTCGCCCGGGTGGCCGTCGCGGTCGCCGCGGTCGTCGCGCCGGTGTTCGCCGCGCTCATCGGCCCGCACCGCGTCGTCAACGGCAAGTTCACCTTCGAGCACGACGGGGCCTCGTTCGCGCTGATGCTCGTGGGCGCGCTGCTGCTCCCGGTCGCCGCCTTCGTCCTCGCGAAGACCGACGACCGGCAGGGCGTACCGCTCCGCCGCGACCTGCGCGAGGCGCTGCGCGGCGGCGACCCGGCCCAGGCGCCCGCGGCCACCGGCTTCTTCGTCGCCCTGGAGGGCGGCGACGGCGCGGGCAAGTCGACGCAGGCCGAGGCGCTCGCCGAGTGGATCAGGGCCAAGGGCCACGAGGTCGTCGTGACCCGCGAGCCCGGCGCCACCCCGGTCGGCAAGCGGCTGCGCTCGATCCTGCTCGACGTCTCCAGCGCCGGCCTCTCGCACCGCGCCGAGGCCCTGCTGTACGCGGCCGACCGGGCCGAACACGTCGACACCGTCGTACGGCCCGCCCTGGAACGCGGGGCCGTCGTCATCTCCGACCGGTACATCGACTCGTCCGTGGCCTACCAGGGCGCGGGCCGGGACCTCTCCCCGGTCGAGGTGGCACGGATCTCGCGGTGGGCGACGGACGGGCTCGTCCCGCACCTGACGGTGCTGCTCGACGTGGCGCCCGAGGCCGCGCGGGAACGGTTCACGGAGGCGCCCGACCGGCTGGAGTCGGAGCCCGCCGAGTTCCACGCCCGGGTCCGTTCCGGGTTCCTCACGCTCGCCGCCGCCGACCCCGGCCGCTACCTCGTGGTCGACGGGGCGCAGGAGCCGGAGGCCGTCACGACGACGATCCGGCACCGTCTCGACCAGCTGCTTCCCCTCTCCGAGGCCGAGATCGAGGCCCAGGAGGAGGCGCGCAGGGCCGCCGAGGAGGAGGCCCGTCGCAAGGCCGAGGAGGAGGCCGAACGGAAGGCCGAGGAGGAGCGGCTGGAGCGCGAGCGCCAGGAACAGCTCGCGAGGCTGCGCGCCGAGGAGGAGGAGCGCAAGCGCCGCGAACTGGAGGAGGCCCGCCGCCAGGAGGAGGAGCGCCTCGCCGAGGAGGCCAGGCAGCGCGCCGAGGAGGAACGCCGCCAGGCCGAGGAGGAGGCCCGCCGCAAGGCCGAGGAGGAGGCAGCGCGCGAGGCCGAGCAGGAGCGTCTGCGCCGGCAGGCCGCGGAGGAGAAGCGGCTGCGCGAGGAGGCCGAGGCCAAGCGCCGCGAGAAGCAGCGCAAGGCCGAGGAGTCCCTGCTCCGTGCCGAACAGGCCCGCAGGCTCGCGGAGGAACAGGCCCGCCAGCGCGCCGAGGAGGAGGACCACCGCCGCCGCGCCGCGGAGGCCGAGGCTGAGGCGGCCAGGGTCGAGGCGGCCCGCGCCGCCGAGGAGGCGCGGGCCGCCGAGCAAGCCAGGGTCGAGGAGGCCAGGGCCGCTGAGGAGGCGCGCCGCGCTGAGGACCGCGCCGAGGACGCCGCCGGTGGACGTGACGCGACCTCACGTCAGGGCTCGGGTCCCGTTCCGGACAACGAGACGACGGTGCCGACGCCGATCTTCCGGCACGGCGACGAGACGACGATCTCCACCCCGGTCGTCCGCCCCCAGGACGCGCGCCCGGTGTACCCGGAGGACGAGACGACGGTGCTCCCGCAGTTCCGGGAGGGGACCGACGCCGAGGAGGGCCGGGAGGGCGGGGCGACGCCGCACCCGGGAGCCCAGGACGAGACGACGGTGCTGCCGCAGTTCCGCGACGGTGCGACGGACGCCGCCGGAGGTACCAAGGACGCCGGTGCGAGGGACGCCGCCGGAGCGGAAGGGGCGAAGGACGGCAAGGGGGGCGGGAGCCCTTCCGGGGAGACCCGTACGGGTGGCTCCGGCGAGGCCCGTCAGGGTGGTTCAGGTGCGGCTTCCCGGCGGCCCTTCGCCGGCGCGCCGACCGACAACCCCGCCGACCGCGTCCCGCCCGGGTTCTTCCGCGACGAGGCCCCGGCGGCCGGGCGCGGGGACCGGCAGCGGCCCGGCCCGGGAGCGGCCGGGAACACCGGGAGGGCCGACGCCCTCGGCCCGAACGACCGGACCAGGGAACTCCCGCAGCTCGACGAGACCGGGGTCCCGCGCCGCCGCCCGCGCCCCGACTGGGCGGAGGAGACCCCGCTCGACGACCTCCCGACCCTCGCGGACGAACTGCTCGGCCCCCGCTTCGACGAGGAGGAGGACGACGGTCCGGGACGGGGCGACGGGGGCGGCCGCGGCAAGGGCCGGCGGGGCTGAGACCGGCCGAAGGGCTGAGCAGGCGGGGGCGGTGGGCCACACGTGGCCGCATCCGCCCCCGCCTGCCCCGTCCCGGTCCCGTGTTCGTCCTCGTCCCGGTCCCGTCCTCGTCCCGGTCCCGTATTCGTCCTCGAAGTACCTGTCCTCCGTTCAGTTACCTGCCCTCCGTTCAGTGCCTGTCCTCCGTTGTCAGAGGCGTCGCCGACAATGGACGAACGCGCGAGGCGAAGACGGAGTGAGGGAAAGGCAGTGACCGCATGACGGTGTGGGACGACCTGGTGGGTCAGGAGCGGGTGAGCGCGCAGCTCGCCGCCGCCGCCAAGGACGCGGACACGCAGGTCACGGCCGTGGCGGGTGGTGAGGCAGGTCCCGAGGGCTCACGGATGACGCACGCCTGGCTGTTCACGGGCCCGCCCGGTTCGGGCCGCGCGGAGACGGCGCGCGCCTTCGCCGCCGCGCTCCAGTGCGTGAGCCCCGACCGGGCCCTGGGCGCCGACCCCGGCTGCGGGTTCTGCGAGGGCTGCCACACGACCCAGGTCGGTACGCACGCGGACGTCGAGTTCGTACGGACCGACCTGCTGTCCATCGGCGTCAAGGAGACCCGTGACCTCGTCAGACGGGCCCAGCTCTCCCCCGCGGTGGGCCGCTGGCAGGTCATCGTCCTGGAGGACGCCGACCGGCTGACCGAGGGCGCGGGCAACGTCCTGCTCAAGGCCGTCGAGGAACCGGCCCCGCGCACCGTCTGGCTGCTGTGCGCCCCGTCCCTGGAAGACGTGCTTCCCACGATCCGGTCCCGCTGCCGCCACCTGACGCTGCGCACGCCGCCGGTGGACGCGGTCGCCGACCTTCTCGTCCGCAGGGACGGCGTCGAACCGGCCCTCGCGGCGACGGTCGCGCAGGCCACACAGGGCCACATCGACCGCGCACGGCGCCTCGCGACGGACGAGCGGGCCCGGGCCAGGCGCGCGGCGGTGCTGAAACTGCCCACGCGGGTCGGGGACGTCGGCGCGGGCCTGCGGGCCGCGCAGGAGCTGATCGACGCGGCGGGCGACGACGCGAAGCAGGTCGCGGAGGACACCGACGCGAAGGAGACCGAGGACATGCGGGCCGCGCTCGGCGCGCAGGCGGGCGGCCGGATGCCGCGCGGCACGGCCGGGGTGATGAAGGACCTCCAGGACCGTCAGAAGCGCCGCTCGACCCGTACCCAGCGCGACAGCCTCGATCTGGCGCTCGTCGACCTGACCGGTTTCTACCGCGACGTGCTGGCCCTCCAGTTCGGCTCCCGGGCCCCCCTCGCCAACGCTGACGTGCAGGACGCGGTGGAACGGATCGCACGCGACAGCAGCCCCGAGGCGACGCTGCGCCGCATAGAGGCCATCGGCGCGTGCCGCACGGCTCTGGAACGCAACGTGGCCCCGCTCCTCGCCGTCGAGGCGATGGCGATGGCCCTGCGCGCGGGCTGACCCGCCCTCGGGCGGCGCGCCGGCCGAGGCGCGGCGGACGTGCGCCGACGCGACGGGTCACTCGATAGGGCGGAAGTTCCGTGCGTAGGGTAATGGTGGAAGTGCGTACGGTTAGCCTCGTTGGATGAAGTTCACCGTCACCACGAGGAAGTTCACCGTCACCACGGCGAGGGCCCTGCCGGTCGCCGCTGCCCTGCTGGCCGCGGCGTGTCTCTCCGGTACGGCGAGTGGCTCCGTGTCGGAGGAGGCGGCCGAAAGTCCCGCGCGGGTGCGCGGGACGGCGGCGAGCTCCCCGGTGGCGGCCTCCCCGCAGGCGCCGTCCGGGGGCGGGCCGGTCGCCGCGTACGAGGGGCAGCGCCTGCGGTGGCGGCCGTGCGCCCCGGCGGGTTCGGGCGGGGACGGTTCCGCCCCGGCGGGTTCGGGCGGGGACGGTTCCGCCCCGGCCGGTTTTCAGTGCGCGACGCTGAAGGCCCCGCTGGACTACGCGCACCCGGCACGGGGCCGCGTCGAGCTGGCGGTGGCGCGGAAGAGGGCGACCGGCCCCGGCGAGCGCCTCGGTTCCCTCCTCGTGAACCCCGGCGGTCCGGGCGGCTCGGCGGTGGACTACCTCACGGCGTACGCGGGTGAGCACTACCCGGAAAAGGTGCGGGCCCGCTACGACATGGTCGCGGTGGACCCGCGCGGGGTCGCCCGCAGCACCCCCGTCACCTGCCTGGACGGCCCCCGCACGGAACGCTGGACACGGACCGACCTGACCCCGGACGACCAGGCCGACAAGGACGAGCTGGTCCGCTCCTTCAAGGACTACGCGGCGGCGTGCGCGGAGCACTCCGGGAAGGTCCTCGGGCACGTCTCCACGACCGACTCGGCGCGGGACATGGACCTGCTGCGCTCGGCCCTGGGTGACCGGAGACTGAACTACGTGGGCGCCTCGTACGGCACGTTCCTCGGGGCGACGTACGCGGGACTGTTCCCGGGGCGCTCGGGCCGCCTGGTCCTGGACGGCGCGACGGACCCGTCACTCGACGCGCTGCGCGTGAACCTCGACCAGACGGCCGGCTTCGAGACGGCCTTCCGGTCCTTCGCCGAGGACTGCGCGACCCGCGCGGACTGCCCGCTGGGCCGGGGCGGCCCGGAAGCGGCCGGCCGCAGGCTGAAGGCGTTCTTCGACCGCCTGGACGAGAAACCGCTGCACACCTCGCAGACGGGCCGCGACCTGAGCGAGGCGCAGGGCACGACGGGCGTGATCGCGGCGATGTACAACGAGGCGGCCTGGCCACTGCTGCGCAAGGCCCTGACCCGGGCCGTCGGGCACGGGGACGGCTCGACACTCCTCACCATGTCCGACGCCTACTACGAGCGGGACGACAAGGGCGCCTACTCGAACCTGATGGCGGCCAACGCGGCCGTGAACTGCCTGGACCTCCCGCCGGCCTTCTCCGGCCCCGAGGCCGTCGAGGCGGCGCTCCCGGACTTCGAGAAGGCGTCCCCGGCCTTCGGCGAGAGCATGGCCTGGGCCGCCCTGAACTGCACGTACTGGCCGGTGCGGGCCACGGGGAAGTCGCAGCGCATCACCGCACAGGGCGCGCCCCCGATCCTGGTGGTCGGCACGACCCGCGACCCGGCCACCCCCTACCGCTGGGCCCGCTCCCTCGCCGCCCAGCTCGGCTCGGGCGTCCTCCTGACCTACGAGGGTGACGGCCACACCGCGTACGGCCGGGGCAGCACGTGCGTCGACACCCACGTCACGACGTACCTCCTGACGGGCCGCGCCCCGCAGCAGAACACCCGCTGCTCCTGACCGACGAGCCCCTCCGGAGGTGGTCAGAACCACCCCCGGAAACTGTGTAGACTTGCCGAGGCCGCTGCCCCACGATGGTCAGCACGCCAAGCCGCCTTAGCTCAGTTGGCCAGAGCAACGCACTCGTAATGCGTAGGTCTCGGGTTCGAATCCCGAAGGCGGCTCGGAATCGCCCCAGGACTCACTCGCCGTGACCTGGGGCTTTTTCATGTGCGGGGCCTGCCGGGCCGCACGACGGGAACGCCGTGGAAGTGCTTGCGTGAGCGATGCATGAGCGGAGCGGCTCAGGGACCTACTTCTTGGGCTTCCGGCGCTTGGCCTTCTTGCCCGCCTTGGCCTGGGCTTTCGCCTTGTCCTTCGGCTTGCCGCACTTTGCCTTGCCGGCGTTCTTGGCCTTCTCCTTCTTCGCGGCCTTGCGTGCCGCTTTCTCGGCCTCGGCCTTGCGCTGGAGAGGGACGAGCTTCGCGGTCGCCTCGGCGACGCTCCTGCCGACCTGGGGCAGGACGCTCTGGTAGATGTCCCGCGTGATGCGGGTGTCGCTGTGCCCGAGAGTGTCCGACACGATCTTGATGTCGATGTCGGCGGCGAGCATGAGGGTGGCGGCGCCGTGGCGCAGGTCGTGCAGCCGGATCGGCGGGAGGCCGGAGGCGGCGACGAGGCGCTCGAAGAGGTCGGTCACCTTGCCGGGATGGAGCCAGGATCTATCTTCCTGCGTGAAGACATGGCCGGTGTCGGCCCAGGCCGATCCCCGCTCCTCGCGGGCCTTGTCCTGCCGCTCGCGGTGCCGCTTCAGGACGTCGACGGTGTCGTCGTCGAGCGCGACCACGCGGTAGCCGCTGTCTGTCTTGGGATCGGATGTCTCGATCTCCCAGCCGTCCTGCACGAGTTGGGAGGAGACGGTGAGGGAGTGGGTGTCGAGGTTTGTCTCGGACCATGGCTGCCCGCACGCCTCGCCCCGGCGCAGGCCGCGGAAGGCGATGAGGTGCCACATCGCGTACAGCCGGTCCTCGGCGACGAAGTCCAGTAAGGCGCCCGTCTGTTGGGGTGTCCAGACCATCACGGGTGACGGCTTCTCTCCCGTCTGCTCCCACTTGGCGACCCGCTCGTCCGTCCACACGAGCGCCTTCGGCTTGCGTACGGAGTCGATCTCGACGTGGGCGGCGGGGTTGAAGGTGATGATCTGCTGGCCGATCGCGTCATTCAGGGCCGCACGGAGAGTCGCCTTGATGTGCTGGCGCGTGGCGGGGCCAGTGATGCGCCCGGAAGGGTGGCATCTCGTCGATCGCGGCCTTCATCGCCTTGCGGCGGGCTCGGTTCTCGGCGCCCTTCCACGGAACGGTTGCTAGCTCGTCGACTGCGGCCCGCCGTTGGGCGTTGTCCTCCAGGACCTGGGCGTTGGCGTCGCGGATGTCGGTGAACATCTCGCTGAGGTGGCTGACGCGCAGCCGGTCCAGGCGCCGGTTGCCGATGCGCGGCTTCAGGTGGACGCGGATGTCGGTCTCGTAGCGGTTGAGGCCGGACTTGCGTATGCGCTTGCCGGCCAGCCACCGGTCGAGCCACTCGGTGACGGGCAGGCTGCCGATGAGGTCCTGGCCGGCGTTGAGGCGCCGCCGCGTCTCCTCGACCTCGGGCAGGGGCGAGCGCTCGCGGCTGACCTCGGCCAGCACCTCGGCGAGGAGTTCGGTGCCCTCGGGGTCGTCCGATTCGGCGAGTCCGAGGAGGGCGCGTACGTGGTCGAGGTCGGCCTGGGCAGCCTTGAGGCTGCCGTACCCGCCCCGGGCGAAGGAACGCCGGCTGCCGTCCTCGCGGGGTGAGAGCTCCTGGCGTACGGAGTAGGTGAGTGGTTCCTGCTGTTGCGCTTGGGGCAGGAGGTGCCGAGTTCCTTGCCGGTCTTGGGGTCGCGGCAGGAGCAGCGGCGGTAGGTGGAGCCCTTCAAAGATCATTCTCCTCGGTGGTGTCGGGATCGCTCGCTGATGAGTCGATCGCGGTGGCCAAGTCGGGCCACAGGGCCGGGGGTGTGACGCCCTCTTCCTGGATGAAGGCGCGGACTCTGCGCAGGCGGCTGGCGGCGTCGTCGGCCGCCTCGGCGGCCCGTGCCTGAGAGCGCAGGGCTTCTGCCTTCCGGTCGGCGTTCGGGGCAGTCTCGGCGTGGTAGCGCGCATAGTCCTCGTCGAGGAGCGCTTTCCGCAGTTGTTCCTCCGCAGCGTGGTGGGCGCGGAAGTAGCGGAGCATGTCGTCATCCGCGCCGAGATCGGTCTCCTCCCCGGTGAACCAGCGCAACGCGTGCATCGACGTGGTGGGGGGCTGGAGTGGGAGTCGCTGCACGTCGTCGACGTAGCCGACGGGATAGACGAGGCAGATGGGCGGGGTGTTCAGTGCTTCGGCCAGCACGATGACGTCGACCAAGGGCAGGTTGGAGCGGCGCCCGGACTCCATGTTGGCGATGACGTTGCGAGGGATCGGATGGCCGATCTCCTCGCACTTGTCGGCCAAGTCCTGCGCGCTCCAACCCAGTTCCTTCCGTCGTCTGCGGACCTCGCCGGCCACGGTGGACATGACCTGGTCCACCCACTCCGGGACGTCGTCCCCGACCACGCCGACCGCATCCTCACCGACCCCGCCTGGCCGGCTCTCGCCACCGTCCTCGCCGACGCCGAAGCCGGCGGCCACAAACCCCACCAGCTCCTCAAGGAAGCCGCCGCTCAGCGCGAACTCACCACCGCTTGCCAACCCGCCCGCGTCCTGATCACCCGCATCCAGCACACCAGCCGCAACCCCGCACCCAACCCCCGCGCCGAGGCGGCTCGCAGGACTACGACCATGCGACTGTCCGCGACTGCACTGTCGGCCGGTGTGGCTGAGCCCGCACGGTCGGCGGTCCCGGCGGAACAGAAGCACCGTCCACGTCTGTGAGGCAAGAGGCGCTCCTTGCCTCGGAAGTCCTGCATCCAGGCAAGATCCAGTAGGTCGTGGAGCCTTGGTGCTCTCCCGCAGTTCCCCGCCGGAACTTGGAGCGGTCTACGCGGACAAGGTCCCGTCGAGGTAGTCCTGCACCGGCTCGAACAGCCCGTACGGCACGTACTCCGGGATGTCGCCATGGGATACCCAGGCAAGCTCGGCCAGCTCCTCGGTATCGGCGACGTGAGCTGTACCGCCCAGGATCTGGCAGGCGGTGTAGGACATGAGGCGGCCCGTCTTGGGGTGAACGCGCTCGCCGAGCAGCTTGACCGCTTCCACGGCCAGCCCTGTCTCCTCCTGGGTTTCCCGTACGGCGGCGGCCTCACGTTCCTCGCCGGGCTCGACCTCCCCGGCGGGGAACTGCCAGGAGAGCTGCCCCTCGCTCACCCGGCGGCGGACCATGAGCACGCGGCCCTCGTGAACGACGATGGCGGCGGCGATGCCCGGCCGCTCGTCCGTGGTCTGCTGCTTCACGACTGCTCCTCCAAGAGGCCCGGGGTGGGTGGGAAGACCGTATCGGTGGACGTGAAACGGTCGCTGTGTTGCCAGGCCGTTCGTCTCGGGGCTTCCGCCGAAGGCGCGCACGCCAATGACCCGCCCCGGCCACGGGCTCTCGCTGCGGGGACAGCGGGCGCCAGCGTGATCGGGGCGGGGGCTTAACTACGGCGGAAGAGCCTGCTCTGGCCCCGATGCTTGCCGGTTCTCCTGCCGGAGGCCGACTGCCCCACCTCGGCGGAATCGGTCGGCCGGGTGGAGCCGGCCGGGCGGTTCTCGTTGAAGAAGGATTGCCAGACCCGTTCCTGCAGCTCGCCGATGCAGGCGCCGCAGGCGTACATCGGGGCTTGGGCCCCGGCGACTATGGCGGGGCCGATCCACAGGCCGAGCGTCCACCGCTGCCCGCAGTAGAGCCAGCAGGGTCCGTCGACCCACTCGTTGCCGTCGTCGGTGGCCGCCGGTGAGGGCAGTCCTCCTCGGGCGAACTCGGCGATCCCGGGGATCACCCTGTGCTGTAGGGCGACTTCCGTCAGCATCGCTCGTCTCCCTCCGCGATCAACGGTCCTGGGCCGTGGGAGAAGCGTCCTTCTGCTTCTCGGCTTCGGAGAACAGGAGCGTGGGTTCGGCGAGGATGTCGCGCCCGGCCTCGCTCTTGTAGATCTCGTCGACGCTGCCGAACCGGGCCTCGGAGTAGTCGAGGTTCAGCAGCGCGGCGGCCTGGCGCACCGATGCCTCGTCGGGTCCTTCGATCTCCAGGAAGGTGGGGAGGTCGGGCCAGGTGTCGAAGTCGAAGGCGACCTCGCCCAGGCGCCATTCCTCGCGGTAGTTCTCCTGGTACCGGACTTCGGTGAGGCCGACCCGGCGCAGGATGTCGGCCATGGCGTGCAGGTCGGTGACCTCGGTTTCGATCTCCTTGGTGCCGTCGATCGTCGTGGCGTCGGTGACCTGCTTGAGCGTGAGGGTCGAGCGGGTGCCTTCGTCCCGCAGTCGAATCCAGGCTCCGCTGTCGAGGGAGTCGTTTTCGAAGATCTTGCGGGTGAGGAGCGTGCGGGGGAATGCCTGGGCGGCATTGAGGGCGCTCAGTTTGTTTTGGAGGTCGGTGACGTCGACGGCCAGGAACTTCGCCTCGTATTCGTGCTTCATGGGGTCTTCTCTCAGAAGTGGTCGGTGAGGGTGGACGTCCGGGCCGCGAGCAGGAGGCCCATGCGGTGGGTGTGGTCGTGCAGCTGGCCGACGTGGGGCCGCTCGGTGAATTCGGTGGTGCGCAGGGTGAGCAGGACTTCCCAGTCGCCGATGAAGTGGGGGTGGAGGCGTTCCGGGGAGGTGTAGTGCTCGATCATGTGGTGGCGTCTTTCGACGGGCATCATGAACTCCGCGCCGAAGATGCCGCCTGGGCGGACCAGGCGCTGCATGCGGTCGACGAACTCGCCGAGCGGGCGGTGGTGGTTGGCACTGTAGTGCCATGAGCAGCTCGTCCAGACCGCGTCGCACTGCCGGCCCAGGGGTTCACCGTCGAGGAAGTCGTGCTCAACGACCTCTACGCGTTCGTGGAGTTCTTCGAGCTTCAGTCGATCGATCAGTCCCAACGCGTGGGCCTGGCTGTCACCCGGGAGGTGGACGTCGCCCCCGTGGAGGGCGACCGCGTCGCGTTCGATGGCGACGACGCGGTAGCCGGCGGCGGCGAGGGGCAGGACGAACTTGCCGTCGCTCGCGCCGACCACGGCGACGGTGGCGTCAGGGGCGACACGTTCCCGCAGCGTGGCGAGGAACTGGGGGAAGAATGTGAGCGTGTGCTCCCACAGGCTCTGAGTCTGCATGGGGGTGCGCTCCTTGCGTCTCGGTATCCATGATCACTCGGAGGACCTCGTCGGGGCTGCGCCCCGTGGTGTCGACGCGATGCACCGGGAACGATGCGTAGGCGTCCGTCACTCGGTCCGTAACGGTCTCGATCAGTGAGTCCCACCGCGACACCGGCTTGTTCCGCCCAGAGAGTCGGCGTTGTCTCTCGTCGTCGTCGCAGACGAGGTGGTAGGTAGCGGGTGTCGGCAGCCAGCTCGGCAGGGTGATGCCGAGTTGTGCCCCCAGGGCCCGGTGAGTGGTGAGGCACCGGGCGAAGTAGCTCTCGACGACGACCGGGACGCCGGCGTCGAGGTGATGCTGGATCTCCTCGGCCGCGGTGAACAGGCCCGAGAGGTAGAAGCACATCCGTGCCTCTACGTTCGTCCGCTTGTCCAGCGCCTGTCTGAGCGGCTGGTAGGGCAGCGGGACGGTAGCGACGAGGACGGCCTGCCGGGCGGCGGCGAGCATGGGCGCCAGGGTGGATTTGCCGGTGCCGCGTAACCCCTCCAGGCTCTCGAAGCGAGGGCGATCAGGCACGGCCGTACACCACGTCCGGTACCGCGAGGGTGAGCTCGTCGACGGACGAGGGCTTGTGGACGATGCGTCCTGCCGCCTTCTCGTACCAGAAGGCGTGCGCGTCCTTACCCACGGCCTTGCAGGACATGGTCAGCGCACCGCGCGGGTCGACCTCAATGCGGTCGATTTCGCGAGGACCATCGGAGGGGGCGCACACCTGCGGGGCACCGTCCTCGGAGAGGTCCTCGTCGACGATCACTTCCAAGGGCAGATCGGCTGACGCCAGATCGTCCCGGAGCCGGCCGTAGGCGGAAGGGGAGGTGACCAGCAGCTCGGGATGATCGGCGGCGTTGCCGACCGGCCGCAGGTGGTGGAGCTTGAGCTGCCGGACCCCGAGTTCCGCCAAGGCCCGTCCGAGGGGCAGGACTTCGGTGATGTTCCGCGAGGTGACGGTCATGGTCGCACCGGTCGGAACGCCGAGATCCCGAGCCAGCCGGAGCGCCTCCAGGGCACTCTGGTAGCTGCCCTGCTTTCGGATGCCGTCGTTTGTCGACTCGACGCCCTCCAGCGAAACCCTGAGTAGGTCCAGGGAGGGGGCGATCTCGGTCAGACGGCGCTCGATCCGGTACCCGTTGGTGCAGATCTCGACGCGCAGGCCCAGTTCCTCCTTGGCGTGGCGGACGACCTGCGCGAGGTCCCGGTGGACGAAGGGCTCTCCGCCGAGCAGTGTCACGGCCTCGGTGCCGTACTGGCCCCGCATCAGGGTGAGGAGATCCGCGGCTTCGTCGACGGTGAAGGCGTCGGCGTACTGGAGCCGCTTGCCGTGGAAGCAGTGCAGGCACGTGAAGTTGCAGCGGTAGAGCAGCTGCAGGTACAGCATGCGGATCTTCTTGATCCCGGTGACTTCCTCGATCACGTCGGCTCCTTCGGCTGGTTGCCTGGTGGGAGCCTGATAGTGGCCTTCTGCTCGGGGACCTCGACACCGCGTTCGGGGACGGTCCAAGGACGTCCTGGGACGTTTTCAGTGACCTGCGAAGGATTCCAGGATGCCGAGGACACGCTTCGTGTCCGACAGGTCGGGCAGGACTTCGACGGCTCCGGCGGCAGTCAGTTCCTCCTGGGTGTGGATGCCGGAGGCGACGGCGAGGACGCCGGAGCCTGTGGTCAGAGCCGCTTCCACGTCACGAGGAGTATCCCCGACGAGGACGGTGGGGATGTCGGCCGCAACACCATGAAGTCGCTGTGCGCGCTCGCGGGCGACAGCGACCAGGTGGGGGCGGAGTTCGGCGTCCGCTCCGTAGGCGCCGACCGGTAGATCAAGCAGAGAGTCGAGCCCGAACGCGGCAAGCTTCACACGGGCGTTGGCGGAGATATTGCCGGTGAGTACGGAGGAGACCCAACCGGTCTGAGCCGAGGCGGCTTTCAGGGCGTCGTGCACACCGGGCAGGGCGGTCCCGCGCCTGCGCAGCTCCTCCAGGCGCGCTTCCCCTGCCTGGACGAGTGCTGCTTCGATGAGGTGCCAGTCGGGCACGGGCAGCCCTTCGCGGACGAACATGTCGCGCATGATCAGTCGATCCGTACGCCCCTCAGTACGCGCGGGCTCCGTGGGTTCGCGACCTGAGAGGCCACGAAAGGCAGCGGCGTAGATCTCCTTGCTGACCCCCGCGTTCTCGATGAGGGTGTGGTCGATGTCCCACAGGACGAAGAGCTCCATGCCGCCAGAGTAGGCAGTCCGCGAGGTTCCACTACAGCGGACTGCGTCCCGAAACGTCCTTGCGCGATCACGCGCCGTGCCGATTCGATGGCTGCTGTGAACAACCGACTGCGCACCGTGCTCGGCCAACGCGGCGTCTCGCCCGACGCACTCGCCGAGATCTGCGAGGTGGATCCCAAGACGGTCAGCCGATGGCTGGGCGGACGGATTCCCCATGCACGGCACCGCTTCCGCGTCGCGCGACACCTGCGCGTCGAAGAGACCTTTCTCTGGCCCGAGCCGTCCAAGCGTCCAGGCCGGCCGAAGGACGGGTTAGGCACCGAGCTGGTCGGCACCTACCAGAACCGGGCCAGCGTGCCCCGGGACGTATGGCTCACACTGCTGCGAGAGGCTCGGCACGAGATCGGCGTCCTCGTCTTCTCCGGCACCTTCTTCGCCCAGTCCAACCCCCACGTCGCCAAGATGCTCTCCGAGCGCGCCGCCGACGGCGTGCGGGTTCGCCTGTGCTTCGGCGATCCCGGTGGGCAGGCAGTCGCCGTACGGGGCCGCGAGGAGGGAATCGGCGACACCCTCGCCGCCAAGATCCGCGCTTCACTGACGTACTACCGTCCGCTGCTGGGCGAGGCCGGGTGCGACGTACGCCTCCACGACACCACCCTCTACACGTCCATGTTCCGCTACGACGACAACCTGCTCGTCAACCCACACATCTGGGGTCAACCGGCCAGCGCCAACCCCCTCCTGCACCTCAAGAGGGCTGGCAATACAGGGTGGTTCGACAACTACGCTGAAAGCTTCGACGCTGTCTGGGCCGCAGCGAGACAATGGGCACCCGACCAGGAGAGGACCGCCGACCATGGGCAGGACTGAGTACTTCAACGACCCGTCTGCTCCGAAGGCGAACACCCTCATCCCGGCCAGCAACCTGCTCGTCGCCGACGAGACGGGCGCCATCCTCCTCCAGCGTCGGCGCGACACCGGCCAGTGGGCCCTCCCCGGCGGAGCTCAGGACATCGGCGAGACCGCGGCCGAATGCGCGGTGCGCGAGTGCCTGGAGGAGACTGGCATCATCGCGGAGCTCACCGGGTTCCTCGGCGTCTACACCAACCCGAACCACATCGTCGCCTACACCGACGGCGAGATCCGCCAGCAGTACGAGAACACCTACATCGGCCGGCCCGTCGGCGGAGTGCCCACGATCAACGACGAGGCCGACGGCGTTCGCTTCGTCCAGCCAGCCGACCTCGACCAGTACGACATCCACCCGAGCATGCGCCAGCAGATCGGGGACTACCTCGCTGGCACCTACCCCTACCTCGGCTGAGCCGTCAGGGCGGCTTCCACCCGCTCCACGGAGGCAAAGATCTCCGGAGCCGCCCGGCGGATGAACCGCCCGACCACGCTGTCGTCCCCGTAGCGGCTGATGATCTCCGCGACCCGGTCCTGCGCTGTGGTTCGGTCGCCGTCAGGCGTGGTCGTCATGTCGCAGTACACGAGGGCGTCCACCAGCAGCGGCTCCTCCAGCAGGGGGAACTCCGTCGCGAGATCCTCGCGCAGACCGCGCTCCTCGGCCTCCAGAAGCGCAAACGAGTGATTCGCGACCAACCGCACCAGCCGCTCGTCGGCCCTGTACTCGTCACGGAGGAACCGGGCCCCGTCCAGCGGATGGAACCCTGTGGTGGCTAGCCGCGGCGCGTACCCGACATCGTGCAGCGTGGCGGCGCTGATGAGCAGAGAGGAATCCTTGCCTAGAGCGGACCTAATCTCGGTCGCACGGCCAGCCACGCCTTGGATGTGCGCCCACCGCCGTGGAAGGGAGGCCCGTAGCTCTGTCTCTGCCACCTGGATCGCCCACTCAACGATCGAATCGTTCATGCCATGCCTTATACCTCAATGGTGGCGGGAAGTATGAGGCCGTGGACCTACTTTCCGGGAGCGGACTTTAGCCAGTCACGCCCCTTGATGCCTGTCGCACGATGTCCTCGATTCGAGCGCAGGCATCCACCGGATCTTCGTGTTCCCAGACGCGGACGACGGTCCACCCCGCTGCACCGAGCAGGCGGTCGGTCTCGGCATCGCGAGCGCGATTGCCCTCGATCTTGCTACGCCAGAACTCAGCGTTCTTGTGTGACTCCCGAAGGTGCTCGGGGCATCCATGCCAGTAGCAGCCGTCGACGAAGACCGCGACCTTCGGCTTGGAGAACAACACATCGGCGGTTCGTCGCAGTTCGGGCAGCGGCCGTGCCGCTACGCGGTAGCGGAGACCCTGCTTGTGCAGCAAGGAGCGGAGTCGCAGCTCTGGCCGGGTGTCCTTGTTCCTGTTGCCCCGCATCACCGCACGCACGGATGGCGAGGAAGCCCAGGAGCCCTCAGTCGGCGGTTCCTCGGTGAGAAGGCCCTTTTCCCAGGCCACCCTCCAACCCTCGGCGAGGTTCGCGGCCCGAGTCTCGTGCTCGACCTGTCCGAGGTAGCGGGCCGGGGACTTGCCGCCGTCGGACCAGCGCAGGTACGCGCGAATGCGTCGTGTGTCGGGAAGTACCTTCAGCTCTACAGAGGCCCGGGCAAAGCGCCCCTCGCCGAGGTCCACTGATCGTCTGTGACGGCCGCCGGCCGCCCGGTCCTGCTCAGCGGCGATGGCGGAGCGTGCCCTGCCGGGGCGCCCCTTCCACGCCCGGTCCGGCGGCGTGTCGTGCTTCCAGCCGCTCTGCGCTCTGCTGGTCGGCGCCGTCATTTCTGGCGCTCCTCCGCCTCGTCCAGGACGGTGGCGACCGCCTTGGCGAAGACCTCGCCAAGGGCAACGGGTACGGCGTTGCCGAGCTGGCGCATCTTCTCCCCTCGCGGGCCCTTGAGCTCCCACGTGTCGGGGAAGGTCATGACGCGAGCGGTTTCGCGGACCGTCATGTACCGGTACTTGTAACGGACGCCGCCCTGAGCGGCCTTGTCGGCCACCAGCTCGTCCAAGAGCATGACCGACTCGCCACCGGGCACGCCGTGCACGCCGGCCTTGACGGTCTTCGCCGGGCGGTCGAGTTCGTTGGGGGTGTGTCCGTCGTAGATGCGGGCACCGGGCCAGCCGATGTGTTCCGTGAGCCCGCCGAGGAAGTGCTCGGTGCGGTCCAGCCACTCGTCCGGTACCTCTGGCAGTGGCTTATTGTCGCCGATGCCGGCGATCGCGTCGCGCAGGGTGTGCCAGGGGAGCAGGCCGTCGTCCATGGGCATGGTCTTCGGGAGGCGGGCCATGACCCACTCGCGCACGTGGTCGGGCACACTCGCGTGCCGCTCCCAGTAGCTCTCGTCCTCCATGGAGCGGAAGAGCGCAGTCTCGGAGTGTGTCGGCCTCACGAGGTCTTTGAAGAGCTGAAGATCGACGCCCAGGTCGCGACGAAACGCGACGATGATCACGCGATTGCGGATCTGTGGGACTCCGTAGTCGGCTGCGTTCACCGGCATCATGACGGTGTCGTACCGCTTCCTGGGGTCGTCCGGCTCCTTCTCGCGGCGCTCCAGCAGGTACTCGTAGTGCTGCTCCCAGTCGGTGCCGTCGACTCGCTCCTCGAAAGGCAACTCCAGCTCGCGCTGGATGTAGTCGAAGTAGCGACGGAATGAGGGCCTGAGCAGACCACGGACGTTCTCGCAGATTACGGCCTTCGGCTGGATTTGCCGGACGGCCTTGAACACCTGCGGGAACATGTTCCGCTTGTCTTCGTCGCCCTTGGCGACGCCACCGAGGCTGAACGGTTGGCAAGGCGGTCCGCCAGCGAGGACGTCCACTTCGCCGGCCAGGTAGTCCATGTCGAGTTCCTGGACATCGCCCGCGACGAGGGGCACCTTCTCGCCGGGTTCGGGAGCCCGGGTCGGCTTCTGGCCGTCGGGTAGCCGCTGGGCCCCGTTGGCCTCCAGGGTCTCGCACGCCCGCTTGGCGAACTCATTGAAGAGCAGGGGGCGGAAGCCGGCACGGTGGACGGCCATGGCCAGACCGCCGGCGCCAGCGAATAGCTCGACACCCGTGCGGTCCTTCTTTGATCTTTCTTGCAGTTCAGCCATTGCAAAAGCATACCGCGGAGTTGTAGATCTTCAAGCCGCTTCGAGCTGAAGGTTCGTTAGTATGTACAGGTCGCCGATATGCTGCCCGCGATCATGCCGACAAGGGAGTGGGACCGATGACGCCGGTGGTGGGCTCCGACGACGGGACGCAGTACCACAAGGACTTCACCCTCAGCATCACCAGGGCACTGGGTGACCAGCTGGCCAAGGCCCTGAAGGTGCTGGCACGGGCACCTCTCACCGAGGAGAACCTTGCGCGACTCAAAGAGAAGCCCGGGGTCTACCAGCTCTACTTGAACGGCGAGTTCGTTTACGTCGGCAAGGCCGACAAGTCGCTGCCGACCCGCCTCCGCAACCACCTACGCAAGATCTCGGGGCGACGCAACATCACCTTGGACGAGATGGCCTTCTCGTGCCTGTACGTGGCGGAGGACTTCTCCGCCCTCGCCCCGGAACAGTTGCTGATCACCCACTACAAGGGCAACGGCGAAATCCCCTGGAACAACAACGGCTTCGGCAACAAGGACCCCGGCCGCCAGCGGGACAGCACCGTCCTCAAGCAGAACCACTTTGACGTCCTCTTCCCCATCGACCTGGACCGGCCGATCGAGGGCCTGCGGTCTGGCGGGATGACGCTGCAGCAACTGCTGGACGCGACCAAGGCCGGGCTCCCGTATAACTTCCGATACGGGAAGTCGGCGGAATTCAAGACCCGACGCGTCGACGTTCCAGCGGCTGGGATGACAGCTGACGACGTTTTTCACCTGGTCTCGGCGGAGATACCAGCCAAGTGGCAGGTCACCGCCCTCATGGGCTACGTGATCATGTACGACGACAGCCCCAGCGAGTACAAGAGCGCCTGGCGGTACTACCGTGCCGGTAAGTCGCTCAACGCAGTGCCGGAGGCTGAGCCGGCGGGAGATGTCGAAGTAGATCAGCCGATCTTCGGAGACTGATCGGGCCACGACGCATCGCACTGCCTTCAGACGGACGCTGGCTACCAGCGTGGCGCGAGGTGACACACTAGCGACGTGATCAGGGAACCTGCTGAGGCCGTTGTGACGGACGTTGGCACCGTCGAGACCCCTTTGGGGCTGCTCGCGGAGGCTGGCTTGTCTCCAGGCGCCGCTGTCCTCATCTACAGCGGCGGGGACGGGCGAATCATCATTCGCCGCGAGGCTGACGCGATTCGAGACCTCGTGGACAACGGCACGCTGTGAGACCCCCGGGTGTCACCTGAGGATGTGGTCTTCCCTCGAGGGTGACCGTAGGGTGGAACCTCTGCTGGCCGGTGGCCGTGCGGCAAGGGGACAGGTGGGGGCTGTGTGAACGTAAACGTAGAACTCAGGCTGCAGTCGTCGAAGACCATCGACGATCTCATCGGGCTGTCTGAATGGCTTCGGGATGAGCGTCGTCTGCAGGGCCGAGTGCGGCAGGTACGGAGCAGCCCCGAGCCTGGACAGCTGGGCGGTGCGTTCGAAGTGGTTTCTGTGGCGCTGGGGTCTGGTGGGATCGCCACCGTGCTTGCTAGCACTGTTGCGACCTGGCTGCAGAGCCGCCGCAGCGATCCGAAGCTGCGGATCACTATTACGCGAGCTGAACGAACACTGGAGATTGAAGCCAGTAGTGCGGATGAGGCAGAGGACCTGATCAAGCGCTTCATGGATGGCCCCAGTGGAGACTGAGGATATCAGTCATGGTGAATCGCATGCGGTACTCATAGGCGTCTCAACTTATCAAGACCCCTCATTTCCTGCGGTGCCGGCCGCACTCAATAGCGTGCGCGGCATGGCTGACGCGTTGATCGACCCTGAACTTTGCGGGTGGCCAGAAGATCGCGTGACCATCATCGAGAACCCTGAGAATGCAGCCGCGCTTGCGCAGCAGCTCAGGCGGATCGCGGAGCAGACCAGCGATACGCTATTGGTCTACTTTGTGGGACACGGCGTAATCTCGGACTTGGGCGATGTGTGCCTTGCGGTCTGCGGTACGGATTTGCGCGATCCAGATCTGACGGGACTGGAGTACCCCAAGGTTCGGCGCATTGTGATGGGGAGCCCGGCACAGGTAAAAATCGTGATCCTGGACTGTTGCTATTCTGGTCGCGCCATTCAGGGGTTGTCGGCTGGCGGCGACGGCCACTTCGCGGATGCCACCGCCGTGAGTGGCGCTTATACGTTGACTGCGTCAGATGGTACGGCACACGTCGCGCCGCTGGCTGAGCAGATTACCGCCCCTACCTCCTTCACCCGCGCGTTTCTGGATATTGTGCGCCAAGGTATTCAAGACGGTCCTTCGGCGCTTACGCTAGGTGATATCTACCGTGAACTTCGCCCATTGGTTATGGCTCGGGGTCTTCCAGCGCCAAACCGGCGCGGTACAGACACCGCAGATCTGTACACCTTCGCTCGAAATATAGCCTTTCGTCCCCCCGGTCGAAGCGACGAGCGTGCTGGCGATCTCACAGTCAGGCTGATCACCACGGAGGCCGAGGAGCTGTTTATTCAGCTCATGGAAAAGCAAGATCCAGTCGCTCTCACGCATGAGAGTCTGGACGCGCTCGACGATTCGCCGGGAGTCTACCAGTTGCATCGCAGTCAGGGAGGTCCTGGCAGTCGAATTGTCTATGTAGGGCAATCCGACAGGTCGCTGCAGCAGCGGCTTCAAGCGCAGATGGTGAAAATTAGCGGACGCCTCAACATAGATGTGAGCGAGATTTCCTTCACGCGGTTGTACGTAGAAGACGACCTGTCTGTAGTTTATCCCGCGCGCTTGCTAATTAATCGCTTGCTCGATCAAGGGGAAGATGCCCCTTGGCGTATGAACGGCTTCGGCAACTCGGACCCCGGGCGGAATCGAGATCGTACGGTACTGAAGTCTCGACACTTTGACGCGCTATATCCCATCAATCTCGCCTGGGTAATTCGAAATGATGGGCCGCACGGACGGATGACGGCACTTGAGTTCGCCACCCTGATCAAGGGGAAGCTCCCCTATGTTTTCAGATTCGCCTATCAGGGGAGCGAAATTGAAGCCGTTTCAGTGGAAATGCCCGAGGGTGTGATTTCCGCAGATGAAGCATTCCGACTCTTGGCGGAAGCGCTGGGGACGGAATGGCAAATCAGTGCCTTGTCGGGATACGTCGTAATGTATCGGGAGCGGGATGTTGAATACCCGAGCGCGACCCGGTACTACTGCGGCACGCGAGTATGGGATAGCACCCCCGAGCTCTACGGCGCGTAGTTTTCGGCTGGCTTGCTGTCCGAGTGGACGGGTGCTCGTGCTGGTCTTGCCCAAGGGGCGAGGCCAGAACGAGCACGGCTGGGGCGGCCTTGCTCGTGGCCCGCTGACCTTTCCTCAGTCGGCTCCCCATCCACGGTGCGCCTCGGGGCCGTGTGGGCTCCAGCCGTTCAGGTGAGGTGCCAACTCCTCGGGCTTCGGTTCGCGAGCGGTGGGCTTGGCGGGTAGACGGGTCAGTGGGTCGAGCCTCTGAACGTAACGGCGTGCCCAGGCCAACCAACCGTGGGCCGATGCCACCGCCACCTCATCTTCCCCGGCCGCCTCTGCCAGCCGACGCTCCAGGGCGTTGCAGTAGGCGCTCAGGCTCTCCGCTTCCTGCCACTGGCCGGCTTGCGCACGGAGTACCTCGGCGTACTGTTCCTGCGCGGCCAGCTCCTTTGCCTTCTCCATGGCCGCCCGCCATTGGACCTCGCGATTGGCCTTGGCCCGCTCCTCGTCCGCCTTCCGCTGCGCGTCCTCTACAGCGCGGGTCTCGATCTCCCGGAGAACGGCTCCCAGGATGTCCTCCAGCACCCAGCGCTTGCGATCGGCCCAGCGGGACTGCCTGCTGGATCGGCTGTAGCCGAGTTCGATCACGAGGCTCTTCGAGCGCTCTGGGTCGGTGGACTGGGGAGACTCCTGCTGGATCTTGACGGTGTAGGTGAAGCTGTTCACGACCAAGCCCAGTTCGCCCTCACGGAGGGAGTAGCTGGAAGGGTAGTGCCGCCCGTAGTGCGTGTAGGCATGGCTGCGCCGGCGGGAGGGAACTTCATGCTCTTTCACCTTGTGCCCTCGGCGTACTGCCTCGGCGGCGAGGCCCTGGAGAAGCAGCAGCGATCGGCGGCGCAGCGGGGCGGGCATGACGAGCCGGCCCTCGTCGTCTCTCAGCGCGGCCACGGCCGGATGCGGAGAGCGCAACTGAGTGGGTACATGGACGGGCGGCGCCTTATTCGGCCCCTGCCTCAGTGAGTTGGGGTGTGGCCCCTCGACCAGAGAGATCTGCAGGTCGCGATTCAACATGCGGAGACTCTCGATGCGTTTGCCCGCAGGGATGAGGCTGTGGCGTTTCGCGTAGTCGATCACGCGTCGCCACTCCGTCACTGTGGCGTCGTCGGGCTTGGTGACGGTGACCCGCCTGTCCGTAACGAGGCGCTCGATGAGCTTCTTCGCCTTGGTCCGACGGGCGAGTGCGACTGGCCTGTCGGCGTAGGACGCTGAGCGGGTGCTGCCTGCCTCCTTCCCCTTGGCCGCCTTCCGTTCCTTGGTGTGCGCGGGGTCGTCCGGGTGGTGACCGTGCTGGACATAAAAGGTGCCTGCCTCGGTGACCTGGGCATCTACCTCACCCCCGCTACGCTTGATCGTCACCAGCCCTCGGTCGCGCAGCGCGTAGGCCGTGCGGAACTCACCGGGGTCCCAAGCCTCGGACTCCTTGCCGCTTGCGAGCAGGCCGAGCAGGGCGAGCTGCCGTTCGTTCAGGGGAGACCAACGATGCATGGCGACAGCTCATCCCGGGATTCAGCTAGGTGCAATGACTCGTACGGGTGGTCGCTCCTGGAAGGCGAAGCACGCATGGAGTCGTGGACGGTCAGCATCGAAGGCGCAGCTATGGCTTGCGTCTTCGGGGCCTGCTGGGCTTGATGGCAGCCAGCGGGTTGGTGCCATACGCGTGGGCAGAAGCAACGGGCGCGACAGGGTGGTGGAACATGGTGTCGATCGCGTCCAGATCGGCCTCAGAGAAGGTCACAGTGACGCCCTTCCTTGAGTGAGGCAGGCGCCTGATGTTGTCGCGGAGCCACCGTTCCCTGACGCGGAGGACCTCGGCAGCCTCGGGATAGGTGTAGCGCCGCTTCGGGCCGCGTTCCGGCACGTCCGTTTCCGTTTCACTTCCCATTGGTCGCCTTCCTGGCGCGCCTGGCCTGCGCGGACAGGAGGGCGAGCCTCGCGTAGTGCGCCTTGCGCAGCGACTGGGCGGCGTCTTCGATCTGCTTTGACGTACCCGTGGGGTGGAGTTTCCGAGCCTCGCTCAGAAAGCGGGACTCGCTCGCTTTGCGTGCCGCTTCGGTACGGGCGGGACGGTCCGCCGTGTTTGCCCAGCTGAGGTGGGCAGCGAGGCGACTGCGAAGCGAACGTTCCGTGGGGTCCACCGTTGGGCCTCCTTCACCGATGTTCTCTGGTGGATGGTGCTCTGTGAGGTCGCAGCCCGGGCCCGATGGGCAGTCAGATCACGCTTTAGGGTGAAGGACCAACCGTTGCGTCCCGGGTTGAGCCTTCGATCCTGTAGCTTCCCCGTCGGCCGCGCAGGCGCACTAGCTTTGTAAGCCCCGTACGCGTCAAGTCCTCCGGGGGGAATCGATGGCCAAGCTCACTGATGAGCAGAAGGCGAAGCGTGCAGCTGCGCGAGCGCGCCGCGAGGCACTTGCCGCCGAGGAGGAGGATCGCCGGGACACGGAGCGGCGTGAAGCATGGGCGCGTGAAGGTACACGGCTCACCTGGGACGAGTACAAGGCCGGGGTGCCATGTCGGGGATGCGGCGAACCCATGTACGACGGCTTGGGGAGCTGGCCGGGGCTCATGTACCTCACCGAAGAGGAGAAGCGCGACTACGACGTCATGGAAGAGCGGTTCCGGGAGCTGCACCCAGACTGCAAGAGCGGCCGCTGGGGCACAGGCGGGTCGCGCGTGAGGCACTGCGGTCTGTGCTGTCCGCCGCCACCGGTGGGGCCGGCGCAGATCGAGAAGCTCACTCGACTCTTTAAGACCTTCCCCCCTGCCGAGGAACGCAAGAAGGACCTGGACGCCTGGGAGCTGATCCTCACCTGCGATCACGTGACCACCTTCATCCAGCACCGGGAGAACACCTACGTCCGGCGCGTGGTCGACTGCCCGGAGTGTCAGACGCGGCGCGGGGTTGTCGAGAGCAAGCGGCTCGGACCCGCATATACCGACGATGGCGTGGAGGCAGCCCGGAGTGAGGTGGGCCAGGCACGTGTCGTTGCCGAGCTGACCAAGGCGAAGGAGCAGCTCCGCCGCCAGCAGCAGCGTGCTGCTGCTACGAGCAGCCGGATCGAGGAGCTCCAGAAGCAGCTCAGCCCGACTGCCCGGGGCGACGGAATTGCGTGAGCGGTGCGTGAGCGGACTGGGTGGGACAGGGTGGATTGGGCGGCACGCGGGTTGCGGGGCCTAGGTCTCTGACCTGGGGAAACGGGATTCTGCGGCACTGCCCAGCACCACCCGGGATGATTGCGCGGGCCCTCGTAATGCGTAGGTCTCGGGTTCGAATCCCGAAGGCGGCTCAAGTGGGAACCCCAGGTCACTTAACTCGTGACCTGGGGTTTTGTCATTCAGTGAGTGTGAGTGCGACGCCGGGTGAGCCTGCTGCGGGAGCCAGAGGTCTCAGTTCTGTCTCAGTCGACGTCGAGAGTGTGGGCGGCGTGCTCAGCGTCGTACGGGCTGCGTGTGTGAACGCCTGTCGGTCGATTTCATGCTGTTCCCGGTTCAAGATGAGTTCTGCTTCCACCGGGAACGCTTGCTCCGACGCTGCTGAGATTCGTTCATAGTTTTCTGTAAGTGCGTCACGAGCGGCGTTGGAGACCTGACGGTACTGCTGCATGCTCTCCAGCGCTGCACGGAGCATTGGGTGTCCATCCAATTCACGCACGTCTCGTCCTTGTGCCCGATACGAGGTCACGAGGTTTGCGAGGTCCCGATTCCGGCGCTGGAACTCTGCTGTCGCCTCGGCTAGGGCGTTGTTGTTGATGGGACGTTCGTCCACGTCAGCTATCGCTTCTTGGACCTCTGTGGTGAGTCGAGCAACGATCCTTACGTCTCGCTCCATTGTCTTGGACAGAGACTCAGCGGCACGCGTGACGTCCAAGGGGCCGAGTATGGCGATGCGCCGTGCTCGCTCAGCCATGCGGACTGCGGCCACTCGAAGGGTTACCAGCGCCGCTGAATCGGAAGCGTGGTCCTCGGCAGGCGTCTGGGTGATGCGCAGGCACTCATCCCAAGCTCCAAGGAAGCCCTCATACGCGGTCATGCGCTCTTGCCGCATCCAGTGACCGTGCTCGACGGCACCTTGGTCCTGCACCTGTCGTCGAACGGCCTCGGCGTTCTTCTCTGCACCGAACCTGGCTGCTCGCGCCCCAACGAGTGCACCCCAGCCGGCTGCTGCAAGCCCGATGACTGCGATTGCGAGAGGAACCACGAAGTCTTTCACAGCGGTACATCATGTCTGTCAGTCCATGGACTGGGAAGTCCTGTACCCGTTTGCTGTTACCGTCCCTAGGCCGAAAGGTGACTTCGTCCTGGGGCGCTGCTTTCTGCGGATTCGGCGCCGTCTCCGGGACCGCACCGCTTTGCCGTCGGTGGTCCCATCCCTGGTCGCGGGGGTGTCGGGGGTGAGCTGCGGGCCGGGGACGAAGAACTCGCCCATGTGCCGCATCGCGTCTTTCTACAGGTGCGATCGGCCCTGCACGTAGCGGCGAGTCCTGCTGATCTGGGTGTGCCGGAGGATTGCCATGATCGTGGGCATGTCGACCCCGAGTTCGTTCAGGATCGTGCCAGCCGTGTGGTGGCTTCGGCCGTACGGGCGGCGGTCGTCGATTCCGCTCTCTCCGAGCAGCTTCTTGAACCGCTGTGCGTCTGCCTCGTCTCCGTGGGCGCCTCAGTACTTGCGTGGTGGTGGATGCCTTTCGCGGCGGGCTTTGGGGGGCGCGGGGTTATCGGTGGGGCCCCGGTCCGTTCTCCGGGGCTGGTGGCACCGGCAGCCATGTGGCGGTGCGGCGGGCCGCGGAGAGCGCCGCCCAGGAGGCCAGGGTCACCAGGTCGGCGTCGGCCTGGTGGGTCTTTCGGTAGGCCTCGATGACGGTGGGGTCGATCTGGTGGGAGGCGAAGGCGACGAGGAGGGCCAGTCGGCCCGCGGGGCGGTCGGCCGGGGGGAGGGTGGTGAGTGGGGGCTCCACCCAGCTGCGGCTGAGGCCGCGCGGTTGGCCGTCCCAGGTCTCGATCTCCGTGGCGAGGAGTTCTCGGACAGCCGGGGGCACGGTGTGCCGGGCCGCGCGGTCCACGGCGGCGCCGGCCCGGGCGAAGGCCTGGGTGATCGCCGGGTTCGGCCGGGCCCAGCCGAGGTCGTCCGGCACCGGTGCCGGTGGCAGCAGGTCCAGTGCGGCTCCGGGGGCGCCGATCCTGCGGCCGGTCGCGCGGATCAGGGCGCTGAGCACGCGCTCCACCACGGGGAGCCCGGCCCGTGGGGCGTTCGGGGGCATCGGGGCGTCCTCCAGGAAGGTGTTGACCATCCGGTTGAGGTAGTGGAAGACGACGGCGACGCCGGCGTACTCGGGAGCCTGTTCCCGGGTGAACGGCACGTGCGGGGCCTCGTCCGGCCGTGGTCGCCGCGCGGTCGCCGTCGCCCAGGTCGCGGCGGCGCGCAGCCGGGGCTCGGTCACCTCCGCGAGCTGTCCGGCGGCGATGGTCCGGGCGTCCCGGCCGCCGGCCAGGCCGTGCAGGGTGGCACTGTGCACGGACACGCAGTACGGGCAGGCGTTCGCCACCGAGACGGCCGAGGCCACCGCCTCCCGTACCGCGCGGTCGACCAGGCCCGGGGCGAGCAGCGTCTCCCGGAGCATCAGCCAGGCCGCGGCCAGCGTCTCGGGGGCGGGGGAGTGCAGCGCCACCGGGGGCACTAGTACGCCGAACTCCCGTTCCACGCTCCGGTACACCTGGGCGGTGAGGCCGTCCGCCTCGCCCGGCCGGACCGGGGTGACGTGGCGGATCTGGGCGAGGGCGAGTGGGCGCATGGCGCGCGCGGAGATCCGGGCCACGCCCGTCACCCCAGTACCGTGCGGGCGGCCGCCGCGGTGCCGCGCCGGGCCGCGCCCCCGCCGTCGGGGGCGGGCGCGCCGTAGCCGACCTGGACGCCGCGTTCGCGCAGCGCGTGCACGATGCCGGGCACCGCGCGTTCGGCGAGGGCCGCGATCGTGAAGGCCGGGTTGACCGTCAGCGCGCCGGGCACCGCCGAACCGTCGGTCACGAAGATGCCGGGGTGGCCGCGCAGTTCGTGGCGGTCGTCGAGCGCCGAGGTCGCCGGGTCGTCGCCGATGCGGCACGAGGCGAGCGGGTGCACGGTGTACGCGCCGACCACGTCGTTGGTCCACGGCATCACGCGGGACAGGCCGTCGTGTTCGAGTATCTGCCGTACGGCCGCGTCCGAGACCTCCCAGCCTCGGCGCGTGTTCGCGGTGGGGCGGTAGCGCAGCGGGCCGAAGCCCAGGAGCTGCTGGGAGAGTCGCTCGGAGTTGCCGGTGGGCGGCGGCGGCCCGAACACGCCCTCGTTGTCGTCCTCCGACATGGTGAAGACCGTGAGCCAGGAGCGCCAGTCGCGCAGCATCTCCTTCTTCTGCGGCCCGAACCAGGTCGGGCCCGTCGCGTCCGGGACCTGCGCCAGGATGGTGCCGAAGCCGGGCGGGAAGTACAGCTGCTCCAGGGAGAAGCGCTCGTACTCGGGCAGGCCGGCGTCGAGGCGGTCCCAGGAGGCGACGACCGGTCCGCGGCCGATCTGGTACGCGCCGTACGCCTCGGCCTCGTCACGCGAGAGCCCGAGCAGTTCCCGTACCTTGTCGTCGTCCAGGACCGCGGTGTTCAGCCGTTCGCCGTTGCCGGAGAAGTAGCGGCCGACCGCGTGCGGCATCGGGCCGAGTTCGTCCTCGGAGCGCTGGAGGATGACGGGGGTGGCCGCGCTGCCGGCCGCGAGGATCACGATCTTCGCGTCGATGGTGCCGGAGCCGGTGTGCTGCCGGTAGTCGACCTCGTCGACGGTGGTGTAGTGCACCCGGTAGCCGCCGTCGTCCAGCCGGTTGATCCGCTGCACCTCGTGCAGGGGCCTGATCTCCGCCCCGTGGGAGAGGGCGGCGGGCAGGTAGTTGAGCAGCAGGGAGCGCTTGGCGTCGAAGCGGCAGCCGGACATCATCCAGTTGCAGTTGGTGCACAGGCTGGTGTCCACGGCGGACGGGGACGGGTTCGCGGTGTGCCCGGCTGCCCGGCAGGCGGCGGCGAACACCCCGCCGATGTACGGCACTTCGTCCCACGAGGTGGGTTTGACCGGCAGCGCCTCGGCGACCCGGTCGTACCAGGGTTCGAGGACGTCGCGGTCGATGGCGGCCGGCCACATCCGCCGCCCGACGGAGCCGTGCCGCTCGAAGACGAAGCGCGGGGCGCGGGGCATGGTGGCGAAGTAGACGACGCTGCCGCCGCCCACGCAGTTGCCGCCGAGCACGCTCATCCCGTCGCCGACGACGAAGTCGAAGACGCGGGTGGTCGAGGAGCCGAACTTGAAGTCGTGGTCGAACTCCTCGCTGTTCAGCCAGGGCCCGCGCTCCAGTACGGTCACCCGCGCCCCGCCCGCGGCGAGATGGTAGGCGGTGATCGCGCCGCCGAAGCCGCTGCCGACGATCAGCACGTCCGTGTTCTCGGTGGCGTTCACGCGGGGCTCCCGGAGCGGTCGGTGTCGGGGTGGATGTCGGCCAGTCGACGGCCGTAGGAGTAGGAGGGGAAGCGCCACAGCCCGTCCTTGTCGGGGGGCGCGAAACCGAGGATCCTCAGGCCCGGGTGGCCGGACGCGATGGCGTCGACGGTGTGCAGGTGCGCGCCCGTGTCGAAGGCCATGAAGCTGAACATCGCGAGACCCGCCCACATCACGCGCTCCGGGTGGTCGGGCGCGAGCAGTTCGCCGACCAGCGTCAGCCGGTCCGCGTAGCCCAGCCCGACGAACGGTTCCCGGTCGTCCGGGGGCAGTCCGTGCTCGGCGCGGAAGCGGACGGCGTGCCCGTCGAGCGCCCGGGCCAGGTCGTCGAGGGCCGGGGCCATGCCGCCCTCGGGTGTTTCGAGGACGTCGATCGCGCCCGAGGCCACCGCGCCCCCGTCCGTGCTCACCCCGGCGACCGCGCGATCGCCGGGGTGGCGTTTCTCGCCGGGGATGATCGTGTCGGCGAAGGCTTCGAGAACCGCGGTTCTCGACTCCCGGTCTTCCCGGTCTTCCGGGTCTGACATGGCGGACTCCCTCGGCACGCGGCGAAAGCCGTCTGGCGGTCTGTGTCAGTGCGCTTGCCTTTTCTGTCGCGGGGACGATTCTTCGGTCCCGGCGCAAGGCGCGCATCTTCGGGATTGCCGGTTGAGTTCCGGTTCTTGTGTGCCGCTCCGGCGGGCGAACCGGCACCGGGCAACGGCCGAGAAGACATGGGTGCGGCGCGCCAGCAGACTCGTTTCGGCGTGGCCAACAGCCACAACAGCCCACGACTGCCCACAACAGCCCACAACTGCCTACAAAGAAACCCGATTTCCCGGGAAGGACCACTCGTGACGAAATCCTCTGACATATATTCCGATCTCCTGGCCGAGGGCGCGGAGATCGACGCGCTGCTCGACGGTCTGGACGAACGGCAGTGGCAGTCCCCCACCCCGGCCCCGGGCTGGACGGTGGCCCAGCAGGTCGCCCATCTCGCCTTCGTCTGCCACCTCGCCGCCACCTCCGCGCGTGATCCGCAGCGCTTCGAGGGGTACGCGGCGCAGGCCAGGGGTGGTTTCCAGGCGGCGGTGGACGGGGCGCTCGCCGACTTCCTCGCCGGGGGCCCGCAGGCGGCGCGCAAGCGCTGGCGCGCGGAGCTGGCCGACTCGGCGGCCGGGCTCGCGGCCGCCGACCAGCAGAGCACGGTGCCCTGGCTGGTCAATCCGCTGCCGCCGTCGGTGCTGGGCGCGGCCGGACTGATGGAGATCTTCGCGCACGGCCAGGACATCGCGGACGCGCTCGGCGTACGCCGGGAGTACACCGACCGGGTCGGGCACCTGGCCTGGTTCGGCGTGCACACACGGGACTTCGGCTACCAGGCGCACGGGCTGGTCCCGCCGGAGGAGGAGTTCCGCTTCGAGCTGACCGCCCCCTCCGGCACGACCGTCTGGACGTTCGGGCCGCAGGACGCCGTCGACCGGGTCACCGGCCCGGCCGCCGACTTCGCGCTGCTGGTCTCCCGGCGCCGTCACCCCGCGGACCTCGCGGTACGGGCCGAGGGGGCGCGGGCCGAGCAGTGGCTGGGCATCGCGCAGGCCTACCGGGGGCCGGCCGGGGCCGGGCGTGAGCCGGGCCAGTTCGCTCCGGTCCGGCAGGACTGACCGGCACCCGGGAGAGCGCGGGGCCGAGCGGCCCGCGGGCGCGGGGAGGCTCCCGCCGGCGCGAGGAGCCCCGCCGGCCGGAGGTCTGCCTTGTCCCGGTGGGGCTCGGTGGTCCGAGGTCCGTTTTATCCCAATGGGGGCTTCCGTGGCCCGGGTCGATCTCGTTCCGGTGGGGTTTCGGCGGCGGCGTCGGGCCCTTCCGGACCGTGGTGGAAAAGGATCATGAATTCGGGGACCGGTCGCGCCCGGCTTCCGGAATCTATTCTCCCCTTCGGTAAAGAACTGGCAACGCTTGGGTCAAAAGCCGACGTGGCATATTCCGCGCATTCCGTGTGCAGTCCCATCGGATTGATCAGCTGGGCAATTACGGAGAAGTAACGGCGCCCTACGTGGCGCAAATTCGGGGTGGCGCGTCGGGCCGGGGCAGCGTGGTCCCGGAGTCCACGGCGGCCGACGGATCGAGGCGACTGGCCGTGTTGGGCGGCGAGCCGGCCCGGGCGGGCCGGAAGGGACCGTCGCGAAGCCGTCGTTACTCGCGGCTCGTTCCCGCTGTCCGCGAGGTCCTGGTGGGTGTCCCGTTGCGACATGTGAGGAGAGCGCGATGACGCTTGGCGAGCGAATCCGCAGGACGTCGGCGAGGCTGACAGAAGCGGCCTCCGCCGGGCGCCATCGGGCGTCCCCGCCGGTCGCGGGGGGCCGGGGGCCTCGTCCGGCGTCCGGCGCGGCCCGTCCCGCGCCGGGGGGAGCGGGCGGCGGACGGCCGGGGCCGGAGGGGGGTGCGGTGGTCGCGGTTTCCTCGCCGGGGGGCGGGGGGACCAACACCCACGTGAAGGGCGAACGGGTGTCCGGATTAGGTCAGTTGGAGGCGGAGCCGCCGAGAGCCGGCCTCCGGGGCCGACGCCGACGCCGGGCACTCCGCGAGAGCCGCGCCTCCCGGCCGTCCCGTGTCTCCCGGCCGTCCTGCGTCTCCCGGCCGTCCCACACCTCCCGGCCGTCCCGTGCTTCCCGGCCGTCCCCGGTCCCGGCCGGTCGACTCTTCCGGCCGCTTCCGCCGGCCGATCACGACCCGTTCTCCACCACTTCGCGAGAGTCCCCGCCCGAGGGCGACCCGGCTCCGGGGCACGCCGCTGCTCCAGGGGCGACCGAGCCGCCGCCGAGTGCCTCCACGGCCGGGGTGGATCAGAACTCCAAGAACCGTTTCGAGGCACTGCGCCCGCGGTCCGCGCAGCGCGCTGAGCTGCCGAGCTGACCGATGGCCGCCACGGCGTCCACGTCCGTGGCCCTGCCGGTCCCGGCGCCCGCAGTCGTAAGTCCGCGTCCTGATCCGCTCACGCCGACACTCTCACTGGAGGCCTCGTGCAAGACGCTGTGCACCGTGCGATCGAGACGATGTGGAACCACTACAGCGAACCGGTCTCGCTGTCCGACCTCGCCGACGCGGCGATCCTCAGCAGGTTCTACTTCTCGCGTGTCTTCCGGCAGGTGACCGGCACCTCCCCGGGCCGTTTCCTCTCCGCGATCCGGCTGCACCAGGCCAAGGGGCTGCTGAGGAACAGCGCGCTGAGCGTCACGGAGATCTCCTACCAGGTGGGGTACAACAGCCCGGGCACCTTCACCTCCAGATTCACCCGCAGCGTCGGGCTGTCGCCGACGCGCTACCGCGACCAGGCGAGGCTGACCGGCGTCGGGCCCTCGCCGCTGCCGGGGCCGCCCGAACTCGACCCGCGGCGCGGCAACGTGGTCGGCACCGTGAACCGCTCGGGCGTCGTCCCGCTGCGCAACGTGTACGTCGGGGCGTTCGGCAGCCCGATCCCCGAGGGGAAACCGGTCTCCTGGGACGTCCTGGGACCCGGGCAGCCGAGCTTTCAGCTGCACGGCCTCCCCGAGGGTTCCTGGTACATCCGGGCGGCCGGCCTGGACGGCTCGGCCCCCGAGTACAGCGCGCAGCGCCGCATGCTGATCGGCACCTGCCCCATGGTCACCGTCCAGTCCGGGCGGGACATCGAACTCGACATCACCCTGCGCCCCAGCAGCGTCTTCGACCTCCCCGTGCTCTTCGCGCTGCCGGAGCTCGACTGCCGCGACCACGGCCTCATGGCCGGGGCCTACTGACCGTCTGCGCAGGAGGAAAGGAAGAGAATGAACCAACTGACCGGAAAACGTGCCCTGGTGGTCGGCGGGAGTCGCGGCCTGGGCCGCGGCGTCGTCGGGGCCTTCCTCGACGCGGGCGCCGACGTCGTGGCTGTCTCCCGCGACCTCGGCCCGCTCGCCGGACTCGCCACGGAACGGGAGCGGCTCCACCTCGAACAGGGCGACGCGGCCGACCCGGTGTGGGCCGGGTCCCTGCTCGGCCGGCACCAGCCGGACGTGCTCGCGATCCTCGCGGGCGCCTCCCCGCTCCTGCGCCCGATCACCCAGCAGACCTGGGAGACCTTCTCGACGCCCTGGGACGTCGACGTCCGCATCGCCTTCACCTGGGTGCGCGACGCGCTGCTGCTCCCGCTCAAGCCGGGCAGCCGGGTGATCGTGACCAGCAGCGGCGCGGCCCTGCACGGGTCCCCGCTCAGCGGGGGGTACGCCGGTGCCAAGTCGGCCGTCCGGTTCCTCGCTCAGTACGCCGCGCAGGAGGCGGAGCGCGAGGGCCTCGGGATCGGCTTCTCGGCCGTGCTGCCGCAGCTGACACCCGAGACCGGGTTCGGGCGCGCCGCCGCCGAGGCCTACGCGCGTCGGGCGGGGGTCGGTGTCGAGGAGTTCGTGGACGGCATGGAAGGGCCCGCGCTCACCCCGGGACTCGCCGGAGCCGCGTTCCTGAGCCTGGCCACGGCCGGGCCGGAGCAGTCCGGTGCTCATGTGCTCACGGGTGCCGGTCTGCACCCGCTCAACTGACGTACAAGGAGACGTACATGGAGACGAAGACCATACCGGACCGCGCCGGGCCGGCCGCGCGCGCCGCCGGCCTGGTGCCGGTGTTGCGCGAGCACGCCGACTGGTCCGAGCAGAACAGGCGGCTGAGCAACGAGGCGGTCGAGGCGCTGGCCGACGCGGGCGTGCTGCGGATGCGGGTACCCACGCGGTACGGCGGTTACGAGAGCGACGCGACGGACCTGCTGGACGTGGGCATCGAACTCGGGCGCGGCGACGGCGCCGTGGCGTTCACCGTGGCGGTGTGGTGGATCACCTCGTGGAACGTGGGACTGTTCTCCGACGAGGCCCAGGACGAGGTCTTCGCCGATCCGGACACCCGGATCAGCGGCACGCTGGTGATCGGCGGCACGGGCGAGAAGCGGCCGGGCGGCATCCGGGTCAACGGCCGGTGGAACTTCAACAGCGGCGCCGCGCACAGCACCTGGAAGCTGCTGTCCGTGCTGGTGCCCTCCGAGGACGGCGATCCCGAGCCGGTGATGGCGGTCGTGCCGATGCGTGAACTGCGCATGATCGACGACTGGGACGTGGCGGGCCTGCGCGGCACCGGCAGTCTCACCGTCGTGGCCGAGGACCTGTTCGTACCCGACGCGCGCTGCCTGAGCATCCCGGCCTTCAGCCGTGGCGAGTACGCCTCCGAGCGCAACGCGGGGCTGCCGGTCTTCCACGCGCCGCTGGTCGGCGCGGTCGCCGCGTCCACCACCGGCAAGGTCGTCGGCATGGCGCGGGCGGCGGCGGAGGACTTCTTCGGGCGGATCGAGCGGCGTCCGATCACCAACACGGACTACGCGCGCCAGGCCGACGCCCCGATCACCCATCTGCAGGCGGCCGACGCCATGCTCAAGATCGACGAGGCGGAGGGGCACGCGCGACGCCTGGCCGCCCTCATCGACGGCAAGGCGGAAACCGCCGAGGAGTGGACCCTCAAGGAGCGTGCCTACGCCCGGGCCGTCGGCGGCCGGGTCCCGCAACTGGGGGCCGAGGCGGCGGACCTGCTCGCCGGTGCGTCCGGCGCGTCCTCGCTCTACACCGACCAGCTCATCCAGCGCGTCCGCCGCAACCTCCAGGCCGTCACGGTGCACTCGCTGCACCTGCCGACGACCACGATGGAGCTGTACGGGCGCGTGCTGTGCGGTCTGCAACCGAACACCGCCTTCATCTGAGCGGTCCGTTGAGCGGTCCGTGGGGGGAGGGCAGTGGCCCGGGACGTGGCCACTGCCCTCCTTCGACGTCACGCGGCGCCCGCGCGGCCCTCGTCGGCGACGGCCACGATCCGCGCCTTGAAGGCGACGACGGCCATCAGCGGGATCAGTACCGTCAGCGTCCAGCCCAGCCCGATCAGCTCGGCGCACCAGCCCACCAGCGAGGGACCGAGCAGCACACCGCCGTACGTGAACGTGGTGAAGCGGGACACGAAGGCGGCCGCACCCGGCCCGTCGCCCCCGGCATGGCCCGCCGCGCTGAAGAGCATGGGCAGGGGCAGCGCGGTGCCGATCCCGAGGATGCCGAACCCGATGATCGCCGCGATCTTGAACGGGACGAGGATCGCCACCATCAGGCCGAGCACACCGATGGCCGCGCTGGTGCGGAACAGCAGGACGGCCGGGTACCGGCGGTTGAGCCGGTCGCCCACGAGCCGGCCCGCGGACTGGCAGGCGACGTACGCGGTGTACCCCAGGGAGGCCGCCGCGAGGGTGGAGCCCCGCTCGTGGTGCAGGAAGATCCCGCTCCAGTTGTTGACCGCGCCCTCGCAGACCATCAGGATGCCGCCGAGCGCGCCGAAGACCAGTACGGGGCCGCGCCAGCCGGCGCGCCAACTCGTCTTCGTCCGCTCGGGTTTCGGCGTCTGCGGGGTGGTGCTGCGGTCCGTGGCCGAGGGCAGCAGCCGGGCGGTCGCCGGGACGGCCGCGAGCAGCAGCACCGCGCCCATCACCGCGAACTGCGTTCCGGGGGAGACCCCGGCGCGGGTCGACCCGGCGCCGATCAGCGAGGAGAGCACCGCGCTGATCCCCCAGGCCGCGTGGCAGCCGTTCATGACCGGCCGCTTGAGCGTGCGCTCCACCGCCACCGCGTGCGCGCTCATCGCCACGTCGATCGTGCCGTGCGAGGCGCCGAGCAGGAGCAGCGAGACGGCGAGGGCGGCGGCATTGTGGGACAGGCCCACGCAGGCCAGCAGCAGCGGTGCGATCAGCAGCGTGCTCCGGATGACCAGGGCGCTGCCCAGCCGGCCGACCAGCGCCCCGACGAACTGCATCGCGATGATGGCGGCGACACCGAAGGACGAGAGGATCAGGCCGAGTTCGCCGTCGGAGCAGTGCAGGTCCGCCTGGATCGAGGGCACCCGGGCGATCCACGCGGAGATGATCATGCCGTTGAGGAAGAACACGGCGGTGACCGACCAGCGGGCCTGTACGGCGGCTCGCCGGGGGTCCTTGACGTTCGTCGTCGTGGTGGGGGACTCGGTCTCGTCGGAGATGGCCATGGCGCAGGTCACTTCCCGCCGAGAGCCGGGTCGAGGACCTGGACCGAGGCGCCGATCCGCCGGGCCTCGGCGAGGATCAGCTCGCCCCAGCTCGGCCAGAGCCCGGACAGCCGCGAGGTGATCAGCACCAGGTCGACGCTCCGGTCGGGAAGCAGCGTCGTCACGCCGATCGCGTGGTGGGCGGCCGGTCCGTCGTCCGCGCCGGCCGTCGCCCGGTCCAGCAGTTCGCGGTCGAAGTCCAGCACCGCGGTCGCCGACAGCCCGGCCGGCAGCTCACCGCCGCAGCCGAGGACCGCGATCCGGCCCGCGTCGCCGAAACGCGCCGCGGCGTTGGCGAGTTGGCCGGTCACGTCGAGGTCGCGCGCTCGCGCGGACCAGTCCTCGAACTCCAGGTACAGCTCGCGCCACTGCCAGTACCGGTCCGCGTGGGCCAGCGTCCGGCCCATCTCGACGGCCGGTTCGGGGAACTGGCGCAGGAACAGGTCGACGTTCTCCAGGTACAGCGGCCACTGCGAGGCGAAGTCGCGCTCGTGCGGCCACTCGACGACCCAGGCCTCACGTTCGAGGTGCATCGTCACGCCGTGCCGCACCAGGCGCAAGGCGAACTCCTGGTCCTCGGTGCCCCATTGGACGTACTCCTCGTTGAAGCCGCCGATCGCCCAGAAGTCCTCGGCGCGCACCGAGCAGTTGAGCGTGTAGAACAGCCGCCAGGGCAGCGGGGCGCGCTCCAGGTCGAAGCCGTCCAGCGCGAACTGCTCGTGCCGGGTGTCGAGGAAGAGGGGTTCGTCGCGGAACTTCTCCACGACCTGTTCCGGCGGGAACTGGTCGAGGGCCTCGGCCAGGCCCGGGATCGGGTCGGCGACCGGGTCGTAGCCCCACGCGTAGCCGACCACCCCCCGCCCCGGCCGCTCCTCGTGCGCGGCCAGGTGGCGGCGCAGCAGGTCCGGGCCGGGGATGACTCCGGCGTCGAGCAGCAGCAGTACGGGGGCGGAGGCCAGCCGCGCGCCGGCGTTGCGCGCCTTGGAGACCCGGAAGCCCTCGTCCTCCTGGAAGTGGTAGGCGATGCGCAACCGGTCCGCGTACGAGCGGACGACCTGCTCGGTGTCGTCCGAGGAGCCGTCGTCGGCGATGACGACCTCGAACTCGTCGAGCGGCAGGGTCTGACGCAGCAACTGGTCCAGCATCAGGCGGACGGGGCCGGAGCGGTTGTACGTGGGGATGATCACCGACACCCGGGGGCGGGCGGTGCTGACTGACATGGTCGAGTCCTCTTCCGACGTGAGGTGGGACCGCCTGTCCCGTGGCGGGCCCGGCCTGGCATCTGTACGACGAAGCGGGCGGGGCCTGGATCGACACGGCGGCCGACGGATTTCGGGAAGAACCCCGCCGCCCCGGGCGCCGTGGACGCGGCGGCCGGGGCGGCAGGGCGGTGCGTGAGGGTTCAGCGGGTTCTGTCGTTCAGCGGGATCTGTCGTTCGGTGGCCCGGTGGCCGGTGGCCGGTGTCCGGTGGCCCGGTGAAGCACCGGCTCAGCGGGCCGGTGGCCGCGCGGGACGGCGGTTCGGGGGGAGGCCGGCCGGGGTCAGCCGGCGGCGAGGACGCGGCCCATGATCTCCGGGCGCATCAGCGCCTGCGGCGGGTCGATCATCCCGGCGGCCCGCAGGAACGCCTCGGACAGTCCGGGATCCTTCGCCGCCGCGGCCTGCAGCTTGGGGAGGTAGCCGTTGCCCATCCGGATCTCGGGGGTGCGCAGGCCCTGGACGCCGGGGAAGCCGAGGTCGGCGCCCGCGGCCATGGTCCACGGCGCGTCGATCACCCGGGCCAGGTCCTGCTGGTACGCGGTGGGCTTGGGCGGGGTGCCGGCGCTCAGGTGCTCGGCGAGCAGCGCGGCGGCGAGCGCCGCGACGGTCATGCCCTGGGCGTAGACCGGGTTGAAGGTGCACGCCGCGTCGCCCAGCACGAGCAGCCCCTCGGGCAGATCGGGCAGCGCCTCGTAGTGGCGGCGGACGCTGGCCGGGAAGTGGAAGGACTGCGGCTCGCCCATCGGCACCGCGTCCTTGACCGCCTCGTAGATCTCCGGCACCGGCAGCGTCCTGGCGTACTTGAGGAACCCCGTGAGGTCCGTCGGCGGCCGGTCGCCGAGGAGGCCGTTGAGGGAGAGCGAGTAGCGGTCCGGCATCCTGGCGAAGATCGCGCCGCGCGGCGAGGCCGGAGTGGCCACCGGGATCAGCGCGATGTCCTGACCGATCGGGTCGAAGGACAGCGGCCCCTCGAAATCGCAGGTCGTGTAGGTCAGGTCCATGGTGACGCGCTGCTGCGGCACCGGGCCGAAGCCCAGTTCCTCCAGCCAGCGCGGGGTGCGCGAGCCGCGACCCGTGCAGTCGGCCACGAGGTCGGCCTCCACCGTGCGGGCGGCCGATCCCGGCGTCTGGCTCTGCACCCGCACCCCGACGATCCGCTCGCGGTCCGCCGTGGCCAGGCCGAGGATGTCGGTGCGCTCCAGCAGCACCACGCCGGGCAGTGCGGACACCCGCTCGCGCAGGTGTGCCTCCAGCCTGGCCCGGCCCGCGGCGACGCAGACCAGGCCGGTCTCCGTCCTGCGCATCATCTGCCCGTTGAAGTACCAGCCGAGGCTGGTGCCGAAGTCGCCGACCGGCACGCGGCAGGCGATCAGTTCCTCGGTGATGCCGGGGAACAACTCGTCCATGATCTGCTGCCCGCGGGCGAGCAGGGCGTGGATGTGGTGGCCCTGCGGGACGGCGGAGCGCGGACCGTAGGCGCCGGTGAGCGTGTCCCGGTCGACGACGATCACCTCGCGGTAGGCGTCGGAGAGGACGCGGGCGGCGAACAGCCCCGCGATCCCGCCACCGAGGACGACCGCGCGGTCGCCGATGTGTGCTGCCATGGGCTCGAATCTCCTTGCGTAGAGAAGAGCGGACCCGCCGTCACCCGAGCTCCACGCTAGCCGCTGCGGGACGCCGTTCTTCTTCCTCAGTGCCGGAGTTCTTCTTCCTGATTGCCCTGGTCAGCCAGGTGCTTCCGTCACCCCCCGCACGCCGCTAGCGTGAGCCCCGCCCACCGCTTCCGCCGGGTGCGGCACCACCCTTCACCGCACCGCCGTCGCCCTCGACCTCACCCGCCGTAACGTCAAGGAGCGCAGATGCAACCCTTCCGTATCGACATCCCCGAGGCAGATCTGGAGGATCTGCGCCGACGGCTGGCGGACACCCGCTGGCCCGAACTCTCCCCCGGTCTCGGCTGGGAACGCGGCGTACCGCTGGACTACCTGCGCGAGCTGGTGACGTACTGGCGTGAGGAGTTCGACTGGCGGGCCGCGGAGGCCAGGCTCAACACCTTCCCGCAGTTCCGGGTCGAGATCGCCGGCACCCCGATCCACTTCCTGCACGTGCGCTCGCCCGAACCGGACGCCACGCCGATGATCATGACGCACGGCTGGCCCGGTTCCTTCGTGGAGTTCACCGAGCTGATCGGTCCGCTCACCGATCCCCGCGCGCACGGAGGTGATCCGGCGACCGCCTTCCACCTGGTCATACCGAGCCTGCCCGGCTTCGGTTTCTCCAACCCGGTGGCCGACCGCGGCTGGAGCTTCTTCCGGGTGGCGGGTGCCTGGGCCGAGCTGATGAGCCGCCTCGGCTACGAGAGGTACCTGATCCAGGGCGCCGACCTGGGGACCTGGGTGGGCTCCATCCAGGCCGGTCTCGACATCGAGCACGTGGCCGGGCTGCACCTCAACTTCCTCATCACACCGCCCAGTCCGGACCCGGCCGACCTCATGGGGCTGAGCGAGACCGAACTCGGCCGGCTCGGGCTGTTGCAGCTCTTCGCCGACGACGGCTCCGGCTACATGAAGATCCAGGCGACCAGACCGCAGACGCTGGCCTACGGCCTGACCGACTCGCCGGTGGGTCAACTCGCCTGGATCGTCGAGAAGTTCATGGAGTGGACCGACGCGGAGAAGGCGCCCGAGGACGCGGTGGACCGCGACCAGCTGCTCACCAACGCCACGCTCTACTGGCTGACCCGCAGCGGGGCCTCCTCCGCGCACTTCTACTACGACAACGCGCCGCTGCTGCCCACGGCACCGACCCCGCCCCCGCCGCCGCCCGTGCTGCCGGTGCCGCTCGGCGTCTCGGTCTTCCCGCGCGACCCGGCCCAGCCGATCCGCCGCTTCGCCGAGCGCGCCTTCCCGAACATCGTGCAGTGGTCCGAGCACGACCGGGGCGGTCACTTCGCCGCGATGGAGCAGCCCGGCCGCCTCACCGCCGACCTGCGCTCCTTCGCCGCGGCGGTGCGCGAGCCGAACCCCGAATCCGCATGACGAGAACAGAGGGAGACGTGAACGTGCAGAGCACCGCCATACCCACCCGGGCCGAACTCACCCAGCGCGCACGAGATCTGGTGCCGCTGCTGCGCGAACACGCCCCCCGGGCCGAGCACGAGGCCCGGCTCACCGACGAGGTGGTCGCCGCGCTGACCGAGGCCGGGATCTTCCGCATGCGTCTGCCGGCGCGCTACGGCGGCTACGAGTGCGACACGGCCACGCTGGTGGACGTGTCCACCGAACTCGGGCGCGGGGACGGCTCGGTGGCCTTCGACGTCGTGGCCTGGTGGATCATGTCCTGGAACATCGGCCTGTTCCCCGACGAGGTGCAGGACGAGGTCTTCGCCGACGCCGACGTGCGCGTCTGCGGCACGCTGGCCCCGACCGCCACGGCCGCACCCACCGAGGGGGGTGTGCTGGTCGACGGCTCCTGGGCGTTCAACAGCGGTGCCGCGCACAGCTCCTGGAAGGTGCTGTCGGCGATGCTGCCCACGCCCGACGGCGGCGCGGTGCCGATCATGGGCATCGCCCCGATCGACGCCTTCGAGGTCGTCGAGGACTGGCGCGTGGCCGGACTGCGCGGCACCGGCAGCGTCACCCTCGTCGGTCGCCAGGTGTTCGTGCCCGAGGCGCGCTACATCCCCGTCCCGGATCTGCTCCAGCAGCAGTACGCCTCGAAGCTCAACGCCGGCAACCCGATGTACCGGGCGCCGATCGTCGGCGCGGTGTCCGCCGCGACCTGCGGAAAGCTCATCGGCCTCGCCCGCGCCGCCCAGGAGGAGTTCCTCCAGCGCAGCGCCCGGCGCCCGATCACCAACACGGACTACGAGCGGCAGCTCGACGCACCCGTCACCCACCTCCAGGTGGCCGAGGCGGCGCTCAAGACCGACGAGGCCGAGTACCACGCCCGCAGGCTCGCCGCGATGGTCGACGACAAGGCGGCGGCGGGGCAGGAGTGGACGCTCCAGGAACGCGCCTACGCCCGGGTGGCCGTCGGCCGCGTGTGCCAGCTGGCGGCCCAGGCGGTGGACCTGGTGGCCGGGGCGGCCGGCGCCTCCTCCATCTACTCCGACCAGCTCGTCCAGCGCGTCCGCCGCGACGTCCAGGCCATCAACATGCACGCGCTCAACCTGCCGAGCACCAACCTCGAACTCTACGGCCGGGTGCTGTGCGGCCTCGAACCGAACACCTTCTTCGTCTGATCCCCGGAGGGAAACCATGAGCACCAGGACCACGGACACCACGGCCGAAGCCCCCGCCGCCCCGGTCCGGCCGCAGCACGCGCAGGCGGTCCGCGCGCTGGTCGGGCGCATCGTCGAGGCGTGGCGCGAGCAGGACGCCGAGAAGTTCTCGCAGGTGTACGCGCAGGACGCCAGCGTCATCCTGCCGGGCGCGCTGATCAAGGGCCGCGAGGCCGTCCGCGACTACATGGCCGAGGCCTTCCGCGGCAAGTGGAAGGGCACCGAGGTGCTCGGCGTGCCCAAGGAGCTGCGCTACCTCGACGGCAACGAGGAGATCGTGCTGCTCGTCTCCGAGGGCGGCGCCTATCCGCCGGGCGCCACCGAGGTGCCGGTCGAGCACGCGATCCGCGCCATGTGGTTCTTCGCGGAGCGGGACGGTGAATGGGCGGTGGACAGCTACGCGAACACGCCGCTGGAGGGAGTGGTGCCGATGCCCGCGGCTCGCGGCTGAGCCGGCCGGGCGCGGCGCGGGGACCCCGGCCGGGGCGTAGCGAGGGGGACGCCCCGGCCGGGGGCGGGCGAGGGTTGCGCCGGGCGGGGTGAGGGGCCCGCGCGCACCCCTCGTCAGCCCAGCTCCGCGATCCGCTCCCGCAGGAACCCCCGCTCCACGTCGTTCTCCGTGAAGAGCAGCGCCTCCTCGTACGCGACGCGCGCCTGCTCCGACCGGCCGAGGCGGCGCGACAGGTCGGCCCTGGCCACGGCGAGATACGGGTACGTGGCCAGGGACGGCTCGTCCGCCAGCCCGTCCAGCGCGGACAGCCCCGCCTCGGGCCCGTGCGCGAAACCCACCGCCACCGCCCGGTTGAGCGCCGCGACCGGCGTCGGCCTGCGGGACAGCAGCAGGTCGTAGAGCCCGACGATCTCGGGCCAGTCCGTGCCCTCCCACGAGGGCGCCTCGGCGTGCACGGCGGCGATCGCGGCCCGCAGCGCGAACGGTCCGGGCGGAGTGCCGCGCAGCGCCGCACGCACCAGTGCCAGCCCCTCGGCGATCAGCTCGTGGTTCCAGCGGGCGCGGTCCTGGTCGGCGAGGAGCACGGGGCGGCCCGCGTCGTCGAGCCGGGCGGCGCGGCGGGCGTCGGTGAGCAGGATCAGCGCGAGCAGCCCGGTCACCTCGGCGTCGCCGGGGAGCAGCAGCCGCAGGATCCGGGCGAGCGCCGTGGCGTGCTCGACCAGATCGGGCAGGACGAGATCGGGGCCGCTCGGCGCGGTGTGCCCGGTGGCGAACAGGAGGTCGACCACGGTGAGTACCGCGTCGGTCCGCTCGGGCAGGTCCTCGGGCGCGGGGACGCGGTACGGGATGCGCGCCGCGGTGATCTTCTTCTTCGCCCGGGTGATGCGGGCCGCCATGGTCGTCTCGCTGACCAGGAAGGCGCGGGCCACCTGCGCGGTCGTCAGCCCGCACACGAGCCGCAGGGTCAGCGCGACCTGCGCCCGCGGGTCCAGGGCCGGGTGACAGCAGGTGAAGACGAGGCGCAGCCGCTCGTCGGTGAGGTCGGCGTCCTCGCCGGGACCGGCCACGACGCCCTCGTCGCCGGCGAGCAGCGGCAGGGTGCGGCGCTCCAGCGCGGCGCGCCGCAGCAGGTCCACCGCCCGGTTCCTGGCCGTGGTGGTGAGCCAGGCCGCGGGCCGCTCGGGCACCCCGGTCCGCTCCCAGCTGACCAGGGCCTTGGCGTACGCGTCCTGGACGCACTCCTCGGCCAGGTCGAGGTCCCGGCACACCCGCACGGTCGAGGCCAGTACGAAGGCCCACTCCTGGCGGTGCGCCCGCGCGACGGCCTCCGCGACGTCCACCGGGCTAACCGGCGTAGTGCAGGGGCCGCACCTCGACGGCGGCATCGCCCACGGCGCCGAAGTACGGCAGCCGCCGCGCCGCCGCGAGCGCCGCGTCGAGGTCCGGCACGTCGATGACGTAGAAGCCGCCCAGCGCCTCCTTGGTCTCCGCGTACGGCCCGTCGGTCACCAGGTGGCTGCCGCGGCCGTCCTCGCGCACCGTCGTCGAGGTCGAGGTCGGCTGCAGGTGCGCGGTGTACCTCAGCACGTCCCGGTGTTCGAGGCGCCAGCGGTCGTGCGCCGCGTCCCTGGCGCGGACGGCCGCCTCGTCCGCCGCCTCCCCGTCGGCCTCGTTGTCGTGGATCAGCAGCAGGTAGTGCGCCATGGCAGTGTTCCTCTCCCACTCGGTCCGTGTACTTCTACCACCGCGACGAACGGGCCACGCCGGGAACCGGGTTGGCCCCGGCCTCCTCCTGGGGCCCCTGCGCCCGCCGGGGCGTCCGCCGCGCTCAGCCCTCGCGCTCCAGGAGGCCGTCGATCTCCTTCACCTGGTCCGCGGTGAGCGGGCCGTGCGCGAGCGCCCCGGCGTTCGCCTCGACCTGGGGGACGGTCCGGAAACCCGGGATCGGGACGGTGCGCGGGCTGCGCGCCCAGATCCAGGCGAGGGCGCCCTGCGTGAGCGTCCGGCCCTGGGAGGTCAGCACGTCCCGGACCGCGTCCCGGCGCCTGAGCCACCGCTCGGCGGGCCGGCCGTCGGCGAAGTACTTCATCCACTCCGGCGCCCGGGCCCCGCGCACGTCCTCCCGGTCCACCCGGTGGCCCTCGGCGTACTTGGCGCTGAGCAGGCCCATCGCGAGCGGGCCGCGGTTGATGCTCGTCCAGCCCCGCTCCTCGACGAGCGCGAGCATCCGGGGAGCGTCGTCCAGCACGTTCAACTGATGCTGCACCGCGGCGAAATGGGGTCCGGCCATGGCCGCGGGGCGGTCCGGGTCGTCCGTGCTCCAGCCGTAGGAGCGGATCTTGCCCTCGGCCACCAGCTCCTCCAGCACCCCGGCGAGCGCGGCGGCCTCCTCGGCGGTCGCGTCGCCCAGGTGCAGCTGGTACAGGTCGATGCGGTCGGTCTCCAGGCGGCGCAGGGACGCCTCCACGGCCCGGCGGACGTGGCCGGGTCCGGCGTCCCTGCCGGTCAGCTGCCGGGTCTCCTCGTCGAAGACGTTGCCCCACTTGGTGGCGATCAGGATCTCGTCGCGGTGGCCGCCGAGGGCCCTGGCGAGCAGGCGCTCGCTGTGGCCCGCGCCGTAGAGGTCGGCCGTGTCGAACAGCACCACACCGAGTTCGACGGCCCGGCGCAGCGCGGCCGTCGACTCTGCGTCGTCCACGACGCCCCAGCCCAGCGGCGTGTCACCCTCCCAGAAGGGCCCGCCGACCGCCCAGCAGCCCATGCCGAGCGGCGGTATCTCCGTTCCGCAGACAGTGCGGTGTTCCATCACGAGGCTCCTCACGGATTCCGGCCCGAGACCGCGGTCGGCCACCAAGGCCGTTGATCTTCGGCGCCGTTGACAGCTAACACCTACCACCGGACCGGCCCGTCCACGCCACGGCGGGACCTCGGGAGCGGTGCCGGGGCCCGTGGCCGGGAGGAGTCGATCAGATCTTGACGCGATGTGGCGCATCCCGTTGACTCTGGGGGTCGTGCCGGTCCCGCCCGTCCCGGACGCGGACCCGCCGCCGTTCCGCCGCCGTTCCGCCGTGGAGATGAGGGCTGGCTGTGTCCATCGAGCCGTACGACCGTCGCGTCCTGTTACGGGCCCGTACCGCCACGTCCGTCATGTTCCTGCTGTTCGGCGCCGCCCTGGGCGTGTGGACCAGTCGCATCCCCGACGTCAAGAACCGACTCGACCTCAGCGACGGCCTGTTGAGCGTGGCGCTGCTGGCCTTCTCGGCGGGCGCGATCGTGGGGATGCTGGTACTGGGCCGGCTCGCCGACCGCCTCGGCAGCAACAAGGTGATGGTGCCGACCGCGGTGCTGGAGGGGCTGCTGCTGATCCCCCCGGCCTACGTCGACTCGCTGGCCGCGCTGATCGTCGCGCTGTTCCTCTTCGGCCTGACCCACGGCACCCTGAACATCGCCATGAACGCCAACGCCATTCACGTGCAAGGTGCGTGGGGACGGCCCATCATGTCGTCCTTCCACGCCGTGTACAGCATCGGCGGGTTCCTCGGCTCGGTCACCGGCGGCCTCCTGGCCCGCCACCACGTGGGCACCGGCGCGACCTTCGTCTCCGTGGGGGCGGGGGTCCTCGTCCTGGCCTGCTGGGGGGCTCTGTGGGCGCTGCCCGAGGCGCCCCCGGCCCGCCCGGACCCGGCACCCTCCGCCGGGGACGGCGCCCCGGAGGCCGCGAGCGGGAGGACCGCGACCGGGAAGGCGCCGGCCGCGAAGGCCTCGACGGGCAAGGCGCCGGCCGGGAAGAGCTCGATCGTCTCCTTCGACCTGGTGCTTCTCGGTACGCTCGCCATGTGCGCCCTGGTGGGCGAGGGCACCGCGGCCGACTGGAGCGCGGTGTACATGCACGACAGCCTGGGCAGTTCGGCGGGTACGGCCGCGGGCGCCTTCGCCGCCTTCTCGATCCTGATGACGGTCGGCCGACTGGTCGGCGACCGGCTCGCGGCCCGTCTGGGGCCGGTCAGGCTGGTCCGGGTCAGCAGCGTGTTCGCGTCCGCCGGCATGCTCGTGGCGCTCCTCGTCGGGCACCCGGTGGCCGGCATCATCGGCTTCGCCTGCCTGGGCGCGGGCATGTCCTGCATCGCCCCGCAGGTGTACTCGGCGGCCGGGCAGCGCGATCCGGCGCGGGCCGGGGCGGCGCTGTCCCTCGTGGTCAGCCTCGGGTACACGGGCTTCCTCGTCGGGCCCGTCGTGGTCGGCGCGATGAGCACCGTGACCGGGCTCCCGACCGCGCTGGGCGTACCGACGCTGCTGGTGCTGTGCGTCGCCCTCGGCGCCTCCGCGCTGCGCGGGCCCGGCGGCGCACGCGGGGCGGCGGCCGCCCCCGGCCAATCCACCGACCGGCCACGCGACCGTGTCGACGGCGAACAGGGATGACCATGCGCATCATCGAGTGCCACATCGAGTTCAGCGGCTACGACGACCAGTTGGTCAAAGCCGGTACCTCCGTCTACCTGTGGAACCTGGTGCGCCAGTTCCAGGCGGCGGGACACCGGACGGGCGCGGTGACCGCCGCCCACGGACTGCTTCCGGTGATCGCGCGCCAGCACGAGGTCACGGACCTGGACTGGAGCGCGCACGAGCGGATACCGGTCCGGCTGGACCCGGCCCTCTGGCCGGGGTTCGACGAGGAGATCACCCTGGAGGTGACCGCCCGCGCCCACCGGATCACCGTCGAGGGCATCGACATCGTCCTGCTGAGCGGCGGCCTGCTGGACGCCTTCCCGGACAGCTTCCATCCGCCGCGCGAACTGGAGGGGCGCAGCCTCGACTTCCTCAAGCCCCTGGTGTTCCAGGTGATGGCGGCCCGCTACGTGCGCGAGCGGGTCGAGCGGGACGCGGTGGTCCACCTGCACGAGCCGATCCACCACTACCTGCTGCCCGGACTGCTGGCCGGGCACGGCTTCCACGTGGTCTCCACCGTGCAGACCAACCTGGCCGTCAACACGAAGGTGTACGGACCGCAGGTGCGGGCCGTGCTGGCACACCTCGGCTCGGACGCCTCGCTCGCGGACGGACTGGCCGATCCGCCCCTGGACTCCCGCCTGGAACGCGCCATGCGGGCCTTCCTGCCGCGCACCCTGCTGTACCGGGACTACCCGGAGCGCCCGGGGCACGACTACGTCACCATGCTGGGCCTGGTGGTGCGCTCGGTGGCCGCCATGGACTTCCTGTCCGAAGGACAGCTGGACCACGCGCTGACGCAGGCCCAGACCCCCTTCGAGGACCTCTTCGGCCGCCTGGCGGTCCGGCGCGAGCTGCGGGCCCACGCGGACCGGCTGGTGGTGGGCGGCTGCGCGATCGGCGACGAGTGGCTGGACGTGCGCCGCGACGAGGAGGTGCGCAAGCGGACGCTGACCGGTCTGGGCCTGGACCCGGAGCTGCCGACGCTGTTCCACAACGCCCGCTACTCGGTGCAGCACAAGGGCCAGCAGGAGCTGTTCAAGGGCGTACGGGCGCTGCTCGACCAGGGGGAGCGGTGCAATGTCCTGCTGCACTGCCTGGCGCCCCGGCCGCCCGAGGACGAGGACCTGACCGGCCTCGCCGAGGCGCACGGGGACCTCGTACGGGTGAGCACCGGGCCGATGGGCAACGCGGCCATCAAGGACTGGGCGGTCGCCGCCGACTTCTGCGTCTTCCCGTCCAAGTTCGAGATGGACACGTTCCTGATGGCGATGGGGGAGGCGATGGCCTCGGGGGCGGTGCCGGTGGCCACGGCGCAGCGCGGGATGCGGCACTTCCGGCACGCCGCGGACCCGTACGCGCCGGGCGCCACCGGGCTCGCGCTGCCGCGCTCCTTCCGGGTGGACGACCCGCTGCTGACGGAGGCGGTGCGCGCGGGCCTGGAGCGCGTGCTGCGGATGTGGCGCGAGGAGCCCGGGCGGGTGGCCGGGCTGCGGGCCCGGTCGGTCGAGGTGGCCCGCTCCTTCACGTGGGGCGCCGCGGCGGGGCGCTTCCTCGCGGTGTTCGAGGCGGTCCGCGCCGGGCGGCGGCCGGACGAGGCGGTGCCGCGGACACCGGACGCGCCGTCCGGCGCCGGGCCCCTCGCCGCGGGCGCGGGCCGTGCGGTGCGGGACGGCGACGCGGTACGGGTGAGCTGGACCGGCGGGGAGGTCCACCGGGTCGAGATCGTGCCGGTGGAGCCGGACGCCGAGGTGGTGGAGCTGGACCGGGACGGCGAGGGCTTCGCGGGCCGGGTACCCGCGCCGCGGGACGGGGTCCTCGTGACCCTGGTGACCGGGGCGGACGGCCGGACCGCCTGGTCGGAACTCGCGGTGACGAACGCCCCCTGAGACGTGGGGGCGCGGGACCGGGCGATGCCCGGCCCCGCGCCCGCCCGCGCCGCGTGCTCAGTCGACGGTGACCGTGACGCCGACCTTGTCCAGGATGTACTCGCCGGCCACCACGGTCTCCATGCCGGCGCCGCCACCCGTCGGGGCCGGCAGCGGGACGACCTCGGTGTCCGGGTCGGCCTCGAAGAAGCAGACCAGCGAGACGAGTTCCTCGTCGGGGGCCTGTTCGCTGGGGGCGAGGACGCGGTGGCGCAGGGAGCACCAGCGGCCGTCGGTCCACAGGTGCATCAGGTCGCCGAGGTTGACCACGAGGGTGCCCTCGACGAAGGGCGGCGCGAACCAGCCCTCCTGCTCGTTCCACACCTCCAGGCCGCCGACGCCCTGCTGGCGGTCGAGCAGGCTGATGGTGCCGAAGTCGGTGTGCGGGCCCACCCGCATCTGGCCCTCCTGCACCTCCCCGACGGTGTGCAGCGACGGGTACCAGTTGACGTTCTGCGTCCACGTGGCGCGCTGCGACCTCGCGGTGAAGTAGTCCTCGGGCAGGCCGAGGGCGGCCGCGAGGATCTCCAGCACGCCGAGGGCGACCCGGGTCATGTGGCCCGTGTACGCCAGCGCGGTCCTCTCCAGGGCGGGCAGCTCGCCGGGCCACTTGTTGGCCGGGTAGTACGCGGCGTCGAAGGCCGCGTCGCCGGTGCGGTGGCCGGGGCCGACGTGGAAGGCCTCGTGCAGGTCGGAGGCGCCGGACATGCCCTCGACGGCGCCCACGTCCAGCGCGCCCAGTCCGCGCCAGCCGTTGTCGTAGGGGCGGGCGACGGCGTACCGCTGCTTGGTCTCGGCGGGCAGGCCGAAGAAGGAGCGGCCCTCGGTGCGCATCCGCCCGGTCACCTCCGGCGGCACGCCGTGCCCGCGCAGCAGGAACAGGCCGGTCTCGCTCAGTGAGGCGTCGAGTTCGGCGCAGATCGCGCTGCGGCGGGCGGCGTCGGCCGTCCGCCACTCGGTCAGGTCCAGCAGGGGTATGGCGCGTGACATGGTTCTCTGCCCTTCGTCGTCGGGTGGGGCGGCGGGACCGCGGTCTACGGGACGTCCGCCGCCGGCTGCGGCGCGAAGCGGTCGGGGTTGCCGATGGGGGTCTCGGAAGGCCCCCAACTGAGCGCCGGTATGTGGGCGTTGACGAGTTCGCCGTCCTCCCGCAGTACCGCGGACGACGGGTGGTACATGTGCAGCAGCTGGTCGTCGTAGTGGTCGAAGGCCGAGTTGATGTCCATGCGGTAGGCGAAGTCGTTGTCCTCGCCGCCCCAGCCCTCGAAGCGTTCGTCCATGCCGCCGATGCGGTGGAAGGCGCTCGTGCGGACCCAGACGCAGCAGCCGGGGGGCCGGCGCAGCACGAAGGCGCGCAGCCCGTCGGCGTCGGCCTGCGCGGCGCCCCGCCACAGCCGTTCGTCGACGGCCCGCGAGGTGGACGTCTCGTCCAGGCACCACATGTCGCGGTAACTGAGGTGGCCCATGACACCGGGGCGCCTGAAGCGCGCGGCGTTGCGGGCCACGAAGTCCCGGTCGGCCAGCGCGTCGGCGTCCAGGACGCACACGATCTCGGCGTGGCCGGGGGCGTTCACCACGCCGACGTTGACCGCCCAGGACTTGTTGAACAGGCCCGGCTTGTGGGCGAACAGGTAGTGGTCCGCGTAGGGCTCGACGGCGGCGCGCCACCGGGGCCGTTCGTCCGTCTCGACCACCACGACCCGGTAGAAGCCGCGCTCCACGCTCTGGTCGCGCAGCGCCTGGAGGCAGGCCAGGAGGTTGCGCAGCCGCCGGCCTGAGCCCCGGTCGCGGAACGGGATCACCACCAGGACCTCGGGGGTGTCGCCCTCGGCGAGCCGGGGGCCGCCGGTGCGGCCGGCCAGCTCCTCGACGGTCAGGGAGGGGCGTCCGGTGGTGGTGTAGGAACCGCCCAGGTGGTAGCCGAGGCGGGAGTTGGCCTCGGCCTGCCACGCCAGCTCGAACAGGGCGGTGAGTCCGGGCGTGGTGCCCTGCCCGGCGGCGAGGACGAGCCGCCGGGAGAGCGCGTGGTGCAGCCGTGGATCGGCCGGCCGCTCGCGCAGTTCGGCGGCCAGGGCCCCGATCCCGGCGTCCCCGGTCCGCGCGGCGGCCTCCACCACGGCCGCGCGGTGGTGCAGGCCGCGCTCCCAGTAGAAGATGCTGGCCTCGCGGGCTTGCGGATCGGCGTCCACGGCGAGCGTGGTGACGACTGCCGCCGCGAGGGTCTCGGCGGAGCTGGGCGTCAGGGTCTCCACAGGCGTCCTTCCTTCGGTCGGCCGGGGGTGGTCGGCGGGGGCCGGTGCGCTCATCGGTCCTCCCAGCGAAGGCCGTGGGCGGCGCGGCGCCGGGCCTCGGTGCCCCGCTCGTAGGGCAGTTCGCCGTCCGGCATCCGCACCACCTCGACGTAGAGGCCGACGGGGGTGCGCACGTACACCCAGCGGTCCCCGGTCAGCGGGCCCTCGTCGATGGTCTCGGGCGCGCCGAGGACGGTGCAGCCGTGTCCGGCCAGGTACGCGGCGGCGGCGTCGACCTCGTCGACGTACAGGGCGAGATGGGTGCCGCCGACGTCGCTGTTGCGCGGGCGGCCGGGGCGGGGGCCGGGCGTGCCCCGGTACTCAAACAGCTCGATGTTGTCGGTGGGGCCGGCGCGCAGCGCGCTGTGGTGGAGGACGCCGCCGGGCGGTACGCCGTGCGCGGCGGCCAGTGCGGGGTCGGCGAGGTCGTGCGTGGTGCGGCCGAGCGGCTGGGCGCCGAGGACCCGTACGAGGAAGTCCTCGGCGGCGTCGAGGTCGGGCACCGTCCAGCCCAGGTGGTCCAGGCCGCGCACGGAGGGCAGGGCCGCGGGGGAGCCGCCGCCGTCCTCGCGGTTGGTCCACCGGCCGGACGGGTGGTACCGGCCGGCCGCGGCGGGGGCCGGGCCGGGGACCGAGCGCAGTTCCAGGGGGACGCCGAGCGGCGTGGGGACGCGTACCCAGCGGGTACCGGCCCAGGGCCCGGCCTCGCAGGTGCGGACCGGTCCGAACGCCCCCGGGTACCCGCGGTCGCGCAGGGCGCCGAGGACGGCCTCGATGTCGTCGGCGCGCAGGCCGAGGCGGGGGGCGCCGGGGGCGTGCGGGGCGGGCGCGGCGGCGACCCGGCCGGGCGCGGTGTACGCGAAGAGTTCGAGGTTGGTGGTGGGCCCCAGGCGCACCAGCGCGATCTCGGCGGCGGCGCGCGGATGCACGTCGAGGTGTTCCCGCATCCAGTCGTCCGCGTGGCTGAGCGGGGGCAGCCGGTAGACGAGTTCCCCGCCGAGCCCGTGGACGGTGTAGTCCACGGCGGCGTCGAGATCGGGCACGGTGAGGGCGAAGTGGTCCACGCGGCGGGCGGTGGGCACGCCGGAGGTGCCGGTCCGGCCGCCGGGGTCGGTGTGCGTGGTCATCCGGCGCTCCTCGTCCTCGGGGCCTGTGGGGTCGCGTACGTGTCGAGCAGCAGCCGCGTGGCCTCGGGCACCGTCCGGGGCCGCAGCGAGGCGGTCGCGGGGTGGTGCGCGAGCACCTCGCTGGACAGGCAGGTGGAGGCGGGGCGGTTGGCGTAGCGGCCGGCCGCGCGCGGTTCGGCGACCACGCGACCGGGGGGCAGTCCCAGGCCCGCGGCGATACCGGCCGCCCAGTCGGCACGGGAGAGCCGGTCGGGTCCGCCGAGGTGGACCAGCGGGGGGACCTCGGGGGCGGTGGCCAGGGCGCGGGTGGCCTCGGCGACGTCGTCGACCAGGACGGGGGTGGTCCACTGGTCGTAGGGGGCCGTGACTCTCTCGCCGGAGCGCAGCCGGTGCACGCAGGAGGCGAAGAAGTTGAGCCACTTGGGGCTGTCCGCGGCCTCCCAGCCGTAGATGAGGCTCACCCGCAGCAGGACGGCGCCTGGCAGGGCGCCGAGGACGTGTTCGGCGGCGAGCTTGGCGCGTCCGTAGGCGTTGGCGGGCCGGGTGGGGGAGGACTCGGTGAAGGTGGTGGCGCCGCCGTCGAAGACGTTGTCGGTCGAGATGAACACCAGCCGCCGGTCGCCGATCGCCTCGGCCACCGAGCGGGCCGCGCCCGCGTGCCCGGCCATGGCCTCCTCGGGGTGGCTCTCGCACCAGGTGACGTCGGAGGGGCCGTGCACCAGGACGACGCTGTCGGGGCGGACCTCGGCGAGCGCCGCGGCGAAGGCGCCGGGGCGGGTGATGTCGAGGGGGACCCAGGGCGGGGCGACGGGGTGGCCGTCCACGAGCGGCGGGGTGCGGGAGGCGAGTACCGCCTCGTCGCCCTCGGCGAGCAGATGGCGGGCGACGGCGCGGCCCACGAAGCCGCTGCCGACCACGAGGGCCCTCACCGGCCGGCCCCGGCCGGGACCGGCAGCGCGTGGTCGACCATGCGGGCCACCCCGATCAGGCTGTGGTCGTCGTCGTCGGCTCCGAGGGCGAGCATGTCGCGGGTCTCCTGTTCACTCAGTCCGAAGCAGCCCAGCCGGGTCAGGCGGTCTCCCAGCAGGCGGACGAAGCGCGGGCCGACGGCCCGCGCGAATCCGCCGATGAACAGGTAGCGCCGGACGCCGATGGCGGTGAACACGCAGTTCACCGCCTGGGCCAGCGGAAGCAGGCAGTCGTTCAGCACCGTGGTGGCGAAGGGGTCGTCGGCGCGCAGGGCGGCGGCCATCGCCTCGTTGGTGATGCCGCCGGGTCGCCGGCCGGCCGGTCCGGCGAGCGCGGAGGCCGCGAAGCCGTCCGGGTCGGCGGCGGCGGCGCGGCGGGCGGCGAGCAGGACGCCCCGGCCGGAGGCGATCGCGCCGAGGTGGCCGCGTCCGCCGCACTCGCAGGGCACCGCGTCGTCCGAGGCGTCGACGCGCCAGTGGCCGATCTCGCCGCCGTGCCCCGCGTCGTCGACGAGGATCTCGCCGTGCCGGAACACCTTGTGGCCGATGCCGGAACTGATGGTGATGAGGCAGTACGGTTCCGGCTCGGCCGCCGCGTAGCGCCAGGCGGCCGCGGTGATGTCGTTGGCGACGAACACCGGGAGCGGCAGGCGGCGTTCGAGGAGGGCGGCGACGGGCAGGGGGGCTGTCGCGCTCCCCCACAGGGTGGGGCCGGCGAGGACCGTGCCGTCCTTGGCCATCGGGCCGGCGAAGGAGACCCCCACGGCGTCCGCGCCCGCCCCGTGGGGGGACCGCAGGTAGGCGTCGAGTTCGTCGGCGAGTTGCGTGACGACCTTCTCCTGGAGGAGGCGTGGGGACAGCCCGGGGTGGCGGCCGATGCCCTCGGTGGGGACCCGGCGCACGGAGTCCGCGTCGAGGACGCCGTCGGTGACCCGGCCCAGGCGCAGGGTGGTGCCGCCCAGGTCCGCGACGACCCGGGCCCGGGGGCCTCGCGTGGGTGGGGGCGCGGTGGTCATGAGGCGGCACCTCCGGGGGACGGGACGGGTTCGCACTGCTGGACCGTGCCGTCCTCCAGCACGATCGCCGAGGTGAGTCCGGCCCCGGCGGGCACCTGGACGCCGGGGAGCAGGACGCAGTCGCGCACCCGCGCTCCGGGGCCGACGCGGACGCCCGGGTAGACCACGCTGTCCTCGATCCGGCCCTCGTTGACCAGGTCGGCCGCGACGATGCTGGCGCGCACCCCGGCCTCGTCGGCGACCCTGCGGCGGGGCACCTCCGGCCTTACGGTGCGCGGCAGTTCACCCAGGCCGAGGGTGGGCGGATCGGCGAGCAGGCCGCGGTGGGCGCGGTGGTAGCGCTCGACGGTGCCGATGTCGTCCCAGTACCCGGTGACCTCGTAGCCGCGGACGCGTTCGCCCGCGGCCAGCATGGCGGGGATGACGTCGCGGCTGATGTCGTGCTGCCAGTCGGTGCCGTCGAGCTGTTCGAGGTAGCGCCGCAGGACCTTGGCGTCGAAGACGCAGAACGCGGCGAACACCAGGTCGCTGGAGGGGTTTTCCGGCTTCTCGACGAACTCGGTGAGGTTGCCGGAGGCGTCGAAGCCGACCATGCCGAACAGGTGCACCCAGCGCCGCTCGATGCGCTGGTAGGAGACGGTGAGGGCGGCGCGGTCGGCCCGGTGACGGCGGATCATGTCGCCGTAGTCGAAGCGGTAGACGTGGTCCGCGTGCAGGACCATGACCTCGGAGGTGTCCGGGCCGAACACGTAGGGGGCCTTGGCGATGAGGGCGTCCGCCGTGCCGCGCTCCTCGGGCCAGGTCCGCTCGGGGAGCGCGTGCGGGAGCTGGTCGCCGGCCTCGCGGTAGGCGGCGTCGTAGGGGCCGAAGTGCACCCGGTGGCGGGACGGGGCGCGGTTCCACACGGTGTGCAGGTCGTCCATGAGCTGCCGCTCCTCGTACTGGGAGAGCAGGAGCACCTCGTGGAAGCCGGAGTCGCGGGTGTTGGCGAGGCTGAAGTCGATGAGCCGGCTGCTGCCGCCGAAGGGCACCAGGGGTTTGAGCCGCCCGCGGCCCAGGGGCCCCATCCGGCGGCCCTCCCCGCCGGCCAGGAGTACCGCGCGTACGCCGTCCACTCAGGCCCCCTCGGCGGTGCGGGCCAGGACCCGCAGGGCCGCGTCGAGTTCGGCGGGGGTCACGTCGTCGACGAAGCGGACATGGCCGATGCCTTCGGGCAGGGGCAGTAACTGCCTGCCGTCGCGGTGGCGGACGGTGTCCTCCAGCCCGCGCACGATCAGTTCGGTGGTGCACACCGGATGCCACACGGGCAGGCCCAGACCGGCCATCACGCCCAGGACCCGGTGCAGGGCCGCGTCGTCGAGCAGCCCCCGCCGGTGGGCGAGGACGGCGCACAGCGCCATGTCGGTGGAGACGGCCTCGCCGTGCAGCAGTTCGGGCAGGGCGTGCATCTCGACGGTGGGCGAGAAGGTGTGCCCGAAGTCGACCAGGCGCTTGAGGTCGTGCTCCCAGAGGTTCGGTTCCAGCTCCTCCAGCATGCCCGTGATGGCCAGCCGCATCACCTCGGTGGCCACGTCGCCGCTGCCGGTGTCCACGGCCATGCGGTCCTCGACCAGCCGGGGCCCGTGGGCGGCCAGGTACTCGAACAGGGCGGAGTCCTTGACCAGGGCCATCTTGAGTATCTCGGCGAGCCCGTTGCGTATGTGGCGCCGGTCCAGGGTGCCGAGGAACTCGCGGTCGATCAGGGTGACGGCGGACGGGTGGTAGGTGCCCAGCCGGTTCTTGTGCTCGTGGAAGTTGACGCCCGTCTTCGCGCCGATCGCCGCGTCGACCATGCAGATGAGTGTGGTGGGGACCCGCACGTACGGGGTGGACCTGCGGTAGAGGCTGGCGGCGAGGCCGACCAGGTCGGTCAGGACACCGCCCCCGATGGCGATGACGGGTTCGCGGCGCCGGGAGACCCCGAAGGCGTCCATCGCGGAGACGATCTCGAAGACCGTCTCCATGTTCTTCACGGACTCGTGGGCGTCGATGACGCACGGGGCGTACTCGACGCCCCGCTTCTCGAAGTAGGCGCGGACGCGGTCCCCGTACAGCTCGTGGACGGTGGCGTCGACGACCACGAGCCGGCGTCCCGGCCGGGCCGGCTCGGGGGCGCCCGCCGTGGCCAGTGCCGGATTGTCCGGGTCGAGGAGCCCGGCGACCAGGCGCACCTCGTAGGCGACTTCTTTGCTCGTGCTCACCCGCCATCCGTGCGGGCCGGCGGAGTCCTGGGTTCCGGGGGGCGGCAGCACCGCGTGCTGGGCGGAGTCGAGCTGGGCTGTCATGTCGTCATGCCTTTCGTCCGGACGGGCACGTGGGCGCCGGGCCTGGGGGTGTCGGGGACCGGCATGGCACATCGGTACGGCGGACGTCGTCGTCCGTACGAGGCAGGGGGCCGGCACGCCGGAGGGGGGCGTTACGCGCCCGGGGCGTCCGCGGGGGAGGATCTCGTCCTGCGGGGGCCGAGCGGTCGCCACCAGGTGAGGACCACGCTGTCGGGGTCCAGGCACGGCGGCACGGCCATGGTGCGCTGGGCGGTGCGGAAGGCCGCGACGGTCGCCGCGATGTCCTCGGACTCGACGGTGAAGAGGGCGAGGTGGTCGCCGTCGGCGGCGATCCCCGCGTCGGCGTCGTCCGGCAGCGGTGCGAACCGCCGCGCGGCGACGAATCCGGGTACCCGGAGCACTTCTTCGAGGTGGAAGCCGTCGTACCACTCGTGGTACTCGGCCTCGCGGCCGGGGAGCGGGCGGGTGCGGACCGCGAGCCGGAATTCAGCCACGCCGCCGCCCCTCCGGAACGCCGGAATGCGGGAGATACCTCAGAAATCTTTGCCTGTACACTGCACCTGCCCCGTGAAGCATCTCATTTGCTTTGGTTGCAACAGCGACTGCTTGTCCTGCGGAATTCCTGAGGCCCCTCAGACGGGCCCATTAAAGGTGGAGATCAAGTCCGGCGTCAAGCATGGATTCCGGTTTGCCGTCGCGGGGCGGCGGTTCATTCCTTTTGCGGCGCCATCAGGTCCTTTGTCGGCCGGTCGGAATTCCGGACGGCCGCGGGTAAAGCCATTCCGCGCTTTTGGTCAAGGGCGGTCGATGAGTTCCCCGCCGCCGGGGGCCGCCGGCCGGCGGCCCCCGGCGGCGCCGACGAGCGGCGTGTCCGGCGACGGGTGGTCACACCCGTGGGGCCATCAGTTCCCGGTGGATGTCCTCCAGTCGGCGCGCCTTGGTCTCCGGCCCGACCCACAGGAAGATCACCGCGGCCAGCAGCAGCGGCACCGCGCCGATGAGGGCGGTCACGCCGATCGAGGGCACGGTCGCGGCGGCGACGGTGAGCGCGAGGATCAGCACGCCGCCGATCTTGGTCATACCGGCCGCGAGCCCGGTGCCGCGCGAGCGCACCAGCGTGGGGTAGACCTCGGCGGCGTACCCCGCCACCACGGCCACCACGGAGCTGACCCCGGACAGCGGGACGACCAGGAGCAGCGAGGCCAGGAGATGGTCCTTGGCCATCGCGTCACCGGCCACGACGCACCCGATGAGGGTGAGCGCCGTGACGCCGGACACCGTGACGAGGGTCTTCCGGCTGCCCCAGACGCCGTACATCCACGCGGTGAGCACGGTCAGCGGCAGGCCGAGGAGCGCGGCGTTGCGGACGACGTAGTCCGAGTTCACCTCGGAGTAGCCGAGATGCTGGAGGTTGGTGGGCACCCACTGCTGGAAGCCGAAGGTCACCAGGCCGGTGCCCAGACCGAGGATGCCGATCGCGGCGGTCGGCGCCAGCAGACGGCCGCGCAGCAGGGCGAGGTAGCTGCCGTGCCCGGCCGGCTGGCGGTCCGTCTCCTCCGGCTCCTCGTTCTCCTCGGCGACCGCCCCGTAGCGTTCCAGCACGCTCGCGGCCTCCGCACGGCGGCCGCGGGCCAGGAGATAGCGCGGCGACTCCGGTATCCACCGGTTCAGGGCGATGAAGAGCAGCCCGGTCGGCAGGCCGATGAGCCACAGGACGCGCCAGCTGTAGGTGGGGGTGAGCTCCGCCGCGAGCCAGCTCGTGATGACGTACGCGCCCGCGATGTCACCGCCGATCAGCACCAGCAGCCAGCCGCGGTGCCGGGCCGGTACGGTCTCGGCGAGCAGGGTGAAGGTGATGGGCAGCATGCCGCCGGCGCCGATCCCCATGAACGCGCACATCACGAGGTTCCAGGTGAACCCCGGCATGGTGCCGCAGATCGAGGTGGTCACGAACAGCATCCCGGCGAAGAGCAGGGAGGCCCGGCGCCCGATGCGGTCCCCGAGCCACCCCCAGACCAGCGAGCCGATCACCGTGCCGGTGATACCGGCCAGCGGCAGCCAGGCCACGGGGATGTCCCCGCCCGGGTTCAGGGGCGACTTCAGCCCGTACTCGTGCGCGACGCCGGGCGCGACGAAGGACAGGGTGGTCGGCTTCATCACGTCGATCGTCACGGCGATCGCCATGACGATCAGGAGCGCGACGTGCTGGCCCCTGATCGGCGCGTCGTCGAGGGCGCGGACCCGGATGCGCGCCGAACTGCGCCCGATCTCCCGCCCGTCGCGGGGCACGAGGCCGTACAGCACCGCGAGCAGACCGGCGACGATGAGCACCATGCCGAGGATCATCGGGGTGTCGGCCCGCATCCCGTTCATGTGGTAGCCCATGCTCCGGGCGCTCACGTACATGGGCAGGTGCAGCAGTACCCCCGCGGTGCAGGCGAGGGCGCCGGTCCAGAAGGCCCACGGGTGTTCGAAGCCGCGGCCGGCGGTACTGCGGTGGCGGGCTGTTCTTCCTGAGCTGGAAACGGACATGGCATCCTTCGGTGACGTGTCGAAAGGAAGGGGCGGCGGTTGCCGGTGTCGCCGTCCTCGTCCGGTGCGACACGCGTGTCATCGTGTGGGGCGACACGGCGCGGTGGCTTCTCGCAGATTGCCGGGTCCGCCTCCTCCCGGGGCTCCGCGCGGCTCGTCAGGTCCTGACCGGACGGACCGGGCCCGCGGGCGTCACCGGTACCGGGCCGGTCAGCCGCCGGCCGTCCACTGGGCGTGCAGGCCGTGCGGGACGCGCACCGGCAGCGGGACGGTGGCGAGCGGCGGCCCGGTGAAGTCGGCGGTGTCCAGGACGACGAGTTCACCGCGGCCGGTGGCGGTGTCGTGGACGAGGCTGAGCAGCCAGCCGTCCGCCTCGGGGGCGGCGCCGTGGCGCGGGACGAAGACCGCCTCGCCGCCCTCGCGTCCCGGGCCGAAGTCGTGCCGGTCGACCCGGCCGGTGACGAGGTCGTGGCGCAGCAGCGCGGGTCCGGCGAGCGCGGCGCCCTGCCCGGGCCGCAGCCCCACGGTGAAGGCGTAGCGGTACGGGGAGCCCGTGTACCGCTCGTCGATGCGCGGGAACTCCTCCACCGCCTCGCCGAGCCGGTGCTCGGCCACGGTGCCGCTGGAGCGGTCGACGATCCAGCGCCACAGGGCGGGCGAGGACTCGCTGGGATGCAGCGGATCGCGGTCGAAGACCCGCTCGTGGCGGATGACGTCGACCACGGTGTACCGGCCCTGTTCGAACGCGTTGACGGGGTGGAACACGTAGCAGGGGGCGAGGTCCGTCCACCGCACGTCGGCGTCCCGGCCGTCACGGGGCAGCACACCGAGGCGGGCGCCGTGGCCGTCGTCCCACGCGTAGGGCACGTCCGCTCCCGCTGCCGCCGCCCGGGCGCTGTAGGTGACCGGCAGGTCGTAGATCAGCGCGTGCCGGTCGGTCAGCGAGAAGGCGTGCATCATCGGGGTGCCCTTCACCGTGATGTTCTCGCACCGCCGCACCCGGCCGGACGCGTCCAGCGTCAGGAGGTCGACGCCGGGCCGGCCCGGTTCGTACGCCACCGCGTGCATCTCCTGGGTGAGCGGGTCCAGGACGGGGTGGGCGCTGAAGCCGCCGGGCAGGGTGCCGTCGAAGTCGACACGGTCGAGGGTCTCCAGCCGCTCGCCCAGCCGGGTCGGCAGCGCCCCGCCGTCGGCGAGCGCGAGGGTGCGCCCGGCGTGCCGGACGAGGCCGGCGTTGGTGTTGTCCGAGGCGCCGCGGCGGGGCCCGGGCGTGGGCAGTTCACCGAGGGCGCGCGCCGCCCGGCCGGTGCGCACCCAGCGGTTGCGGTACCACTCGGCCCGGCCCCCGCGCAGCCGCAGTCCGTGCACCATCGCGTCACCGCGGAAGGAGTGCTGGCGGGCCGGGTCGTGGCCGCCCAGCGCGTTGGGGCCGATGCGCAGGAAGGTCCCGTCGAGTTCCGCGGGCAGCTGTCCGCGCACCGGCGGGGAGAGCACGGTGACTTCCTCGGTGACGGGCCGGTAGCCGCTGCTCAGCAGATGTGACGTGCTGTTCTGGTGACGAGTGGGCATCGCTGTCCGTCCTCAGGAATCACTGTTACGTAACATCGTTACATCAAAATCGCACCCCCGTGAGAGGATGTCAACGGTGAGCCCACGGACAGCGAATCCCGCCCTCGGCGTCCAACTCCTGGAGGCCGCCGCACAGTTGCTCGCCGAAGAAGGGCCCGCCGCCCTGTCGACACGGCGCCTGGCCGCGGCGGTGGGCGCCTCCACGACGGCGGTGTACACCCACTTCGGGGGAAAGAACGACCTGGTCAGGGCCATGGTTCAGGAGGGTTTCCGGCTGCTCGACCGGCGCTTCGAGGGCGTGGCGCGCTCCTCGGACCCGGTCGCGGACATCTGCGCCCTCGGGGCCGCGTACCGGGACAACGCGCTGGAGCACCGCCATCTCTACGGAGTGATGTTCGGCGGTGCGAGCCTCGGCGGCTTCTCGCTGTCCGAGGAGGACCGTCAGCACGGCCGGTACACGCTGAACGTCCTGGTGCTGGCGGTCGAACGCGCCATGGAGTCGGGCGGGCTGAGGCCGGGGGACCCCCACCTGGTGGCCCATCAGCTGTGGGTCGCGCTGCACGGCCTGGTCACCCTGGAACTCGGGGGCTACCTGATCGAGCCCTACGACGCGGACGTCTGCCTGGAGGCCGAGGTGGTCGGTCTCCTCGTGAGCGCCGGAGCGGACCGGGACGAGGCGGTCGCCGCGTTCCGGGGACGCGGCGGCGCGAGCGGCCTTTAGCAAACCGCCGCGACAGGCTCCCGCCTCGCCGGGTGGCGTCCCCGTCCCGGACGCCCGCCACCACGATCCCTCCCGGTCGTGCTCTCAGGTGCGCCACCGCAATCCCTCCCGACCGCGCCCCCGGGCGCATCCCGCATTCCCGGTGATCGCGCGCTGATCAGGGATGACGGGTCCGGTGGCGGCTATTCCCGTGGTCCGGGCCGGGGGCCGTGTGCGGCCTCTCTTCCAGCTTGCTGTTTTCCTCCCGACTTCGGCGAACCCCGACGGCCCGGCCGTTTCGGGCAATGTCGGAGAGGCACCGCGATCCGCCGTCACCCATTCTCGGAATGCGAACTCAAGCCGAGCAATTGTCCCTTTTGGGCGGTAAGTGAGGGGGAGTGCGATGGATCGACGCGAGCGATTCCGCAGAATGACACCAGGTGTGGTGACGGTGTTGGTGGCCGCGTCACTGTTCTTTACGGTCCGGACTTCCGTAGCCGTGGCCGGCGGTGACGAGGCCGCGGCGAAGTACAAGTTCCAGGAAATGGCCATCGCGCTGCCACCGGGCTACGCGTCACAGCCCATGAACACGGTTCGCAAGGTGAATCCGGCCTATCAGAAGATCCGGTCCTGGATCTCCTCGGTCGGCGCGGGCATCGCCATCAACGACCTGATGGGCCACGGGAAGGCCGACGGCATGTGCATCGTCGACACCCGTACCGACCAGGTCGTGGTGACGTACACGCCGACCGCGCCGAAGGCGGACCGCTTCACCCCGTTCGTCCTCGACGCGGCCCCGCTGCCGATGGACGAGGCGATGGCGCCGACCGGTTGCGCCCCGGGGGACTTCAACGGCGACGGCCGGATGGACCTGCTGGTCTCCTACTGGGGGCGCACCCCCGTCGTGTTCCTGGCCAAGGCGGGGGCGAGCGACCTGTCTCCCGCCTCCTACGTGCCGCGCGAGGTGGTGGCGGCGCAGAGCGACGACGGCGCCTACCACGGCCCCCGCTGGAACACCGACGCCGTCTACGTCGGCGACCTGGACGGCAGCGGCCACCCGTCGATCGTGGTGGGGAACTACTTCCCGGACTCCGACGTGCTCGACCCGCACGGTCTCAAGAACGTGCTGATGAACGACTCCCTGTCCAACGCGAAGAACGCCGGCGGCGACCACGTCATGCGCTGGACCGGTGCCCGCGCCGGGGACGATCCCACCGTCTCCTTCGTGGAGGAGAAGGGGGCCATCCCCTACGGGGCGTCCACCGGCTGGACGCTCGCGATCTCCGGGGCCGACCTGACCGGCGACGACCTGCCCGAGATGTACATCGCCGACGACTTCGGCCACGACCACCTGCTGTACAACCGGTCCACCCCGGGACACATCAGGTACTCGGAGGCCACCGGCAAGCGCACGCCGACCACCCCGAAGTCCTTCGTGCTCGGCAAGGGTTCCTTCAAGGGCATGGGCGTCGACTTCGCCGACGTCGACCGCAACGGCCGCTTCGACATGATGGTCAGCAACATCACCGCCGCCTGGGGCCTGGAGGAGAGCAACTTCCTCTGGATGAACAAGGCCGGCAGCGAGGACGAGGCGCGCCGGAAGCTGGAGTCCGGCGAGGCGCCCTTCGAGCAGGAGGCACAGCAGCACGGGGTGGCCTGGACCGGCTGGGGCTGGGACACCAAGATGGCCGACTTCCTGAACGACGGCGACGTGTCGATCATGCAGGCCACCGGCTTCGTGAAGGGCGAGACCGACCGCTGGCCGTGGTTGCAGGAGATGGCCATGACCAACGACAACCTGCTGTCCAACCCCGCCATGTGGCCGCATGTCCAGCCCGGTGACGACGTCGCGGGCGACGACATCCTCGGCTTCTACGCGAAGACGGAGAGCGGCGAGTACGCCAACGTGTCCAAGCAGCTGGGGCTGGACGTCAAGATCCCGACCCGGGCCCTCGCCACCGGTGACACCACCGGGACCGGCGTCCTCGACTTCGCCGTCGCGCGCCAGTGGGGACCGCCCGCCTTCTACGCCAACCAGGCCCCCAAGAAGGGGAACTACCTGGGCCTGCGCCTGTACCGGCCTGCCACCGACTCCGGTGAGGGCGCGGGCAAGGGCAAGGGCATCGCGAACACCGGCGCCCCCGCCTACGGCGCCACCGTCAAGGTCACCACGCCCGACGGCACCCAGGTCTCCCAGCTCGACGGCGGCGGCGGCCACAGCGGTTTCCGCAGCTTCGACGTGCACTTCGGACTCGGTTCGTACGACGGACCGGCCACCGTGCGGCTGTCGTGGCGGGACGCCGACGGCGGCCGGCACCACACGACCCGGAAGCTCACCCCCGGAACCCACACGTATCTGCTGACCGACACCGCGCAGGAGGTCGCCGACCGATGACCACCGTCACGTCTCCACCCGCCGCTGCCCCTCCGGTGGCCAAACGCGACCCGCGCTACCTGGCGCTGCGCAACTTCGCCATCTCCATGAGCGTGTTCAACGTCCTCGGGTACACCGTGCTCGGCTTCGAACAGCCCTGGCTGTGGCCCGTCCTCGCGGTGGCCGCCGGCTACACGACGGAGATCCTCCTCGAACTGCTGAGCGCCTGGGCCCAGCGCAGGCCGGCGCGGTTCACCGGCCACGGGTTCCGTGGCGTCTACGAGTTCCTGCTGCCCGCCCACATCACCGCCCTCGCGGTGAACATGCTGCTGTACGCGAACAACCAGCTGCTGCCGGTGCTGTTCGGGGTGTTCGCGGGCGTCGCGGGCAAGCACGCGATGCAGGCCCCGGTCGCGGGCCGTATGCGGCACTTCATGAACCCGTCCAACTTCGGGATCACGCTCTCGCTGGTCTGCTTCGGCTCCTGGGTGAGCATCGCCCCGCCCTACGAGTTCACCGAGAACGCCAACACCTTCTTCCGCGCGGCGATCCCGCTGATCATCGCGACCGCGGGAACCATCATCAACACCGCGCTCACCAAGCGGACCGCGCTGATCGTCGGCTGGCTCGGCGGCTTCGTGATCCAGGCCCTGATCCGGCACTGGTTCTGGGACGTGGCCCTCGCCTCCGCGCTCGGCCCGATGAGCGGGGTGGCCTTCGTCCTGTTCACGAACTACATGATCAGCGACCCGGGCACCACCCCCACGAAGGGGCGCAACCAGTTCGTGTTCGGCGCCTCGGTCGCCACCGTCTACGGCGTGATGATGCTGTTCAACGTCGTCTACACCCTCTTCTTCGCCACCACCGCGGTCTGCGCGATACGCGGCATCGGCTGGTGGGTCGCCCATCTCGTCCAGCGCCGCAAGACCCCGGCAGGCTCCGGGGACCACCAGTCCGGGGGCCGCGGTACGGCGCTCGGCGACAAGTCCACGATCGAGGCGGTGGCCGCGTGATGCCCTCCTCCCCCCTTCCCTCCCCCTCGGCCTCCCGCACCGCACCCGCCGGCTCCCCCGGCACCGCCCCCGCCAGGATCGCCGTCGTCGGCCTCGCCTGCCGGTACCCGGACGCGGACGACGCCGAGCAGCTGTGGCAGAACGTCCTGGCCGGCCGGCGGGCCTTCCGCCGGCTGCCCGACGAGCGGATGCGCGCCGAGGACTACTACTCACCCGACCCCGCCGCCCCCGACCGCTTCTACTCGGCCAAGGCCGCCGTCCTCGACGGATTCGAGTTCGACCGGGTCAAGTACCGCGTCGCGGGCAGCACCTTCCGCGCCACCGACATGACGCACTGGCTCGCGCTCGACACCGCCGCGCGCGCCCTTGAGGACGCCGGATTCCCCTTCGGCGAGGGACTCGGCGACCTCAACACCGGGGTCGTCATCGGCAACACCCTGACCGGCGAGTTCAGCCGGGCCAACCTGATGCGGCTGCGCTGGCCCTACGTACGCCGCACCGTCGGGGCGGCGCTGCGCGAACAGGGCTGGGACGACGCCGCCCTGGCCGCCTTCCTCGACCAGCTCGAAGAGCGCTACAAGAGCCCCTTCCCGCCGATCGGCGAGGACACCCTGGCCGGGGGGCTCGCCAACACCATCGCCGGACGGATCTGCAACCACTTCGACTTCAAGGGCGGCGGATTCACCGTCGACGGGGCCTGCTCCTCCTCGCTGCTCTCCACCGCCACCGCGTGCGACGCGCTGGCGAACGGACGGCTCGACGTGGCCGTGGCCGGCGGCGTGGACCTCAGCATCGACCCCTTCGAGGTGATCGGCTTCGCGAAGACGGGCGCCCTCGCCACCGGTGAGATGCGCGTCTACGACCGTGGCTCCAACGGCTTCTGGCCCGGCGAGGGCTGCGGCATGCTCGTGCTCATGCGCGACGAGGACGCCGTCGCCCAGGGCAGGTTCCGGTACGCGACCATCGCCGGCTGGGGCTACTCCTCCGACGGGCGCGGCGGGATCACCAGGCCGGAGGCGTCCGGGCACCGGCTCGCCCTCCAACGCGCCTACGCCGCAGCCGGGTTCGGCATCGAGACGGTGGGCTACTTCGAGGGGCACGGCACCGGTACGGCGGTGGGCGACACGACCGAGCTGCGCGCCTTCTCGGAGGCCCGCCGGGCCGCCGACCCGGACGCGCCGCCCGCCGCCCTCGGCACGGTCAAGGGCAACTTCGGCCACACCAAGGCGGCGGCCGGTGTCGCCGGTCTCCTCAAGGCCGTCCTCGCCGTACGCCACCAGGTCATCCCGCCCGCGACCAGCCACGTCGACCCGCACCCCGAACTGACCGGCGACCGGCCGGCCCTGCGGGTCCCCGGCGAGGCGGAGCTGTGGCCGCAGGACGCCCCCATCCGCGCGGGCGCCTCCTCCATGGGCTTCGGCGGCATCAACGCGCACATCGTGGTCGAGCACGCCGACGGGGTGCGCAAGGAGGACGTCGGCCGGGTCACCCGCAGGCTCGTACGGTCCCGTCAGGACACCGAACTGCTGCTGCTCGACGCCGGCACCGTGGCCGAACTGCGCGGCAAGGCCGCCCGGCTGGCCGCCTTCGTCCCGCAGCTCTCCTTCGCCGAACTCGGCGACCTCGCCGCCACCTTGCAGGGCGAACTCGAAGAGCGGCCGATCCGGGCCGCCGTCCTCGCGGCCTCCCCGGAACAGGCGGAGCAGCGCTTCACGAAGCTGCTCACCCTGCTGGACGGCGGCGCGCGATCGGTGCTCGACACCTCGGGAGGGGTGTTCCTCGGCAGCGCGGCGGCCAGACCCCGCGTCGGCTTCCTCTTCCCCGGCCAGGGCGCCGGCCGGCGCGGCGACGGCGGTGCGCTGCGGCGCCGCTTCGCCCCGGTCGACGAGCTGTACCGCGCGCACCCGCTGCCCACCGGCGGCGACCTGGTCGCCACCGCCGTGGCGCAGCCGCGCATCGTCACCTCCTCCCTCGCCGGACTGCGGGTGCTGTCCGCGCTCGGCATCGAGGCGGTGGCGGCGGCCGGACACAGCCTCGGTGAGGTCACGGCCCTGCACTGGGCCGGAGTGCTCGACGAGTCCTCGGTCCTGCGCACCGCCACCGAACGCGGACGGCTCATGGCCGAGGCGAGCGACGGGGACGGGACCATGGCGGGCATCGCCGCCGCCCCCGCCGACACCGAACCCCTGCTGGCCGGGGAGCCGGTCGTCATCGCGGGCTACAACGGCCCCCGGCAGACCGTGGTCTCCGGTCCGGCCGACGCCGTCCAGCGGGTCCGCGCCCTCGCCGCCGCGCGGGGCCTGGGCACGGCGGCGATCAACGTCTCGCACGCCTTCCACTCCCCGGCCGTCGCGCCCGCCGCCAAGGAGCTCGGCGCCTACCTGGGGACCCAGCGGTTCGCCCCGCCGGCCCGGCGGATGATCTCCACGGTGACGGCGGGCGAGGTCACCCCCGACACCGACGTGGCGGAGCTGCTGACCCGCCAGGTGCTGGAGCCGGTGCGGTTCGCCGAGGCCGTCCAGACCCTGGCCGCCGAGGTGGACCTGCTGATCGAGGTCGGCCCCGGGCGGACCCTGAAGGGACTGGCCGCGGACATCGCCCCCGGGGTGCCCGCCGTCTCGCTCGACGCGGACTCCACCTCCCTGTCCGGACTGCTGACCGCGACCGCGGCCGCGTACACCCTCGGCGCGCCCGTGCGGCACGCCGCGCTGTTCGAGGACCGCTTCACCCGGCCGCTGCCCCTGGACAAGGAGTTCCGCTTCTTCGCGAGCCCCTGCGAGTCGACCCCGGACATCGCACTGCCCCTCGCCGGCGTACGCGTCGACGCACCGACCGTCGCGGAGGCGGCGGACGAGGCGCCGGCCGCCTCGGTGTCCGGGGAGGACGGCAGCCTCCCGGTCCTCCTGCGCCTCGCCGCCGAGCGGGCCGAACTGCCCCTGGAGGCCGTGAACCCGCACAGCAACCCCCTCGACGAACTGCATCTCAGCTCCATCACCGTGGCGCAGATCATGAACAGCGCCACCCAGGAACTCGGCATCCCCGCACCGACGGTCACCACCGCCTTCGCCACCTCCACCCTCGCCGAACTCGCGGAACTCCTCGACGGGCTGGCCCAGGCGGACGCGGGCGGGGCCGAGGAGCCGGTGGTGCCCCTCGGCGTGGCCCCCTGGGTCCGGGCCTTCGCCGTCGACCAGGTACCGGCCGGACCGGCTCCCGCGGCCGGGCCCACCGGCGAGGGGGACTGGGAGCTGTTCGCCCCCGCACGCCATCCGCTGGCCCCCGGCCTGCACGAGGCCCTGCGCAGCGCGGGGCTCGGCGGCGGAGTGCTCCTGTGCCTGCCCCGGGACTGCGACGAGGACCACGCGCAGCTCATGATCTCCGCCGCCCGCGCCGCGCTGTCCCGCTCCGGGGCCACCCGCTTCGTCGCGGTCGGCGACCGGCGGGGCGCGGCGGGCCTGGCCAAGACCCTGCACCTGGAGGCACCGGGCATCGCGACCACCGTGGTCACCGCGGAGCTGCCGGAGCGGATGCCGGCGGAACGCGCCGCTGAGCTGAGCGCCCGCGTCGTGCGCGACGTCGCGGCGACCGGCGGGTTCAGCGAGGTCCACCACGGGGCCGACGGCCGCCGTACCGTGCCGGTGCTGCGCCCGCTGCCGGTCACCTCCCCGGCCGGGGAGCCGGGCGCCGGTACCGGGCCGGAACAGGTGCTCGACGCCCAGGACGTGCTGCTCGTGACCGGCGGCGGCAAGGGCATCACCGCCGAATGCGCCCTCGCCCTCACCGAGTCCACCGGGGCGGGCCTCGCCCTGCTCGGCCGGTCCGATCCCGCCACCGATCCCGAACTGCGGGCCAACCTGGAGCGGATGACCGCGGCGGGCGTCAACGTCCGCTACGTCCGCGCCGACGTCACCTCCGCCGACGAGGTCAAGGCGGCGGTCGACGAGATCCGTACGGCGCTCGGCCCGGTCACCGCCGTACTCCACGGCGCGGGCCGCAACGAACCGCACGCCCTCGCCCACCTGGACGAGGCGTCCTTCCGCCGCACCCTCGCCCCGAAGATCACCGGCCTGGGCAACGTGCTCACCGCCGTCGACCCGGCCTCCCTGCGCCTGCTCGTCACCTTCGGCTCCATCATCGGCCGGGCCGGCCTGCGCGGCGAGGCCGACTACGCCACCGCCAACGACTGGCTCACCGACCTGACCCGCCAGGTGCGGGAGGACTACCCCCACTGCCGTTGCCTGGCCCTGGAGTGGTCCGTGTGGTCCGGGTCCGGCATGGGGGAGCGGCTCGGCGTACTGGAGTCGCTGATCCGCGAGGGCATCGAGCCGATCCCGACGCAGGAGGGCGTGGCCCTGCTCAAGCAGGTGCTCGCCGACCCTGACGCGCCCGCCGCCCTGGTCGTGATGGGACGGGCGGGCGGGCTGCCGACGCTGACGCTGGAGCAGCGGGACCTGCCGCTGCTGCGCTTCGTCGACCGTCCCCAGGCCCACTACCCGGGCATCGAGCTGGTCGTCGACTCCGAACTGACCGCCTCCGACGACCTCTACCTGGCCGATCACGAACTGGACGGCGACCTGCTGTTCCCCGCGGTCCTCGGCATGGAGGCCATGGCCCAGGCCGCCACGGCGCTCACCGGGTTCGAGGGGGCACCCACCCTGGAGGACATGGAGTTCCTGCGGCCGATCGTCATCCCGCCGCACGGGGCGACCACCGTCCGGGTCGCGGTGCTGGCCCGGAACGCCGGAACCGTGGAGGCCGTGATCCGCAGCAGTGAGACCGGCTTCCAGGCCGACCACTTCCGCGCCACGCTCCGCTACGACCGACCGGAGCCGGAGGACACCGGGCCCGCGCCCGTCGCCGACGACGCGCCGCGGCTCCCGCTGGCCCCGGACCGCGACCTCTACGGGCCGGTCCTCTTCCAGGGGCCGCGCTTCCAGCGCCTGGTGGGCTACCGGCGACTGGCCGCCAAGGGCTGCGTCGCGGAGATCGCCGACACGGACGGCCGACCCTGGTTCGCGCGGCACCTGGCCGCCGGGCTCGTCCTGGCCGACCCGGGCACCCGGGACGCCCTGATGCACTCGATCCAGTGCTGCGTGCCGGACGCCACGCTGCTCCCGGTGAGCGTCGAGCGCCTCCACCTGGCCGACCCGGCCGAGGCGCGAGGGCGGGACCAGGTGACGCTGCACGCGGCGGAGCGCTCCCGCACCGGCGACAGCTACGTCTACGACCTCGACGTCCGCGACCGCTCGGGCAGGCTCGTCGAACGCTGGGAGGGGCTGCGGCTCCAGGCGGTGCGCAAGCAGGACGGCACCGGGCCCTGGCAGCCCACCCTGCTCGGCCCGTACCTGGAGCGGCGCGCCGAGCGGCTGCTGCCCGCCCCCGTACGCGTCGTCGTCCGGCCCGACGAGGCGCCCGCGCAGGGGGTGGCCGCCCGCCGCGCGGCGACCGCGCAGGCCGCCGGCTGGGCGCTGGGCCGGGCCACCGAGGTGACCCACGGCCCGGACGGCCGGCCGGAGATCCCGGGCGGCCCGCACGTCTCCGCCTCGCACGGCGCGGGGGTGACCCTGGTGGTCACCGGCGAGGTACCGGTGGCCTGCGACGTGCAGACGGCCGAGCCCCGTTCCGCCGAGGAGTGGCAGGGGCTGCTGGGCGCGGAGGGGTTCGCCCTGGCCCGGCTGATCGCGGCCGAGCAGGAGGAGGAGCTGTCCCTCGCGGCCACCCGGGTGTGGAGCGCGGTCGAGTGCCTGCGCAAGAACGGCCGCGCACTCGCCGGGCTCACCGTCGACAGCACACCTCCGGGCGAGGCGCGCTGGGTGTCGCTGCGCTCGGGCACGGCCCGGATCGCGACCTTCCCGACGGCCCTGCGGACCGTCGCGGAGCCCGTGGTGTTCGCGCTCATGGCACAGGCCGAGGAGAGGAACGACTGACGATGCAGCCCTACTACGAGTACCGCCACCTGGTGGGCTTCGAGGACACCAACCTCGTCGGCAACGTCTACTACGTCAACTACCTGCGCTGGCAGGGGAGGTGCCGGGAGATGTTCCTGCTGGAGCGCGCGCCCGAGGTGCTCGCGGACATCAGGGACGACCTGAAGCTGTTCACCCTCAAGGTGGACTGCGAGTTCTTCGCGGAGATCACGGCCTTCGACGAGTTGTCGGTCCGGATGCGCCTCGACGACCTGACCCAGACCCAGGTGGCCTTCAGCTTCGACTACGTCCGCCTGCGCGAGAACGGGGCCGAGGACCTGGTGGCGAAGGGGCGGCAGCGGATCGCGTGCATGCGCGGGCCGAACACCGACACCCGTCCGACCCGGGTCCCCGAGGCGCTGCGCACCGCGCTCGCGCCCTACGCGGCGGGGGCGGGCGCGCGATCCGCCGGAGCGACGAGCGGGGCGGGAGCATGAGCGCCGAACGGCTGCCGGTGCGCCCCGGCCCCCCGCCCGTCGCCGGCCTGCCGCAGCCCGGTCACGGCCGGGGCGAACTGCGCGCCGTACTGGGCCGTTTCGCCACGGGGGTCACCGTCCTCACCGCGGGCCGGGACACCCCCCGGGGCATGACCGCGAACTCCTTCACCTCGGTCTCGCTGGAGCCGCCGCTGGTCCTGGTGTGCGTCGTGCGCACGGCCTCGATCCACGAGGCCATCCTGGAGGAGGGCGCCTTCGCCGTCTCGATGCTCTCGGGACGGCAGGAGGACCTGGCCAGGCACTTCGCCGACCGCGGCAGGCCCCGGGGCCGGCGCGAGTTCGAGACGGTCGGCACCGTCCCGGGACGGCACACCGGGACCCCGGTCCTGACCGGCGCGCAGGCCTGGCTGGAGTGCGCTCTCGCGGCGGTCTACGACGGCGGCGACCACTCGATCTTCCTGGGCTCGGTGCTCGACACCGGCCGCGAGGAGACCGACGATCCGCTGCTGTACTTCGGCGGCGGATTCCACCGGCTCGCCGTCTGAGACGTACGGCGGGCCGAGGGCGCGGGAGGCCGCCTCCGGGAGGTCTCCCGGAGGCGGCCGTGGCCGGCCGCGGCCCTCGGCTCGCCGTCCGTCCGACCGACCGGGCCCCGCGAGGGGTTTCCGGACACCCCCCAGCCGATCGGCTGAACCGAGAGGACGGAAACATGGAGTACCGCTTCGTCGGCCGCAGTGGCCTGATGGTCAGCGAGCTGGCCTACGGGAACTGGATCACCCACGGATCGCAGATCGAGGCCGAAGCCGCCCGTGCCTGCGTGCGCGCGGCGCTCGACGCCGGCATCACGACCTTCGACACGGCCGACATGTACGCCGACTCCCGCGCGGAGTCGGTACTGGGCGAGGCGCTGCGCGGTGAGCGGCGCGAGGGCCTGGAGATCCTCACCAAGGTCTACTTCCCCACCGGACCGGGCCGCAACGACCGCGGCCTGTCCCGCAAACACGTGCTCGAATCGATCGACAACTCGCTGCGCCGGCTGGGCACCGACTACGTCGACATCTACCAGGCCCACCGGTTCGACCCCCGCACCCCGATCGAGGAGACCATGCGGGCCTTCGCCGACGTGGTGCGCGCGGGCAAGGCGCTGTACATAGGGGTCTCGGAGTGGACGGCCGAGCAGATCCACGCGGGCGCCGCCCTCGCCCGGGAGCTGGGCGTGCCGCTGATCTCCTCGCAGCCGCAGTACAACGCGATCTGGCGGGTCGTCGAGACCGAGGTGGTGCCGGCCGCGACCGAGGAGGGCCTCGGCCAGCTCGCCTGGTCGCCGATGGCCCAGGGGGTGCTCACGGGCAAGTACGAGCCCGGGGGGCGGCGGCCGGACGGCTCCCGGGGGGCCGATCCGGCCAACGACATGTTCATGGGGCACCTGCTCAGGGACGAGGTCCTGGAGCGGGTACGGCTGCTGCGGCCCCTGGCGGCCGAGGCCGGGCTCACGCCCGGCCAGCTGGCCATCGCCTGGGTGCTGCACAACCCGGCCTTCGCCGCGGCGATCGTCGGCGCCTCGCGGCCCGAGCAGGTCACCGAGAACGCCGCCGCCTCGGGCGTGAAGCTGGACGAGGAGCTGCTGCGCCGGGTGGACGAGGCCCTGGCACCGGTCATCGTCCGGGACCCGAAGCTGACGGACAGCCACGAGGAGCGCCCCTGACGAGGTGACGGTGCCGGGACAGCCGTAGCCGTCGAGGCCGGCGCCGTCGGTGGCCGTCCGGCCCCCGGCCAGCAGAACACGCAGGCGAGGAAAGGGATCTCAGCAGGGCCGCACCACGGTCCGGCCGCGCCACGGGCCGGCCCGTGGCGCGGCCCGCACGTGTGCCCGGAGCCCGTCGCGAATCGGGCACGCTGCGAGAAAGCCCACGTCGCGGCCGTTCGTATGGTGACCAGGAGGGCGGGTTCGGCGTCAAGAGCCACGCCCGGGAGCCCACGGCCGCGCGTCGCGCGCCGTCGGCAGCCGTTTCAGTCCGCTGGAGGAGACCCATGGGTAAGTGCCCGATCGTCCTCGACCGCCTGGGCAAGGACATCCACGCCGAGGCGCGCACGCTGCGTGCGCAGGGGCCGGTGGCCCGCGTCGAACTGCCGGGAGGCTATCTCGGCTGGTCGGTGACCGACTACGCGATCGCCAAGCAGATGCTCGTCGACCCGCGTTTCCGGAAGAACGGCAAGCAGTACTGGCCCCCGCTGATGAACGGCGAGGTGTCGAAGGACTGGGAGATGATCACCTGGGTGATGATGGACAACATCAACACCCGCGACGGTGAAGAGCACGACCGGATGCGCCGGCTGATCGGCCACGCCTTCACGCCCCGCCGGGTGGAGGCCTCGCGTCCGCTCATCGAGAAGATCGTCGGGGAGCTCCTCGACGAGCTGGAGGCCACCCCGCCCGGTGAGGCCGTCGACCTCAAGAACCGGTTCGCCTACGCCCTGCCGGCCTGGGTGATCTGCGACATGTTCGGCGTCCCGGTCGAGGCGCGCAAGCGGATGCTCCAGGGCGCGGTGGCCAACAGCAAGACGACGATCACACCGGAGGAGGCGGAGGAGAACCTCAACCAGTGGCACGAGGCCATGGCCGAACTCGTCGCCACCAAGCGTGCCACGCCCGGCGAGGACCTCACGAGCCTGCTGATCAAGGCACGCGAGGAGGACGACGCCCTGACCGATGACGAACTTCTCGGTACACTTCACGTCATGCTGGGGGCGGGATCCGAGACGCTCGGCAACGTCATGTTGCACGCCATCGTCGACCTGCTGACCCACCCCGACCAGTTCGAGCTGGTACGCAGTGGGAAGGCCGATTGGGAGACGGCGTTCGCAGAGACGGTGCGCAAGGACGCCGCGGTCGCCCAACTGCCGTTCCGTTACGCCGCCGAGGACGTCGAGATCGGCGGTGCGCGGATAGAGAAGGGCGACCTGGTGATGATCGCCTTCGCGGGCATCGGCCGAGACCCGAAGCTGCACGGCGAGACCGCGGACGACTACGACATCCTGCGCGAGGACAAGACCAACCTGTCCTTCGGCCACGGACCGCACGCCTGTATCGGCCGTTCGCTGGCCACCCTGCAGGCGATGATCGCCCTGCCGGCGCTGTTCGAGCGGTTCCCCGGCATGGCGCTCGCGACCGCGCCCGAGGACATCCCGCCGCAGGGCACCTTCATCATGAACGGCTACGACACCCTCCCCGTCTACCTGCACTGACGCGCGGCGCCGCCGGCCCTCCGGGCGGGCGGCGCCGGTCCCGAAACGAGAAGAGGACGAAGCGAATATGGCACCCAAGGTGGTTTCTTCCGAGGAATGGCTCGCCGCCCGGCGGCAGCTGCACGAGCAGGAGCAGGCGGAGTTCGCCGCCCGTCAGGAGGTGAACGCCGCGCGTCGGCAGCTGCCGATGCGCCAGATCGACCAGGGCTACGTCTTCGAGGGCCCGGACGGCAAGGTCTCGCTGCTCGACCTGTTCGAGGGCAAGCGCCAACTGGTCACCTACCACTTCATGTTCGACCCGGAGTGGGAGGAGGGCTGCAAGCACTGCTCCTTCGTCGCCGACAACATCGGCGACCTGTCCCACCTGCACGCCCTGGACACCACGATCGCGCTGGTCTCCCGCGCTCCGTACGGCAAGATCGCGCCGTTCAAGGAGCGGATGGGCTGGACCGTTCCGTGGGTCTCCTCCCACGGCACCCGGTTCAACTACGACTTCCACGTCACCCTGGACGAGGACGTCGCGCCCGTCGAGTACGACTACATGGACAAGGCGGCGCTGGAGGAGGACGGCCGCTGGTTCACCGAGGGCGAGGCCGGCGGCATGAGCGTGTTCTGGCGCGCGGACGACGACACCGTCTACCACACCTACTCGGCCTACGGGGACGGGATCGACATCCTGCACGGCACCCTGCTGTACGCCGACATGACCCCGCTGGGCCGGCGCGACGACCTCGGCCGCGACTGGCTGCGCCACCACGACCGCTACGCCGCCGCCGGGTCCTGACACCTCCCGGCGCCGCACCGCGGTGAACGTCCCGCCCGCCGAACCGGCGGGCGGGACGTTCGCGTGCGGTCAGCGCACCGGCCGGGGACCGCGTGCGGCCAGCGCCGCCGCGCACTCCTCACGCAAGTACGCGATGGCTTCGAGGTACTTGGGGCGCCAGCCCAGCTCGCGCCGGGTCCTCTCCGAGCTGACCTCGTGGTCCATCACGTACAGCTCGACGATGTCCGCGATCTCCGCGGGCGGGTTGTCGGTCGTGGGCCGGCACACCGCCGCGCCGCCGCCGGTCGCGGCGGCCAGCTCGTCGACGGTGATGGTCTCGGCGACGCCGTTCCACGCGGTGCCCGGCGCGGCTTTCTCCGCCACCAGCGGGTACAGCTCGGCGAGGTCCGCGACGTGCACCGCGGGCCAGCGGATGCCGCGCCGTTCGTAGTACAGCCCGGCGCCCAGCGCGGCGGCCACCGGCAGCAACTGGTCCGGTACGACACCGCCGTTGTCGCCGTAGATCAGTCCGGGCCGGACGAGGATCCCGCCGCCCGCGCGCACCGCCCGCTCGACCGGCGCGCGCCAGGCCACGCACCGGGGCGGCTCGGGCACGGTGTCCTCGGAGGTGTGGCCGGGGCCGAGGACGTCGGCGCCCGAGGTGTGGATGAGCCGGACGCCGGAGGCGAGGATCGCCTCGACGCCCTCGCGTTCCGCCTCGCCCTCGATCCGGCCGGCGTGCACGACCAGGTCGAAGCCCTCGGCGGCGGTGCGCAGCGAGGCCGGGTCCGCCAGATCGCCGGGCACCGCCGGATAGCGGGGGTCGACCGGCCGTCCGCCGGGGCGTTGCAGGGCCGCGACGTGGTACCCGGCCTCGGCGAAGGACCGGGCGACGTACCGGCCGAGGTATCCGGTGGAGCCGATGACCAGGACGCGCGTGGCGCCGCTCGGCGCAGGGGTGTCAGACATCCGATGGGACTCCGTTCTGTTCTGGGAGACGTTCCTTCGAGCCGAGACGAGACGAGACGAGACGAGACGAGACGAGACGAGACGAGAGGGGAGGCGGCCGGAGGCGGGTTCGGGTGGTCTCCTGTCGGCGCCCGCGGCTCCTCGGACCCGGTGCTGTGCCGGAAGGCCCGCCCGGTCGCGGATCAAGTGATGGTGGCATCCCGCCGCCGGACGGTGACCTTCGAGATTGCCGGGTCCGGTCAACTCTAGGCGCACACAGTTGACTTGAGTGGCCGGCGGATATTCCGTGACGGCGCACTCCGGAAGTGGCCGAGGCCCCCGGGCACGGACCACGATGTCTGGCACAGGTGTCCGGGACGCAGCCGTCCCGGACCACACCGCCCGACCGACCGCCCAGGGAGAGTTGCCCATGGCCACCCCGCTCGGCTCGCTGCGCAGGCTCCTGCTCGCCCCTTCGCTGCACTCGGTCGGCTTCGCCGGCCGGGGGTTCCCGGTCACCCCGACCCCGGCCACCGCGCGGCTGGAGGCGATCCCGCAGTCGGTGGTCGTCGGCTTCGAATGGGGGATCGAGGCGCGGGGTACGGAGGAGATCGAGCGTCGACTGGCCATGGTGGAACCCGAGTTGCGCGGATTCGCGTACGAGGGGGCCGTCATGGCGTTCACCGTGCGCGACGCGGTACGCGGGCACCGGACCAGGGAGCTGATCCTCGGCCCCGGGCGCCCGCACTTCTTCCTGGCCTGCATCGGCATCGGGTTCGCCATGGCCCGGCTGCCGCGTCCGCTGTGGCGCAAGGTGATGCCCGACCTGCACGAGATCCCCTTCCACCCCACGATGAGCTGGCTGGCCGTCGACGGCTACGGCTTCGACCTGGCGTACTTCGACACGGAGCGGTGGATCGACCGCCAGTCGCGGCCCGACCCGTACCCGTGGGACGGGCATCCCGGGTACTTCCTGCGCGCCGTGGACCAGGGCATCGGGCGCGCGCTGTGGTTCATCCACGGGGGCCGCTGCGCCGCGGTGGCCGAAGCCGTCGGGCGCTTCGCCGGGGACCGGCGGGCCGACCTGTGGAGCGGCGTCGGTCTCGCGGCGACCTTCGCGGGCGGCGCGACGGCCGCGGAACTGGCCGGGCTGCGCGACACGGCCGCCCGGGCCGGGCACGACGCGGACCTCGCGATCGGCGCGGTCTTCGCGATCAAGGCCAGGCACCACGCACGGTTCGTGCCCGGGCAGACGGTCACCGGCGCCGCCGAGCTGACCGGACTGGGCGTCGAGGAGGCCGTGGACCTGGCCGACCGTACCGAGGTCGAGCGCACGGGTACCGGCCCGGTGCCGCAGTACGAGCTGTGGCGCCGCAACATCCGCGAGCACTTCGTGAGCGCGGCCGTCACCCCTTCCCACGAGGAGTAGAGATGGCGAACCAGTTCGGCCGGCTCCGCAGCCGCCTGCTGACCCCCAGCACGAACGAGACGAAGCTGTCCACCCGCGGCTTCCACGAGAAGAGCCCCGAGGCCCGCGAACGGCTGGAGAAGGTCGGCGAGACCTTCCTGACCGGCTACGCGTACGCCGCGGCGTCCTCCTCGGCCCAGGAGGCCGAGACCCGGCTCGAAAGCGTGCCACCGGAGTTCCGGGGGTTCGCCTACGAGGGCGCGGGCATGGGGATGGCGGTGCGCGACGGGCTGCCGGTCGGCGGCACCCGGCACGTGGAGCGCCTCCTGCGGGGCGAGGGCGCCAAGCACGTGTACATGGTCTACGTGGGGGTGGGCTGGGCCATGGCCCGCGTCCCGCGGTTCCGCTGGTCGCGGATGTACACCGCCGACCCCCTGCTGCGCTGGCTGGTGCTCGACGGCTACGGCTTCCACCAGGCGTACTTCCACACCGGCAAGTACGTGCACGAGCAGTACCAGGAGCCCGGCTTCCCGTGGCCGGGGGGTGGGTGGTCCCGGGCCGCGGACCGGGTCATCGACCAGGGGATCGGGCGCGCCCTGTGGTTCGTCGGCGGCACCGACGTCGAACGGGTCAGCACCATGATCAAGTCGTTCTCCGAGGACCGGCACCCGGATCTGTACGCGGGGACCGGACTGGCCGCCACGTACGCCGGTGGCGTCGGCGAGGCGGAGCTGCGGCTCCTGCGCGAGCGGGCGGGCAAGCAGGGGCGCTGGCTCGCCCAGGGCTCTGCCTTCGCGGCCACCGCGCGCCTGGAGGCGGGGCTGGGCAACGCGCACACCGCGCTGGCCACCGAGGTGCTGTGCGACGCCACCCCCGAACAGGCCGTGCGGGTCTGCCAGGAGGCGCTGCCCGACCCCTGCGTGGACGAGGGCGTCCCGGCCTACGAGCTGTGGCGCCGCGGGATCGCCGACCGGCTGGCCGCAGGCGTGGAGGGCTGAGCCGTGACCGACACCCAGTCCCGGGCGGGCGGCACCCGGCGCCGCGTGCCGCCGGGCCCCTCCCGGTGGTCCACCGTCAAGCTGCTCGACATGCTGCTGCGCGACCGGCTCGCCCTGATGCGGACGGCCGCGAACGGCTACGGCGACGCCGTACGCATGGCCATCGGCCCCAAGACCCTCTACTTCTTCAACCACCCCGACCACGCCAAGTACGTGCTGGCCGACAATCCGGGCAACTACCACAAGGGCATCGGCCTGCACCAGGCCCGCCGGGCCCTCGGCGACGGGCTGCTGACCAGCGAGGGCGAGCTGTGGCGGGAGCAGCGCCGGGTGATCCAGCCCGCCTTCCAGGCCAGGCGGATCGCGGCGCAGGCGTCCGTGGTGGCCGAGGAGACGGCGCGCATGGTCGGCCGGCTGCGGTCCAGGACCGGGGACGGGCCGGTGGACATCACCGCGCAGCTGACCGAGCTGACCCTCGGGGTGCTCGGGCGCACCCTGCTCGACGAGGACCTCGGCGGCCACGCCTCGATCGGCCACGACTTCGAGGCCGTGCAGGACCAGGCGATGTTCGAGGTCGTCACCATCGGCGCGGTCCCGCAGTTCCTGCCGCTGCCCAAGCAGTTGCGCTTCCGCGCGGCGCGGGCCCGCCTGCAGAAGGCGACCGAGGAACTGGCGGCGCACCGCGTGCCGGGCGGGCAGGACGGGGACGACGTGCTCTCCCGGCTGCTCGTGTCGGTGCGCGCCGAGCGGGACCCGCGGATCGCGCGGCGCAGACTGCGCGACGAACTGGTCACGCTGCTGCTGGCCGGGCACGAGACCACGGCCAGCACCCTCGGCTGGGCCTTCTACCTCATCGACCAGCACCCGCAGGTGGCCGAGCGGCTGCGCGAGGAGGCGCGGAGCGTGCTCGGCGACCGGCTGCCGGAGTTCGAGGACCTGCACCGGCTGGAGTACACGACCATGGTGGTCGAGGAGACGATGCGGCTCTACCCGCCGGTGTGGATGCTCTCCCGCATCGCCCAGGGCCCCGACGTCATCGCCGGATACGACATCCCGGCGGGCGCCGACGTCGTGGTGTGCCCCTACACGCTGCACCGGCACCCCGAGTTCTGGGAGCGGCCCGAACGCTTCGAACCGGACCGCTTCGACCGCGACCGGCGGGCGCAGCGCCCCCGTTACGCGTACATCCCGTTCGGCGCGGGACCGCGCTTCTGCGTGGGCAACCACCTCGGGATGATGGAGGCCGTCTTCGTGATCGCGATGGTCATGCGCGAACTGCGCCTGGAACTGCCGAGGGGCGCGTCCGTGGTCCCCGAGCCGATGCTCTCGCTCCGGGTACGCGGCGGCCTGCGCATGTCGGTGCGCGGCGCGTAGGGCGCGTCGCCGAAGCCCCGCCGGCCTACCGGAGGGGGCTTCGGCGGCTCGGTACCGCGAAGTACGTCGCGGCACCGGCCAGGCAGATCAGCCCCGCCATGCCGATGGCCGGGGCCAGGCCGTCCAGGGACCGTGCCCCCGAACCGGACGCGTGGAAGGCGGGCAGCACGCCGACCGAGGCGGCGCCGAACGAGCCGCCGAGGTTGCGCAGCGCGCCCACGGCCGGCAGGCCCGCGCCGGGCAGCGACTTGGCCGGTACGACGAGCGCGAGGGTGCGGCCCGTCGGTACGGCCAGGGCGATCCCGGCCCCGCTCAGCAGGAGCGGGAGCAGCAGCACGGTGTACGGGGAGCCGCGGTGCGCGCCCCAGGCGAGCGCGCCGAGCGAGAGCGCGGAGGTGACCAGGGCCAGGGCCATCAGCCTGCTGGTGCCCAGCCGCAGCGCGAGCGGATCGGACAGCGGGGCGCACACCAGCAGCCCGAGGCACAGCGGGGCCAGGTGCAGCCAGGCGTAGAGCGGCCGGCCGACCGGGTCGGTGGCCAGGAAGTACCGCTGGAGCAGCAGGACCGTGCAGTAGAGCGCCGCGCAGCCGCAGGCGTAACCGACGCGGACGGCCAGGAACTCCCGCGCGCGGAACCCGCCGAGCGGGATGCGGCCGGCCAGCAGGACCAGCAGCAGCACCGTCCCGAGCCCCAGCCCGAGCAGTACCGCCGCGCTGTCCCAGCCGCGCCGCGTCCCCTCGGTCACCCCCCAGGCCAGCGCGAAGCAGCCGAGGGCCGTGACGAGCGCGCTCTCCAGGTCCGGCCGCCCCGGCACGTCGTGCCGGTCGGGCCGCCAGCCCGCCGCGAGGACGAGGGAGAGCAGGCAGACCGGCACGTTGAGCCAGAAGATCCACCGCCAGTCCCCGCCCTGGGCCACCAGTGCGCAGACCAACGGGCCGCCCGCGGCGGACAGTTCGATCCCGCCGCCCGCGCACCCGGGCAGCACCAGGCCGCGCGTGCGCGGCGAGGAGAGCTGCCCGGCCAGCCTGAGGACCGCGGGCGTCACCAGCGCGGCGGCGGCCCCCTGCCCCGCCCGGCCGAGCGCCAGCCAGGCCCCGACGGGCGCGAGCGCGCAGCCCACCGAGGCGGCGGCGAGCAGCACCTGCCCAGCACACAGCATCCGCCGCGAGCCGTACCGGGTGTGGAGCGCGCAGGCCGCGGGCAGCAGCGCCGCGAACGCCAGGCTGTAGGCGATCACCGTCCACTCCAGCAGGGAGAGGGACATCTGCGGCCCCGTCCCCCACGGATCGAGCGCGATGGGCACGGCGAGGCTGTCCATGGCGACCACCGAAGCGGTGGTCGAGGCCAGCAGCGGCAGCCAGGACCCACGACTGCCGACCGCCTGCCCCCCGGTGACTCCTGCTGTCATCGCGAGTCTCGTCCCCCTCGGTCGAGCCGGGCACGGAAGAGCCAACCCGACAGAGGATAGGACCCGGGCCCGGACTGCCGATCACGGCCCCCCGGCAGCCAGTTGGGCGAACGGACGTCAGCCGCCCAGGGCCTCGGCGGACTGCTGCTTCTCCTTCTCCGCGTGGGAGAAGAGGAGGGTGGGCTCGCTCCTGCGGATGACGTCCACGTTCCGGGCCGGGGCCCGCGCGGCCGGTGAGGTGGTGAGGTGGTGAGATCGCGCCGGCCGGGCACACGCGGCATGCCGGGGCGGCGCGTCGTGGTGGACCCGGCGGCCTGCGGGACGACCGGCCGGCTGCACGGCACACTCGGCACCACGGTGACGCGGCACCACGGCGACGGCACCACGGCGACGCGAGACCACCACCCCATCACCGAGGAACAGGACGTACGACGTGCGGGCAGTCACCGAATTCGTGGTCAGGCACCGGATGTTCGTGCTGATCGCGTGGCTCGTGCTCGCGCTCGCCGGCGGGTACGCGGCGCCGAAGGCGACCTCCGCGCTGAGTTACGACTTCGGGCTGCCGGACCAGCCGGGGTACCAGGCCAATGAGCGGATCGTGCGGGACTTCGGCTCGGGCGGGGCCAACGCGCCCGTCCTGCTCGTCGTCGGGGACGGGAAGCGGCCGGTGGGACGCGCGGCGGCCGCACCTCTCGTGCGGGCCGTCGAACGCGCCGCGCCGGGCGCCCGGGTGACCTCGTACGCGCAGGAGCCCGGTCTGCTCGCGAAGGACGGGCGCACCGGGATCGTCCTCGTGTACCCGCGTCCCGTGCCGGGGCAGGACCCGTACGCGGCGGCGCTGCCCGCGCTGGAGAAGGTCGCGGCGCGGGCGCCCGGCACCGTGCGGGTCACCGGGCAGGACGCGCTCCAGTCGGGCGGGGGCGGCGGCGGGGCCGGGGTGCTCGCCGAGACGCTGTTCGGCGGGGTCGGGGCGCTCGTCGTGCTGCTGCTCGTGTTCGGTTCCGCGCTCGCGCTCATGCCGCTGCTCATCGCCGGGGCCTCGATCCTCACGACCTTCCTGATCGTGTGGGGGCTCACCGGCCTCACCGACATCTCGTTCATCGTGCAGTACCTGCTCGCGCTCATCGGGCTCGGCGTCGCGATCGACTACGCGCTGCTCGTCGTGACGCGCTGGCGCGAGGAGTGCGGGCGCGGCGCCGGCACCGTCGAGGCGGTACGGCGGGCCATGGCGACGGCCGGGCGTTCCGTGCTGTTCTCCGGGGTCACCGTCGCCGTGAGCCTCGCCGCGCTGATCGCGCTGCCCGTGCCGTTCCTGCGCGGCGTCGGCTTCACCGGACTGCTCATCCCGCTGGTGAGCGTGGCCGCCGCGCTGACCCTGCTGCCCGCGCTGCTGCTGACGGTGGGCCACCGGCTGGAGTGGCCGGGGCGCCGCTCCCGCGACTCCGACAGCCGGCTGTGGCACGGCATCGGCCGGGCCGTGGTGCGGCACCGCTGGTGGGCCTGCGCCGGGGCCACCGTCCTCCTGCTGGCGCTCGCCTCGCCCGTGCTCACGCTGCGGCTGGGCCAGTCCACGACGGACTCGCTGGCCTCGCTCGGCGGGCCCGCCGCCACCGCCGTCGAGCAGGTGGACCGCTCGGGGCTCGGCGGCGGGCTCACCCACCCCGTCGAGATCGTGACCGGGGACCCCGGCGCCGTACGGGAGGCGCTCGGCGCGGTCGACGGGGTCGCGGGGATCGTCGCACCCGGCCGCTGGTCGGCGGACGGGCGGCGCGTCGTCGACGTGTGGACGGCCGAGGACACCGCGACGGGGCCCGGCTCCGACGCGGCGGCCGCGATCCGGAAGGCCGCGGAGGGCACCGGCGCGCAGGTCGGCGGCACCCCGGCCGAGGACGCCGACTTCCTGACCGCCGTCTACGGCAACGCGCCCTGGGTGATCGCCCTCATCGTCGTCGTGACCTTCCTGCTGCTGGCCCGCGCGCTGCGCTCGTTCTGGCTGCCGGTCAAGGCGCTCGCGCTCAACGTCCTGTCGCTCGGCGCGGCTTACGGCGTCACCGTGCTGATCTGGCAGCACGGCTTCGCGACCGAGGCGCTGTTCGGGCAGTCGGCGGCCGGGTCGCTCACCATCTGGGTGCCGATCGCGGTGTTCGCGTTCCTGTTCGGCCTCTCCATGGACTACGAGGTGTTCCTGCTGTCCCGTATCCGCGAGGAGTACGACGCGGGCGCCGGCACCGGCACCGCGACGGTGCGCGGACTCGCCCGCACCGGGCGGCTCGTCACCTCGGCCGCGCTCATCCTGTTCCTCGCGTTCGTGGCGCTCTCCCGGGTCCCCACGACCGACGTCAAGATCCTCGCGACCGCCCTCGCGCTCGGCATCGTCATCGACGCGACCCTCGTCCGCGGCGTCCTCGCCCCCGCCCTCGTCGCCCTGCTCGGCAAGGCCAACTGGTGGACGGTGCCGGTGCGGAGGAGGAAGCGGGAGACCTCCGCCAAGTAGGGCCCGCGCGGGGTCCCGGGGGGCGTGGGTTCGCCACCGCCCGGGCCCGGGCCCCGCGCGTCCTTCCCGTGCCTACGACGCCGTGCCTACGACGCCGTGCTCACGACACCGTTCCTACGACCCCGTGCTCACGACCCCGTGCCTACGACACCACCTGAAGGCGGGTCCACTTCTGGTTGGCGCCGCCGTCGCAGTCCCAGATGTCCAGGGCGGTCCCGTCGGCCGAGGCGAAACCGGGGGCGTCGAGGCAGCGGCCCGACAGCGGGTTGCGGTAACCGCCGTTGTACGCCTCCCACTTCTGGTTGGCGCCGCCGTTGCAGCCCCACAGGGCCACCTTCGTGCCGTTGGCGGTGCCGGAGGCGGTCACGTCCAGGCACTTGCCGAGCGCGCGCAGCGTGCCGTCCGAGGAGGCCGTCCACCACTGCGCGTCCGTCGCGTTGCAGGTCCACAGCTGCACGGCGGTGCCGTTGGCGCTGTTGCCGCCGCTGACGTCCAGGCACTTGCCGCCGGCGCCGGAGCGCACCTGGGCGCCGTTGGGCACGGGTGTGCTGAGCCAGCCGGCCTGGTCCGCGGTGAGCAGGGCGCGGTGGAAGGCGTCGGCGACCTTGCGGTATCCGGCGTCACCCGGGTGGAGTTCGTCGGAGAGGTCGGCGGCGGTCACGGCACTCGTGTCGACGAACCCGACGTGCTTGCCCTGCGCCTGCTTGGCGCGGACGATCTCCGGGACCCGCCGGTCGTACTCCGCCCGGGTCGCCTCGATGGTCGGGTTGGTGGTGACGAACAACGGGCTGACCAGCACGGTGACTCCGGGCGAGCCGGCGAGGACGCGGTCGATCAGCGCGTCCAGGCGGTCGGAGACCGTCGGCACCTCGTACTGCTGGCCCAGGTCGTTCGTGCCGACCTGGAGCGTCACGACGTTCGGCTTGTAGCGGGCCAGGGAGCCGTCCACGATCCCGGCCACCTGGTCGATCCGCCAGCCCGAGTGCCCCTCGTGGTCGGGGTCGGCCATGGTGCCGTTGCGCAGGCCGCCGACGAAGTCGGGTTCGTAGCCGTCCGCTTCGAGCGCGTCGTGCAGCGGCCCCCGGTAGCCGTTGCCCGTGGAACTGCCCACGCCCTCCGTGATCGAGGCGCCCAGCGGCATCAGCCGTACGGGCGTTCTGGCCGCCGCGCGCGCCGGGGTGTCCTGGGCGGTCGCGAAGGCCGGTCCGGACAGCGCCGTCCCGCACGCGGCGAGGGCCAGCGCCGTCAGGGCCACGAGCGCCCCGCGCACGGACCGCCCGCGCGGACGGGCGGTCCGCCGCCGTGTCCCGGTCCGTCTTCCGTCCTGCGGTGCCTTCCTCATGGTGCTCATGTGCGGCTCCTCGCTGTGCGGTTCCCGGCGGGCTCGACGCCCGGCGACATCGTTGTCAGCGATCGGGAAGCTAGTGAGCCGGCCGGGGCGCGTCAACGGTGTGCGCACGCCGGGCCCGGGTCTGGCCGGAAGGAGCCGCCCGGCACCCCCCGATGGCCGGTAGGGGGCGTCAACCAGCCGCTTGCGCAACGAAGTTGAGCGTCAGCTGGCAGGCGATGTGGGCGCGGACCGCCTGCGCCATGTCGGTCGCCCCGTCGCTCAGCAGCCACTGGACCTGGAGGCCGTCCATGAGCGCGATGAGCTGCCGGGCGGCCACCACGGGCTCGATCCCGGGGCGCAGGAAACCGGCCGCCGCCGCCTCCTCGTAGGCGCGCAGGGCGTCGGCGACGGAGGTGCGGTACCGGCGGACGAAGTAGGCGTGCGCGGGGTGCTCGGGGGAGGTGGCCTCGGCGGCGAGCAGGGTGAAGAGTTCGACGATGCCGCGCCGGGTCGCGTTCAGCTCGGTCAGGTCGGCGAGGCGCCGCAGCCGGTCCACGCCGCGCGGTTCGCCCGCGTACAGCCACAGGTCGTCGACCGCGTCGCGGTGTTCGAGCACCGCGAGCAGCAGGGACTCCTTGGTCGGGAAGTGGTGCAGCAGCCCGGGGTGCGAGATGCCGCAGCGCTGGGCGATCAGCCGCAGCGAGGTGCCCCGGTAACCGGCCTCCCCGAACAGCGTCATGGCCTGGTCGAGGATCTCGCTCCGGCGGGCCCGGCCCTTCGCGTAGCCCTTCCGTACCTGCCCGCTCATACGCCACTCTCCCGATCCGCCGCACGGCGTGGGTCGTCCGGCTCTGGCCGGGAACCGCCCCCACCACATACTTACCAGGTGGTCGGTATTGAGCGTACGGTGGGAGGGCGGGGTGGTCGTGCGGCCACGCCGTGCGCCTGCCGCCGCCCCGGCCTGCCGAGGGGGTGTCCCGTCCGCCGAGCACGTCGTCGACGTGGTGAAAGGAACTCCTGTGGGCCCCAACCCGCCGTACCGTGACCCCTCGCTGCCCGTCGCCGAGCGGGTCGACGACCTGCTCGGCCGTATGACGCCGCAGGAGAAGGTCGGCCAGATGCTCCAGCTGAACGGGAAGGAAGGCGTACGGGAGGCGGTCGAGGACAAGCACGCGGGCTCGATCCTGCACGCCTCTCCCGAACGCGTCCTGGAAGCGGCCGAGCTGACCGAGCGCAGCCGGCTGCGCATCCCGCTGCTGGTCGCCGAGGACTGCATCCACGGCCACTCGTTCTGGCACGGCGCCACGATCTACCCGACCCAGCTCGGCATGGCCGCGACCTGGGACCCGGAGCTGGTCGAGCGCATCGCGCGGGCCACCGCCGTCGAGGTCGCGGCGACCGGGGTGCACTGGACCTTCTCGCCGGTCCTGTGCATCGCGCGCGACCTGCGCTGGGGCCGGATCTCGGAGACCTTCGGCGAGGACCCCTTCCTGATCGGTGAACTCGCCTCCGCGATGGTGCGCGGCTACCAGGGCGAGGGCCTCGACGACCCGACGGCGATCCTCGCCACCGCCAAGCACTTCGCGGGCTACTCGGAGACGCAGGGCGGCCGGGACGCGAGCGAGGCCGACCTCTCGCGCCGCAAGCTGCGCTCCTGGTTCCTGCCGCCCTTCGAGCGGGTCGCGCGCGAGGGCTGCCGGAGCTTCATGCTCGGCTACCAGTCGATGGACGGGGTGCCGATCACCGTCAACAACTGGCTGCTGAGCGAGGTGCTGCGTGGCGAGTGGAACTACACCGGCACCCTCGTGACCGACTGGGACAACGTCGGCCGCATGGTGTGGGACCAGCACATCTTCGCCGACTACACGCAGGCCGCCGCAGCCGCCGTCAAGGCCGGCAACGACATGGTGATGAACACCCCGAAGTTCTACGAGGGCGCCCTGGAGGCCCTGGAACAAGGGCTGTTGACGGGCGCGGAGATCGACGCGGCGGTGCGCCGCATCCTCACCCTCAAGTTCGAGCTTGGCCTGTTCGAGAACCCGCGCCACCCCGACTCCGCGCGGCAGGCCGAACTCATCGGCAGCGCCGCGCACGCCGGGCTGAACCTGGAGGCCGCCCGCCGGTCCCTGGTGCTGCTCACGAACGACGGCACGCTGCCGCTCGCGGGCGGACTGGAGGCCGACGCCACCGGCCGCGCGCTCCCCGCAGCCGACGGGAAGCCGCGCAGGATCGCCGTGATCGGCCCGAACGCGGACGAGGCGCAGAACCAGCTCGGCGACTGGGCCGGCTCCTCCGGTCAGGTCGACTGGCTGCCGGACGGCCAGCCGCGCGAGATGATCACCACCGTCCTCGAAGGCTTCCGCGCGCACGTCCCCGAGGGCTGGACGGTCACCCACGCGCGCGGCGCCGAGGTCCTGACCGTGGGCGCCGACCCGGCGGGCGCCTTCTTCCCCGACGGACAGCCCCGGCCCGACATCGTCGTCCCCGCCGAACCCGACGAGGCACTCGTCGCACAGGCCGTCGCGGCGGCCTCGGACGCGGACTACGTGGTGGCCGTGGTCGGCGACCGGATCGAGCTGGTCGGCGAGGGCCGCTCCACCGCGACCCTCGAACTCATCGGCGACCAGGTTGCGTTGCTCGACGCCCTGGAGCGCACCGGCACCCCGATGGTGGTCGTCGTCATCGCCTCCAAGCCGCTCGTCCTGCCGCCCTCGGCGCACCGCGCGGCGGCCCTCGTGTACGCCGCCAACCCCGGTATGGAGGGGGGCAGGGCGGTGGCCGAGGTGCTGCTCGGCCTGGTCGAGCCCACGGGCCGGCTGCCGATCTCCTTCGCCCGGCACGCGGGCCAGCAGCCGACGTACTACAACCAGGTGCGCGGCCAGCACGGCGACCGCTACGCCGACCTCACGCAGGACCCGGCCTTCGTGTTCGGCGAGGGTCTGGGCTACTCCACCGTCGCGTACTCCGACCTCGTCGTGCGCACCCCGGCGGTCGCCGAGGGCGACACGGTCCGCGCCACCGTGAGCCTGCGCAACACCGGCGGCCGGCCCGTGCGCGAGGTCGTGCAGGTCTACGTGAGCGACACCGTGTCCTCGGTGACCTGGGCGGAGAAGGAGCTGAAGGCGTACCGCGCGGTCACCCTCGCGCCCGGCGAGTCCCGCGAGGTCGCCCTCGAACTCCCGGCCGCCGACTGCACGATCGTCGACGCCGAGGGCCGCCGCATCGTCGAGGCGGGCGCCTTCGAACTGCTCGTCGGCCACTCCTCGCGCGAACAGGACCTGCTGCGCGCGGGGTTCACGATCAAGGACTGAGCCCGCGAGCGCCCGGCCGCGCACCCCCCGGGGCGCGCGGCCGGGTCCCGGTGACCCCTGTCGGAGCGGTGCCGGGTTGCGGCAGGATGGGGACGTGGCGGAGGACTTGGTGAGTGGCGGGGGTCTGCCCCCGGACCTGGCCGGCGGCGCGGACGCCCCGCTGGACACGGCGAGCGGGCCGGGTGGCTTCCCGGACCGGTCCGGCGGCCCGGACGTGGTGAACGGCGCAGGGCTGTCCCCGGACGGGCTGCGCGAGCATCCGGTGGGCGCGGTGTCGGTGTGGCTGCTCGCGGTGCCGGGCGCCGGGGAGTGGGCGCGGACCGGGCCCCGCCACCTCGACCCGGCCGAGCACGAGCGGATGCGGGCCTTCCGCCGCGAGGTGGACCGGGTGCGGTACGGCTTCGCGCACAGCGCGCTGCGGGCCGTGCTCGCCCTGTGCACCGGCCGGGAGGCCGCCGCGCTGCGCTTCGTCCGCGAGGACTGCCCGGGCTGCGGCGGACCGCACGGCCGCCCCGCGCTGGACGGGGCGGGACCGGCCTTCTCGCTCTCGCACGGCGGGGACCTTGTCGCGATAGCCGTCGCGGCGCAGGCCGTCGGCGTCGACGTGGAACCCGGCCCCCGCCCCCAGACCGTCACCGAGGTCGCCACCGCGCTGCACCCCGGTGAGCGCGCGGAGATCGGGGCGGCCACCGGGGAGGAGGGGCGCGCCGCGGCCTTCGCGCGGCTGTGGACGCGCAAGGAGGCGTACCTCAAGGGCGTGGGCACCGGGATCGGCGTCGACCTCGCCGCCGACGACCTGCGTACGGCGCCCCCCGGCTGGCGGGTCGTGGACCTGCCGGTCGTCGCGGGCCACGCGGCGGCCGTCGCCGTCCGCACCCCGTCCCCGTGCGTGGTCACCGTGCGCCCCGCGCCCGCCCCCTGGGCCGGGCGCGACGTGCTCGCCGACCGGTTCCCGCCGCACGGCTGAGGCCGGGCACGCGGGACGCGCGCCGGACGGCTCAGCGCAGGGTGCGGACCGGGAGCAGGACGTGCGCGGAGGAGGTCAGCATGGACTCGTCGCCGACGAACGCGGTGAGCGCCTCGTCGGTGATGGTGCGCCCGGGTACGGCCTCGGGCCACGGGCGGGTCGCGAAGATGAAGTAGGCGTAGCCGCGCTGACGGGCCGCCGCGAACCACTCGGGCGGCACCTCGCACTGCGCGTTGAGCTGGGGCGGCATGGTGAGCGAGGCCGAGCCCGCCTCGACCAGCAGGGTCACCGGCAGGCTCGTCGTCTCCCGGCCGTCGAGCAGCTGACCGCCGACCGGCAGCCCGGTGTCGGCCAGCAGGGCATGGGCCGCCCCGGAGACGCCCGCGTAGCCCGCCGTCCCGTCGCCGAGCGGATAGGCGAGCAGGAACGGCATGTCGTGGTCGTCGTCGGGATGCTTCCCGCTCCACGCCACGACGACGAGCGTGCCGAGTTCGGCGGGGCGGAAGATGCGCTGGGCGCTGTCGGTGGAAGTCACGGACGGACCATAGCGACTCGGCCACATTTTCCCGTCCGGCCTGTCACCCGACCGGCCTAGCCCATTCCGGCCATCACTCCAAAGGGGAGCGGGCGGAATTCTGTACGGGCGACGGGGAACGGCGGGAAATGACGGGGGGCGGTGCCCGGGACATATCGCTGCGGATTCCGGGGAGCCGCCGTCGTAAGGCCGCCCCGGGACGCGGGGAAAACGGGCCCGCGAGTCGGCGGGGGCGGCGGGAAGCAGAAACGTGAACCCCCGGGACGGGCGCTCGCGCGTTCCCCGGGGGTCTGGGCCGGCGCCTCGCGGCGCCGCCCGTCCGGCTCGGTGGCGACGGCTCGGTGGCCCAGCCGGTCAGCGGCCCAGCGGCAGGGCGCCCAGGGGCAGGCCGCCGAGGAGCTGGCCGGCGGGGCCCGCGCCGCGCTCGTCGCCGAGGAGCTGTCCCAGGGGTGCTCCGGCCTGCTCGTCACTGAGGAGCTGGGTGCCGGCCCGGTCCGTGAGGTCGGCGAGGACCTTGCCGGTCAGGACGTCGCGCGCGTTGAGCTTCTCCTTCGGGGCGAGCGGCGTGAGCTTGCCGACCACGGGCTCCAGCGTGTGTCCGGCGGAGTCCGGCACGTTCGGGTCGAGCGCGTCGCTCGCGACGGTGCCGAGGGCGCCCTGGCCCTGCTCGACCACGGAGTTCAGGCCCCCGTTGACGCTGCCGGGGGTCAGCTCACCGGCGGCGAAGGCGGGGCCTGCGGCGCCCGCCGCGGCCAGGGTGCCGGCCACGAGCGCGGCCGTCTTCACAAACTTCATGGGGGTTCCTTCAGGTGGACGGGTGAACGGGTGGACGGGCCGGAGCACGGGACGTGCTGGAGCGCTGCGGGAGGGGCGGGCCTCGCGGACCGGAGCACGAAGGCCGCCCTCCTGGCTGGAGAGCGGCCGTGTGCGTGGGCGCCGGGGGCGCACGCCGGTCGTCCTGCGGCTGCTCGCCGGACGGGTCAGGCGTTGACGCAGGTGTTGCCGAACGCCGGGTTCAGCAGGCCGACCACGTCGACGGTGTTGCCGCACAGGTTGACCGGGATGTGGATCGGGATCTGCACGGCGTTGCCGGACAGGACGCCCGGCGAGAAGGCGGCCCCGCCCTGGGCACCGGCGTCGGCGCTGGCGATACCGGCCGTGCCGGCCAGCGCGGCGGCGGCGACGGAGGACAGGACGAGAGCCTTGGCGGCGGTACGCGACATGGAGAAGCGCTCCTTGATCGATCGGGGGCGGTCGGACCGGACCGAGGCCCGGCGTGAGCAACAACGGCCGCGCACCGGCCCGGGTTGTGCCCCGAAAAGGTGAACCGCCCCGCCTCCGCCCCCTCCCCGCCCTCTCGCGCTCCCCGCGCACGCCGGGGGCCCGGCTCCGCGCCCGCCCCGCCGCCCTCTCGTACCGAGCGGCTTCCGGGGTCACCCGCGTGTCCCAGGGCGCGGGCCCATTCGAGTAGTCCGGCAGCCGATGTGAAAAGAACACTCCGGTCGCGTGATCGTGCTGAGCGATTCTCTCTGTGTGCGGGGTTACAGTCCGGTCGGTCCTTTCGCTTTCCGATTCTTTCCTGACGTTCTCTTTCCTGGCGTTTCCTTTCCGGCGTGTGCCGGGCCTTTCCGTGACGTTCGATTCCGCCGTCCTTCACCCGCCCGTCCCGAACGGCCGTCCTCTCCCGGAGAACACCCATGCGAAGTCCACGTCACCTGTCCGCCGCGCTGCGGCACGGCGCGGTCGGTGCGCTTGCCTCGCTCGCGCTGATCGCGGGCGTGACCGCGGCGGGCGCCTCGGCCCCGCCCCGTCCGGCGGCCCCGGACCGCGAGGCCGCGAGCCTGCCGATCGCCCAGCGCTGGTCGGCGGTGCTGCACGGCGGCTTCGTGCGGGCGGCCAACACGGCGGTCACCTGCCGCAGGGCGCTCACGCCGAAGGTGCCCTCGTGCGCGGAGGCGGCGGCCACGGGCGGCCAGGGGCGGGGCGCGGCCCCGCTGGTGGCCAACGGCGACTACTCGCTCTTCTACGCCGACGCCGACCGCGACCCGAACACGTACAACTCGACGCGGGCCCGGCTGCGGGTGCCCGAGGGCGCGCGGATCAGGTACGCGCGGCTGTACTGGGGCGGGAACCTGCGGGTGGGGGAGCAGAAGCCGCCCAAGGACAACGCGCGGGTGCTGTTCGCCGAACCGGGCGGCGCCTACCGCGAACTGCGCGCGGACACCGTGACCGGCCACCGCGTCGCGGGCGGCGCGGACGCCTTCCAGTCCTCCGCCGACGTCACCCGCTCCGTGCGCGCCGGCGGCCCCGGCCTCTACACCGTCGCGCAGATCAACGTCGCGAGGGGCAACTCGCCGACCGGCGGCTGGGGCGGCTGGACCCTCGTCGCCGCGTACGAGCGCGGGAGCGAGCCGCTGCGGCGGCTGAGCCTGTGGGACGGCTTCCGGACGCTGCACGCCGACGAACGCGACCGGCGCTCGCTGAGCGTCGGCCTGCCCGCCCTGCGGGTGCCGGCCGGGGCGCGGGGCAGCGCCGGGATCGTGGCCTACGACGGGGACCGCGGCCTCGACGGGGACTCCGTCACCGTACGCACCGGGAACGCGCCCGCCGTCCCGCTCGGGGACGCCGCGAACCCCACCGCCGACGTCTTCAACTCGACGGTGAGCGAGGGCGGGAGGGAGCGGGCCGGGGACCGGGTGCCGGGCCCGCCGCACACCTTCGGCTACGACTCCGACGTCCTCGACCTCACACGGGCGCTGCGGCCCGGCGGCACCGGCCTCCAGGTGCGTGTCACGGCACAGCGCGACTCGCTGTGGCTCGGCGCGCTGTTCCTCCAGACCGACGCCGAGTCCCGTACCGGGGGCGGCGGTTCGGCCGACTGATCCTTCGCCCGCCCCGCCGCCGTGGGGCGCCCGGCCCGCCGCGCCACCCGCGCCTTCCTGCCGTCCCCGTCGTCCCTTCCGTCTCTCACGAGTGGGGTCCCGCGCGTGACACTGTCAGCACCACCAGACCGAGTGGCCGTCCCGGGCCCGCCGCCGCTGCCCGCGCGCGTCCTGCACGTCGTGCAGCCCGTCGAGGGCGGGGTCGCCCGGGTCGTCGCCGAACTCGTGCGCGCCCAGCGGCGGTCGGGGATCGACGTGCACCTCGTGTGCCCCGAGGGCGGCACGCTCGCGGACGGGGCGCGGCGCCACGGCGCGACCCCGCACCTCTGGCGCGCCGGCCGGGAACCGGGCGCCGCGCTGTACCGCGAGACCGCCGAACTCGGGCGCGTCCTGGACCGGGTGCGGCCCGGCCTCGTGCACGCCCACAGCGCGAAGGCCGGTCTCGCCGCGCGGCTCGCGGTGCGCGGCCGGCTGCCGACCGTGTTCCAGCCGCACGCCTGGTCCTTCGAGGCCGTCGACGGCACCCTCGCCGCGCTCGCCCTGCGCTGGGAGCGGTACGCGGCCCGCTGGGCCGACCGCGTCGTGTGCGTGAGCGAGGCGGAACGCGACACGGGGATCGCGGCCGGCGTACGGGCCCGGTGGGCGGTCGTCCCCAACGGCGTCGACCTCACCGTCTTCCGGCCGGACGGGCCCCGGTACGCCGTCGCCGACGGGGCGCCGCTCGTCGTGTGCGTCGGGCGGCTGTGCCGGCAGAAGGGCCAGGACGTCCTGCTGCGCGCGTGGCCCGCCGTACGCCGCGAAGTGCCGGGCGCCCACCTGGTCCTGGCCGGTTCGGGGCCCGACGAGGAGGCGCTGCGCCGCGCCGCCCCCGAGGGCGTGACCTTCGTCGGCGCCACCGAGGACGCCGCCCGCTGGTACCGCGCCGCCGACCTCGTCGTGCAGCCGTCCCGCTGGGAGGGCATGGCGCTGGCCCCGCTGGAGGCGATGGCCTGCGGCCGGGCCGTCGTCCTGACCGAGGTGGGCGGTGCCCGCGAGAGCCTGCCGCCGCTGGACACCGCGCACTGCCTCGTACCGCCCGGCGAGGCGGACGCGCTCGCCGTGCGCCTGGTGCACCTCCTGCGGGACGCACCCCTGCGCGCCGCCCTCGCCGAACGGGCCCTGCGCCACGTGCGCGCCGCCCACGACGTACGGGACACGGCCGCGCGCACCACGGACCTGTACCGGTCGCCACGCCCCGGCCCGTACCGGGAGGCGGCACCGGGACCGGACACCGGCGCGGCGTCCCCGCCCGGGGACCGGACCACACCTCCCGCCCCGCGCGCGGTCCGCGCCCGGGCATCCGAGCACAGAGAGCCGACGACGACGTGAACGCGGACAGCACCCTCCCCCCGGGCCCGGCCGCCCCGACGCCGACGGGCGGCGCACCGGCCCCGGAGGCGCCCCGGCCGGCCCGGCCGCCCGCCCCGCCGGGCACCACGCGGACCGCCACCCTGTCCGCGCCGCCCGCCCGGTCGGCGCGCGGGCGGCCCGCGAAGGGCGGCTTCGCGCGGACCGTCCCCGCCGCCCTGCCCCCGGTGCGGGGCCGGTCCGCCGCCGGGCGCGCGCTGCCGCGCTCCTCGCGGCGCGCCCCGCACCCCTCGCTCGCCCTCGTCGGGGCCGACGTCCTCGGCGCGGCGGCGGGCACCTCGGTGGCCGCGCAGGGACGGCCCTGGTGGCTGTTCTGCCTCGTCCTCGGCTGCGTCGTCGGCCTCAACGTCCGCAGCGCCGCGCTGTACCGGCCCGGCCCCGAGCCCTCCGTACTGGACGAGGTGCCCGCGCTGTGCGGACGGACCTGCGTGGCCTGGTGCGTCGCCGCGGGCCTGCTCGCGGCGGTACGGCCCGGCGTCGCGCTCGGACTCGCGACGCTGGCCACCGCGTGGGCCGGGCAGTCGCTCGTGGCCTGCGCGGCCCGCGCCGCCGTGCACCTGCGCCGCACCTCCCGCCGCAGGCTGCGGCCCGTGTCCGCGCTCGTCCTCGGCGACGCGCGGGCCCACGACGTGGCCGGGGCCCTGCTGCGACAGGTGCGGCCCGTGCTGCGCCCGGTCGGCGTCGTCGCCCCCGCGCCCGCCGGACCGGGACCGCTGCCCGTCCTCGGCTCGGCGCAGGACATGCGGCGCGCGCTCGTGCAGAACGACGTGCGCGCCGCCCTCCTCGTCGGCGAACCCGCCCTGTCCCACGTGCGGTTGCTGCGCGCGTACGGCTGCGAACTGTGGCAGGTCGACGTGCGCGGCCCGGGCCACGGTCCGTCCGGCGACGGCACGCAGCTCGCCGGCTACCCCGTGCGGCGGCTGCCGCCGGGGCGGCGCCGGGCGGGGGCCGGGAAACGCGCGCAGGACGTGCTGCTCGCCGCGCCCGCGCTGCTCGCCCTGTCCCCGGTACTGCTGGCCTGCGCGCTGGCCGTGCGGTTCAGCGACGGGCCCGGCGTGCTGTTCCGGCAGGAGCGGATCGGGCTGAACGGAAAGCCGTTCACGCTGCTGAAGTTCCGCACCCTGCGCCCCGCCGACCCGCGCGAGGCGGCGACCCGCTGGAACGTCGCCGAGGACCGGCGGATGAGTGCGGTCGGCCGCTTCCTGCGCCGCTCCTCGCTCGACGAGCTGCCCCAGCTGTGGAACGTCCTGCGCGGGGACATGAGCCTGGTCGGCCCCCGGCCAGAACGCCCCTACTTCGTGGAGGAGTTCAGCCGGGCGTACGGCGGCTACCGGCACCGCCACCGCGCGCCCGTGGGCATCACCGGGCTCGCGCAGGTCTCGGGCCTGCGCGGCGACACCTCCATCGAGGACCGCTGCCGCTACGACAACCACTACATCGACCACTGGTCGCTGTGGCAGGACACCCGCATCCTGCTGCGCACCGCCGTCTCCCTCGTCCGCCCCTCGGGGAGCTGACCGCGTTGAGCCCTGCCGCCACCCTCCCGGCCACCCCCGCCGCCGCTCCCGCCGTCCCGGACCCGCGACGTCCGCCGCTCCTCGTGGAGTGGGCCCGGGCGCTGCCGCGCGGGCTGGCGCCCGTCCTGCCCGCCGTCGCCGTCCTCGCGCTGCTGTGCGTGCCGCACGCCGGGGGCGGCGAGGGCGCGACCGCCGCCGACGCCGCCTCCGCCGTCCTCGTGCTGTTCGTCGCGGTGCGGGTGCTGCGGGCCCGCGCCCGGCCGCTGAACCGCACCGCCGCCCTCGTGTTCGGCGCGCCCGTGCTCGCGCTGACCGCCGCCGCCTTCGGGGCCGCCGACCCGGCCACCGGGATCGCGGGCCTCGGCCGCTACCTCCAGATCTTCGTCCTCGTCCCGCTCGCGCTGCTCCTGCTGCTGCGCGAGGCCCGCGACTTCCGGGTCCTCGCCTGGGCGCTCGTCGGCCTCGCGCTGGTCCAAGGTGCCCTGGGCGTGGTGCAGTTCGCGACCGGCACCGGGGCCTCGTACATGGGCTCCGACATCCGCGCCGTCGGCACCTTCGGCGCGGGCGACGTGATGGGGATGGCGACCGTCGTCGCGTACGGGCTGATCGCCGCCGCCGGTCTCGCGCTCGCGCCGCCCGGCGGCGTCCACCGCCTCCAGCGGCCGGTCGCGCTGGGCTGCGCCCTCGCGCTGACCGTGCCGCTCGCGCTGTCCTTCAGCCGGGGCGCGTGGATCGCGACCGGCGCCGTCCTCGGCCTCCAACTGCTGGCGGCGGGGCCGCGCCGCGCGCTGCGCGTCCTCGCGGCGGGGACCGCCGCCGGGATCGTCCTCGTCGGCGGTTTCGGCGTCGGCTCCGCGATGCTCCAGGAACGCGTCACGAGCATCACGCAGGTCACCGCCGCGCCGGACCGCTCCGTCAGCGACCGCTACACGATGTGGGCGGCGGCGGCCGGGATGTGGCGCGAGCACCCCGTGACCGGCGTCGGCCTCAAGGGCTTCCCCGCGCACCGCGACAGCCACGCCTCGCTCGGACTGTCGGCGGGCAGCGACACGGCGGGCGCCGGCCAGGCGTTCCGGGTCCAGCCGCTGCTGTCCCCGCACAACATGTACCTCCTGGTCCTGGGCGAACAGGGGCTGCTGGGGCTGCTCGCGCTCGCCGGGGGCTGGGCCGCGCTCGCGGTGTGCGCCCTGCGCCGCCTCGCCCCGGCCCTGCGGCGCCCGGGGACCGGCCGGCCCGCGGACTGCGGGCTCGTCGCGTGCGGGCTGCTCGGGTGGCAGCTCGTCGACTTCGCGTACGCCGACATCGGCGGCCCCGCGACCGTCATGACGGCGATCGGCCTGGGCCTCGCCGCGTGGTGGGCTCTGCCGGGGACGTCCCGCACCGGCTCCGTCCCGGCGGCGAGGGGCGGTGCGAGGTGAGCGCCGGGCCTCAGGCCGGCGGGCCCCGGGCCGCCGCGCCTCTGGGTGGTGGGCTCCGGACCGCTGGGCCTGGAACCGCCGGGCCTGGGACCGCTGGGCCTCAGGCCGGCGGGCCCCAGACCGCTGGACCCCGGATCGCCGAGCCTCAGGCTGGTGGGCCCCGGGCCGCCGGACCCCGGGCCGCCGGACCCCGGGCCGCCGGACCCCGGGCCGCCGGGCCTCCGCCCCCCGCGCCCCCCGCCCCCAGCCCCCCGAAGCGCTCTCCCGACGAGCCCTCCGGCCGGTTCCTCGCGCGGGCCGCCATGGTCACCGCCGTGCTCACCGTGGCCGGTTCCGTGCTCGGGCTGGTCCGGGACCAGGCGCTCGCGCACTTCTTCGGCGCGGGCCCCGAGACCGACGCCTTCCTCGTCGCGTGGACGCTGCCCGAGATCGCCTCGACCCTGCTCATCGAGGACGGCACCGCGCTCGTCCTCGTCCCCGCGTTCTCCGTCGCGCTCGCCCTGCGCGCCACCCGGGCCGGGGAGGGGCCCGACCCGGTGCGCGCCCTGGTCCGTTCGACGCTGCCGAAGTTCGTGCTCGTCCTCGGCCTGGTCGCCGCGCTCCTCGTCGTCGGCGCCCCGTGGCTCGTCGGACTGCTCGCGCCGGGGCTGCCCGAGCGGGCGCTCGCCGTCGACTGCACCCGGTACACCGCGACCTGCGCGCTCAGCTTCGGGCTGGCCGGGTACTGCGCCGCCGCGCTGCGCGTGCACCGCCGCTACCTGTCCCCGGCCTCCATCTACGTCGCGTACAACCTGGGGATCATCGCGGCGATGGCCGTGTTCGGGGCGCTCGGCGGCTGGGGCGTGCGCGCCGCCGCCCTCGGGGTCGCGGTCGGCGGCGGCCTCATGGTGCTCGTGCAGGTCCCCTTCCTCGTCGCCGAACTGCGCCGCTCCCGCACCATCGGCACCGCCTCGCACGTCCCGCGCCACCAGAAGCTGTTCGACCCGGCGCTGCTCGGCCCCGTGCTGTGCTTCGCGCTCGCGCGGCAGTCCCAGGTCCTGGTGGAACGCTTCCTCGGCTCGGAGCTGCCCGCCGGGGCCATCTCGCACCTCAACTACGCGCAGAAGGTCGCGCAGGTCCCCATGGTCCTGTCGCTCATGCTGTGCACCGTCACCTTCCCCGTCGTCGCCCAGGCCCTCGCCGACGGGCGCGCCGAGGACGCCAGACGCCGCGTGGAACGGGACCTCGCGCTGGCCGGCTGCATCGTGCTGCTGGGCGCCGCGACCGTCGTGGCCTGCGCCCCGCAGATCGTCACGCTGCTCTTCCAGCGCGGCGCGTTCACCGCCGCCGACACCGCCGCGACCGCCTCCGTGATGCGGGTGTACGCCCTCGGACTGCTCGGCCACACCCTCGTCGGCGCCCTCATCCGCTCCTACTTCTCGGCGCCCCGCACGACCTGGTACCCGGCCGCCGCGATGCTCGGCGGACTCGCCGTCACCGCCGGCTGCGGGGCGCTCGCCGCACCGCACTGGGGCGTCCTCGGCATCGCCGTCGGGAACGCGCTCGGCATCAGCGCGACCGCCGTCCTCATGCTCACCGGACTAAGCGGCCGCACCGTCGCGATCCGTACCCGGGCCGTCGCCGGGGAACTCGGCAAGCTCGTGCTCGCCGCCGTGTGCGGCTGCCTCGCGGCCCGCCTCGCCGCCGGCTGCTTCGCCGCGCCCCTCGCGGGGCTCGCCGCCGGGGCCCTCGCCCTGGCCCTCGTCTTCGCCGCCGTCGCCCACACCGTCCGCGCCCACGACGTGACGGCCGCCCTCACCTCCCTGTCCGCCCTCGCCAGAAAGCGCCGCGATGCCCGCTGAACCCCCAGTCGCGAAACGCCCCCCGCTGTGGGTGCTGATGTACCACTCGGTGTCCGAGGTACGGGAGGACCCGTACCGCGTGACCGTCACCCCGGACCGGCTCGACGCCCAACTGCGCTGGCTGCGGCGGCGCGGACTGCGCGGAGTCGGCGTCGGCGAACTGCTCGCCGCCCGCGCCGAGGGACGCGGCGCGCACCTCGTCGGCCTCACCTTCGACGACGGGTACGCCGACTTCCTGAGCGCCGCCGTCCCCGTCCTGCACCGCCACGACTGCACGGCGACCGTGTTCGCGCTGCCCGGCCGGCTCGGCGGCGACAACGCGTGGGACCCGCTCGGCCCCCGCAAACCCCTGCTGACCGCCGAGGGCCTGCGGCAGGTGGCGGGCGCCGGGATGGAGATCGCCTCGCACGGGCTCACCCACGTCGACCTGACGAGCGCCGACGACGACGTGCTGCGCGCCGAGACCCACGACTCCCGCGCCCGCCTCGCCGCCCTCACCGGCACGGAGGTCCAGGGCTTCTGCTACCCGTACGGCACCCTCGACCACCGCGCCGCCGAGGCCGTACGCACCGCCGGGTACCGCTACGCCTGCGCCATCGACCCCGGCGCGCACACCGGCCCCTACGCCCTGCCCCGCGTCCACGTCGGCCAGCACGACACCGGGCCCCGGCTCCACCTCAAACGCCTCCTGCACCCGCGCCGCCGCCCCACCTCCCGCACCGCCGGGTACGACGAGCCGCGCCCCGAGGTGACGGTATGAGGGTCCTGCACCTCATCACCGGGCTCGGCGTGGGCGGCGCGGAACAGCAACTGCGGCTCCTGCTGCCCCGGCTGGACGCCGACTGCGAGGTCGCGACGCTCACCCGGCCGGGGCCGGTCGCGGACGGGCTGCGCGCCGACGGCTTCCGCGTCCACCACCTCGGCATGGCCGGCAACCGCGACCTCGGTGTCCTGCCGCGCCTCGTGCGCCTGATCCGCTCCGGCCGCTACGACCTCGTCCACACCCACCTCTACCGGGCCTGCCTGTACGGGCGGATCGCCGCGCGGCTCGCCGGGGTGCGCGCGATCGTCGCGACCGAGCACTCCCTCGGCGAGCACCTCATCGAGGGCCGCCGCCTCACCCCCGCCGTCCGCGCCCTGTACCTCGCGGGCGAACGGCTCGGCTCCACGACCGTCGCCGTGTCCACGACGGTCGCCGACCGGCTGAACGACTGGGGCGTCCCCGAACACCGCCTGCACCTCGTGCCCAACGGCGTCGACCCGGCCGCCTTCCGGTACGAGGAGGCCGCGCGCACCGCCGCCCGCGCCCGGCTCGGGCTGCCCGGGGGCGCCTACCTCCTGGGCGGTGTCGGCCGCCTCGTTCCCGGCAAACGCTTCGACGCGCTCGTCGAGGCCGTGTCGGCGCTGCCACCCGAGCACCACCTCGTCCTCGTCGGCGGCGGACCCGAGGAGGACCGACTGCGCGCGCTGGCCCACCGCCTCGGCTGCGAGCGGCGGGTGCACCTCGCGGGGGAGCGCGACGCGGCCGGGCTGCGCGAACTGCTGTGCGCGATGGACGTGTTCGTGTCCCCGTCCGGCGAGGAGGCGTTCGGCCTCGCCGTCGTCGAGGCGCTCGCCGCCGGACTGCCCGCGCTCTACGCCCGCTGCCCCGCCGTCGAGGACCTTCCCCCGGCCGCCGCCCCGGGCGCGCACCAGGTCGGCAACTCCCCGGCGGCCCTCGCCGACGCCCTGCGCTGGGGCCGCGCCTCCGGCTACGGCCACGGCCTGCCCGACCAGGCCAGGTTCCCGGTGCCCGAGGCCGTACGCCACTACGGCATCGACCGCAGCGCCGCCCTCCTGACCGGGGTCTACCGCCGCACCCTCGCACGCACCGGCCAGGACCGGAACGGCACCACGAACCGTCCCGGCCCCCGCACCCCGCACACCCCGCCGACCCTTCGAACACCCCCAACACCTCCAACGCCTCGTACGCCGAGCACTTTGGGAGCGAAGACCTCATGAGCGAAGACCGCACCCCCGAGCCGGGCCCCGGCGAGGGGCCGGAGAAGAAGAGGACGAAGCGCCTCACCGGGCGCCTGCGCCGACGCCTCGTCACCCTGCCCGCCCTCGCCGTCCTCGCGGGCTGCGCGGCGCTCGGCGCGGGCGGCGGCGCCGTCTACGGACTGCTGACCCCGCCCCAGTACGCGGCCACCGCCTACGTCCTCGCCGTCCCCGGCACCGGCGGTGACTCCGCGTCGGCGCTCGGTTTCGCGCAGGCGTACGGGAAGGTCGCGACGCAGGTCGCGATCCTCGGCGACGCCCAGATCGAGGCGGGCGTGCCGGTCGCGACGCTGCGCTCCAGCGTCACCGCCGAGACCTCGCCCGACGCGCCCATGGTCGCGATCACCGCGACCGCGCGCGGCGGAGCGGCCGCCGCCGACATCGCCAACGCCGTGTCCGGCTCCCTCGTGACCGCCGCCGGGCACAGCGCCGACGCGACCCGCGTCACCCTCCAGGCCTTCTCCCGCGCCGTCGCCCCCAGCACGCCGGCGACCCCGGGCCCCGTCCTGACCACGGCGGTCGGCGCGTGCGCGGGCGGTCTGCTCGGCGCGCTCGGCCTCCTGGTGCGCCCGCGCCGCGCCCGCGCCGGGGAGTCGCGAGGCGTCCCGGCCGGAGCCGTCCCCGCGCCCGCGCACGGCGGCGGCACCCCGCCCGGCGCCCCGGAGTCCGCGGACACCGGCCGCGCCCCCGCCACCGCAGGGGGGACCAGGGCGCGATGACGCACGTACACCTCGCGACGCCCACCGAGGCCCTCGGCAACACCGGGGCCCCGGTGGCGGGGCTCGCGGCCGGGGGCCGCGCCCGCTGGACCACCGAGTGGTGCACCCGCCCCGAGACCTTCGCGCTGCTCGCCCCCGAGTGGCGAAGGCTGCACCGCGCCTGCCCGGCCGCCACCCCGTTCCAGAGCCACGCCTGGCTCCACTCGTGGTGGCGGTCGTACGGTTCGGGGCGCGGGCCGCGCGTCCTGCTGGTGCGGCGCGCGGGCGAACTCGTCGCCGCCGCACCGCTCATGCGGGCCCCGGGCCCGCTGCCCGCGCTCGTCCTGCTCGGCGGCCCGGTCTCCGACTTCGGCGACGTCCTGATCGACGCCGCGCACCAGGCCCCCGCCGCCCGCGCGCTCGCCGCCGCGCTGCACCGGGCCGCGCGGACCGCCGTACTCGACTTGCGCGAGGTGCGGCCGGGCGCGGCCGTCGAGTCGCTCCTCGCGCACTGGACCGGTCCCCTCGCGCGCCGCGCCGACTCGGTGTGCCTGGAACTGCCCGCCGTGGCGATGGACGAGCAGCTGGCCCGGCTCCCGAGGTCCACCGCGCAGCGCGTCCGGGCCAAGCTGCGCAAGACCGACGCGCTCGGCGTCGAGAGCCGGGCCGTGCCCGCCGAGGAGGTCCCGGCCGCCGTCCGCGCCCTGCTCGACCTGCACCGCCTCCAGTGGCAGGGCCGCCGGGTGACGCCCGAGCACCTGCGGCCCCGCTTCCGCGACCACCTCGTGCGCGCGGTCACCGCGATGGTGCGCTCCGGGGACGCGGCCGTTACCGAGTACCGGCTCGACGGGCGGGTCGTGGCCGCCGATCTCACGCTGCTCTCCCCGTCCCTCGCGGGCGGCTACCTGTACGGCGCCGACCCGGGCCTGCGCTCCCGCAAGGCCGACGTCACCTCGATGCTCCTGCGCACCTGCGCGCGGTACGCCGCCAGCGACGGCCGTACGACGCTGAGCCTGCTGCGCGGCACCGAACCGTACAAGGAGCACTGGCGCCCCGAACGCGTCGTCAACTCCCGGCTGCTGCTGGCCCGGCGCCGCACCGCCCCGCTGCTGTGGCTGCGCACCGCCCAGGCCGACGCCCGCAGCCGCGCCGCCCGCTGGGCGAAGGCACGCGCGGCACGGGCGGCCCGTGCCGCCGAACGTGAGGGGCGGCCCGGCGCGTGAGGAAGGCGGCCCCGTCCGTACGCGGCCCCGCCCGTACACGGGGCCGCCCCACCCCCTCAGTCCCGGAGCCAGGAGAAGCGCACGCACAGCCGTCCGCCGAAACGGCTCTGGAACCACCCGCCCAGATCGACGGGCAGACAGCCCGCGTTCTCGTCCTCGCCCGGCGCGGACTCCCCGCTCTCCTGCTCGCCCGGGGTGCGGGCGCCGGCCGAAAAGGCCGCCCGGTACACCTCGGCCGCCGCCCGGTTGCTCCCGCACTGCCACACGCCGTGCGGGCAGTAGTCGGAAAGGGTCTGGTAGAGCGGCGGATGCGCGGCCATCCACGCGATCATCCGGCGCATGTACTCCGTGTTGTCCCCGTTGCGGAAAAGCCCCCATTCGGGGTACGAGACCGGTTTCCCGTGGTCCTTCGCGAAATCCACGTGGTCCTGGAGACCGTACGGCTCGGAGATCTGCCGGTCGAAATCCATGTCCTTCGGCTGGTCGTAGGAATCCATGCCGATGATGTCGACCGTGTCGTCGCCCGGATAGCACTCCGTCCAGCCGATCGCGTCCTTTCCGCGGGCCGGTGTGAAATCGAAGCGGAACTTCTGCCCGGGAACGGAACGCATCGCGCCGGCAATACGGTTCCAGTAGTGCTTCCACGCCTCGGGATCGGGGCCGCAGCGGTGCGCGTACGTCGTCCCGTTCATCTCCCAGCCGAGCACGAGCACCGTGTCCGGCACCCCGAGGGACACGAGCCGCCGGGCCAGGGCGCGGAAGTGCTCGTCGTAGTCCCCGCGCGCGCCCTTGCGCAGCTTCCTGGCGACCAGCGGATCGGGGAGCCACGCCTCGTTCCGGTCCAGCATCGGGACGTTGAGGACGAGGGTGCGCTGCGGCTTCGCACGGCGCCAGCGCGCCCAGTCGGCGAGGAAGGAGGGCCGCCCCTCGATGTTCGCCCACACGTCCCCCGGCAGGTAGGTGTGCCCGACGGTCGGCTCCCGCCCGCCCAGCCAGCGCGCGAAGCCGCTCATCCGCTCGATGCCGCGCGGCCCGTAGTCGAGATACGCGCCGAAGCCGGGGGACGCCGCCGGGCCCGGGCCGGAAGGGCCGGTTTCGGCCCCCTCCGGAACAGGAAGAGGCGCGGCGTCCCGATATTCCCCGCCGTTTCCGCCCCCGCCTTCCGGGGCGGAAGCAGAGGCGGCCGGTACCGTCGCGAAGGCGACCGCGCCGAAAGGGGCGGGCGTGCAGGCGAGCGCCGCGAGAATTCCCGCTGCGAGGGCAGCACGTCTTCTCCGGCCGGGCCGGGAGGGTCGTGGCCGGAAGGGTTCCTGGGTCATCGCCGTCTCCTGGGAATTGTCCAATTGGTGGTCCGTCTGGTGGGTGGCATTCATATGTATTCCTATTGCGCCGATCGAGGGCGTAATCCGTTCGGCGAAGCGATCCCTCGCCCGGGTGAGCCGCCGGTGGGACGCGGAAGAAGCCCCGCCGGGGCGTACGCGCTCGATCCGGAGGTGCCCGCCGTCCTCCTGCGGATCGACCACAACCCCTTCCACCACGGCACTCTGGGCGCCGCCCGCTCCCTGGGCCGCGCCGGAGTCCCCGTGCACGCCGTCGCCGAGGGCGGCCGCGGGCCGCTCGCCCGTTCGCGCTACGTCCAGCGGACGTACCGTCAGCCCCCGGCCTCGGAGGGCACACCCGGGGTCCTCGCCGTCCTGCGCGAGGCGGCGGCCGGGCTCGGCGCCCCCGCCGTGCTCCTCCCCATGGACGACCTCGGCGCCATCGAGGCGGCCCGGCTGCCCCCGGCGCTGGCCGCCCGCTTCCTGCTCCCCGACCAGCCGCCGGGGCTCGCCGCCCGCGTCGCCGACAAGGCCGAACTCGCCGGGGTCTGCGCCGAGGCCGGGGTCCCGCACCCGGAGACCGTACGGCCCACCGGGCCCGCCGAGGCCGAGGCCGCCGCCCGGCGCCTGGGCCCGCCCGTCGTCGCGAAGTGGAGCAGGCCCTGGCTGCTGCCGCCCGGCCGGGGACTGCGCTCCACCACCGTGCTGCGCTCCCCGCGCGAGGCCGCCGCCCTGTACGAGCGCACCCCCGAGGCCGGAAGCGCCCTGCTGCTCCAGCAGTTCCTGCCACCGGGGCCGGGCGGTGACTGGTTCTGCCATGCCTACGCCGACCGCACGGGGCGCCTGCGGGCGGGCGGCACCGGCCGCAAACTGCGCTCCTGGCCGCCCGGCGCGGGCCTCACCGCCGTCGGACGCTGGGAGCACGACGCGCGGATCGCCGACAGCGCCCGCCGCCTCGTCGAGACCCTCGGCTACCGGGGCATCCTCGATCTCGACCTGCGGATCGACGCTGCCACCGGCGCCCCGCACCTGCTGGACTTCAACCCGCGCCCCGGCGCCCAGTTCCGGCTGTTCACCGACCGGGGCGGACTCGACGTCGTCCGCGCCCTCCACCTCGACCTCACCGGCCGCCCCCTGCCCGGCCGCGCGCCCGCACCCGGCCGCCGCTTCACCGTCGGCAACTACGCGCTGCTGTCCGCGCTCAAGAGCCGTACGGGCGCTGCGGGCGCGAGGCGCGGCCCGGCGGCCACCGGCGACGGCGGCGGGCCGGGGCGCGGTGGGCGCGAGAGCGCGTGGTGGGCGGCCGACGATCCTGTACCGGCCCTCGTGATGGCCCTCGCCTGGACCGTGCACCTGGCCCGCCGCGCGACCACCCGCCGCCCCCCGGCCACGACCGCCCCCGGCCTCCCCCCGGCCACCGGGCCCACCGGTGAACCGGCCGGGCCCACCGCCGTCACCGAAGCCACCGACTCCCCCGAAGCCACCGCCGTCACCGAGCCCACCGAACCCACCGAACCCACCGACCCCACGGGACCCGCCCGATCCGCCGTATCCGCGGCGGACACCGAGAAAGCGAGCAGCACCTCATGTACGACCTCGTAGTGGTCGGCGCGGGTCCCTACGGACTGTCGGTCGCCGCGCACGCCGCCGCAGCCGGGCTGCGCACGCGCGTGTTCGGCCGGCCGATGGCCTCGTGGCGCGACCACATGCCGCCCGGCATGTTCCTCAAGTCCGAACCCTGGGCCTCCCACCTGTCCGACCCCGCGCGCCGCTTCGGCCTCGACGCGTACTGCGCCCAGCGCGGGCTGAGCGCCCGGCACGGCGAACCGCTGCCCGTCCCGGTCTTCGCCGAGTACGGCCTGTGGTTCGCGCGGCAGGCGGTCCCGGGCGGCGTCGACGCACGCATGATCAGCGAGGTGCGGGCCCTCGCGGGCGGCGGTTTCCGGCTGCGCGCCGAGGACGGCGGGACGCTGCTCGCCCGCACCGTCGTCCTCGCGGTCGGCGTCATCCCCTTCACCGACCTGCCCCCGGTCCTCGCCCCGCTGGAGCGCGCGTACGCGACGCACAGCAGCGACCACCACGACCTCGGCCGGTTCAGGGACCGCGACGTGACCGTCGTCGGCGGCGGGCAGGCCGCCCTGGAGACGGCCGCGCTCCTCGCCGAACAGGGCACCCGCACCCGGGTCCTGGCCCGCGCCGCCGACCTCGCCTGGAACACCGTCCCGCCGCCCTGGCGGCGCCCGTGGTGGCAGACGGCCCGCGCCCCGCACAGCGGCCTCGGCAGCGGCTGGCGCAACTGGTGCTACTCCGGACTGCCCGGCGCCTTCCGCCGCCTGCCCGCCGCCACCCGGACCCGGATCGCCCGCGAGGCGCTCGGGCCCGCCGGGGCCTGGTGGCTGCGCGAACGCGTCGAGACCGGCGTGGAGGTCCTGCTGCACCGCGAGATCCAGCACGCCGTCCCCGAACACGGCCGGCTCCGCCTCGCCCTCAGCGCGCCCTACGCCGCCGAACCGGAGATCCTGCACACCGACCACGTCATCGCCGCGACCGGCTTCACGCCCGCCGCCTCCCGGCTGTCCCTGCTCGACGAGGAGACCCGCGCCCGGCTCGTCACCAGCGCCGAGGACGGCTCACCCGAGGTCGGCCCCGGCTTCGAGTCCTCGGTGCCCGGACTGTTCATGGCGGGGCTGCTCACCGCGGCCTCGTTCGGCCCCTCGATGCGCTTCGTGCTCGGCGCCCAGTACACGGCGGGCCGCCTCGTGCGCGGCGTCCGTACGCGACTGCGCTCGGGACCGCCGCCGCTCGCCCCCGCCCTCCCGCGCCCCACGACGGCGGGGCCCGGCACCCCGGCGCGGACGCTCAGGGGCTGACACCCCCGCGGACCGGGGCGTTCCGGCTGCTCACGGCGGACCCGAACCGAGCAGCCAGAACGCCCCGTAGCCCGCGGCGACCAGCGCAGCCGCCGTCACCACGGCGTACGCGGCCCGCGCCGACCGCATCCGGTGCAGCGCGAGGGCGAGCGGGAACAGTACCGGAAACGCGGGGATCATCAGACGCGGCTTCGAGCCGAAGTACCCGGACGTGCACAGCGCGAGGAGCAGAACGACCCCCGTGTACACGAGCAGCGGCCACGGCTGACCCTGCCTCACCCCGCGCACGTACAGCCACACCAGCAGCGCCACGCCCACGAGCAGACCGAGGCCGCCCGCGAAACCCGGACCGCCCAGCAGCCCGCCCACGAAGCGCGCGAACGCGAGACCGCCGTCGAAGCCGTTGCCCCAGTCGCCCTGCACCGACAGGTAGCCCAGCGGTCCGTGACCCGCGCTCAGTCCCGCCCACAGGACGTAGCCGCCCGCGCCCAGCGGAGCGAGCACCGCCCCGGCCGCCGCGCTCCGGGAGCCGCGCCCCGCGCGCACGGCGAGCGCCACGCCCACCCACACGGCGAGCGTCACCGCGAGACCCACGGGCCGGGTCAGCCCGGCCGCCGAGGCGAACAGACCGGCCCACACCCAGCGTTCCCGCAGGACGCACCACAGCGCCCAGGCCGCGAGCGCGGTGAACAGCGACTCGCTGTACGCCATCGACTGCACGACCGACACCGGCAGCACCGCCCACAGCGCCGCCGCGAACACCCCGGCCCGCTCCCCGTACAGCGAACCCGCGATCAGGTACACGGCCCAGGCCGCGCCCAGTGAGGCGAGCGCGCTCACGACGAGCCCGGCGTCCCCCGGAGCGAGCCCCGTCACGGTGGACAGGCCCTTCTCCAGCCACGGCAGCAGCGGGAAGAAGGCCATGTCGGACAGCACCCGGCCGTCCGGCGCCGTCAGCGTGAAGGAGTAGCCGTGCTCGACGACCCGCACGTACCACAGCGAGTCCCAGCGGGCGGCGAGCACCTTGTGCGCGCTGCGGCCCTCGGCCGCCGCCCACACGGCGAGCGTCACGAGGCCCAGCGCCCGCACGGCCGCGAGCACCAGGACGGCACGCACCGCGCCCCGCACGGGAGGAAGACGTGCGGGGCGCGGGCGGTCGGAGGCGGCCTCAGGCGTCCGCGTGGCGGTGGCGGGGGACCCGTCCGCCGGGGCCGCCGGGTCCACTGGGTCCACGGGTTCGCCTGGGTCCACGGGGCCTGATCACCGGTTTCTGCTTCTCGCGTCGGACGGGGCTCGCGGCCCGCGCGGCGTCTGCGCCGGCCGCGGACCACGACGCCCGCGACCTTACCGGCGGGCCGCCCGGGACCCGCGCCGGTACAGGACGGCGCCACCGGCCGGCAGCGCGGCGCTCGCGACCCCGGCGAGCAGCACCCCCGCGCCCGCGCCGGTCTCGGCGAGGTGCGGCCGCGCGGGCACGGCCCGGGGCGGGGTGTACGCGGCCGCCCGCGCGGCCGGGCCGTCCTCGCTGCCGAAGTGGGCGAACCAGCTGAAGCCGCTGTCCTCCCCCTCGTGCTCCTCGTGCGACGCGGGTGCCTGAGGGGCGGACGGACGCGGGGCGGGGTGGTGCGGAGCGTGGTGGTGCGCGGCCGGCGGCTTCGGCGCGTTGGCGCACGCGTTGCCGAACACCGGGTTGAGCAGCGCGAGCACGTCGACCGTGTTCCCGCACAGGTTGACCGGTACGTCGACGGGGGCCTGGAGCAGGTTGCCGGACAGCACCCCGGGCGAGCCGGCGGCCACGCCCTCGGCCGCGGCCCCGCCGGAGTGGTCCGCGTGCGGGGCCCGTTCCTGCGGCCGGGGCGCCGCGTGCCGGCCGTGGTACTCGCGGTACTCGCGGTCCCCCGGGTGCCCGGACCGGGACTCGGAGCCGGGCACGGAACGCGCCGCGTGCTGGGGCGCGGACCGCTCGTGCGCGACGCGCTCGGGGGCGGCGTGCCCGGCCGCGTCGGCCCGGCCCTCGTCGCCGTTCCCCGCCTGCGCGCCACTCCCGCCCTCGCCGCCGTTCGCGCAGCCGTCGGCGAACGCCGGGTTGCCGAGGCCCGCGACGTTCACGCTGTCGCCGCACACGTTGACCGGGACGTCCACCGAGGCCTGGACGGTGTTCCCCGACAGGATTCCCGGGGAGTTCGCCGCCACGGAGTCCGCGGCGGCGGCGAAGGCGGGGGAACCGTTCAGGGACAGGACGCCGGACGCCGCGGCTGCGGTGACCAGCATTCCCCTGCTCAGGGCATGGCGCATGACGAGTCTTCCTGCTGGGGATCGGACACCGGCCCCGGAACGCGGCGGGCGTTCCGGGGCCGGCGGGGTGCCGGCCGCTCAGCGGGCCGGACGTGACGCGTGACGTCAGGCGTTCACGCAGGTGTTGCCGAACGCGGGGTTCAGCAGGCCGATGACGTCGACGGTGTTGCCGCAGACGTTCAGCGGGATGTGCACCGGGACCTGCACGAGGTTGCCCGAGAGGACACCCGGCGAACCGATCGCGGCGCCCTCGGCACCGGCGTCGGCGAACGCGGGGGAGGCGAGGCCAACGGTCATGAGGGCACCGGCGACGATCACGGCGGACTTCTTGAGCTGCATGGTGGTTCCTTTCTCTACGGTCAGACAGCTGTCGGGCGCCGGTCCGGAGCGGAGTACCGCGTCCCGGCCGTCCTGCGGCCGGGTGGGCACCACCCGGTCCGGCGTGCTCTGTCAACGACGGCGCCCGGCGGAGGAAACCCCCGCGCGCACAACCGTCCGTGGGGATTCACTCGAACAGCGTGGGAACACGGAAGCCCGCACAAGATAAACGGAAAAAACCTTCACATGATTTATCTGCCGGGAGGCTGGAATCCGGGCAGCGGAAAACCGCCGTCCCGCCACCGAGGAGAACCCCGGGGAAATTGCGCGGGAAAGGCGGGGCCGGCGGCGGAGGGCCGGCGGAGGGGCTGTGGCAGGGGCCGGTCCGGCCGGCCGGCGCCCCTGGCGGAGGTGCCGGCCGGCCGCCGGTGAGGCGGTGGTGGCCTCAGTTGCCCACGCCGTTGCCCGACAGGACCGGGATGTCCTCCAGGATGTGCGACAGCGGCTCGTCGCCCTTGACCTGCGAGGAGTTCTCGGTGCACTGCTGGTTCTGCGGGGAGGACAGGACGTTGACGTCCTGGACCGTGACCGGCACGAGGCCGATCAGCGAGCCGAGGTTGGCCTTGACGGGCAGGCCGATGCAGGGCTTGTTCAGCGAACCCTGGACCAGGGACAGCTGGGGGCTCTGGTCGCCCTTGGTCGAGGCGTTGCCGAACGCGCTCTTGGCGCCGTTGCCGGACAGCGTGGTGGCACCGCCGTCGTCGGCGATGGCCATGGCGGGGGCGGCCATGCCGATGATTCCGACGACCGAGGCCGCGGTGGCGGCGGCGGCCATAACCTTCTTGATCATGTGAATTCCCGTTCTGAGACGCCCGGTCTCATGTCCTAGACGTTCGGAGAACTTCGCAGACGTGCCGAGGCGGGGTGGGGCGAGCTGGGACAGGTCCGGCGGGACTGGCGTGCCGGGCTGCGACATGGGCAACTGGTCCGGGGCGCATTGGTTTCGCCGCTCGCGCCGTTTCACTCGTTCAGCGTGTGTTTTCCGCTGCATTCGCAAGGATTTCGGACTGCCCTCGGCGTGGTGTTCCTGATCTGCTTGTCAGCCGGTTGTTTATCATCTCAACTGCCTTGATGCGGCCCGCCGAATTCACGGCAGTTCCCGCTCTCTTCATCGCTCAGGGAGGAATCCGTGATGGCCACGCGCACCGCCGTGCAGAAGACCGCCCGCCCGGCCCGCGGCAGGACGGCCGAGAGGACCCCGGACAAGGCGCCCGCGTCGGTCAGGCCCCCCGCCAGGTCCGCCGCCCAGTCCCCGGGCGGATCACCGGGGAAGACCTCCCCGGGCGGATCGCCGGGGAGGACCCGGGGCAAGCCACCGGCCGGGTCCACGGGCAGAACCGTGGCCAGGGCGCTGTCCGGGGCCACGGCGAAGTCCCGTACGAAGTCCCCGGCCGCCGCCGCTTCCGGGAAGCCCGCCGCCGCTCCCGCGAAGCCCGCCACCGCGCGCAAGTCCGCCAAGCCGTCCTCCGGCAGGTCTGCGAGCGCCTCCCTCGCGAAGTCCGCCGGGACCTCTGCCGTGAAGCCCGCCGGGAGGACCGTCCCGAAGGCCGCCGGGAAGTCCGCGGCCGGGACGACGGCCAAGTCCCCGGCGCGCGGGGGCGGGAGGCAGGCGCGGACTGGCGCGGGACGGGCGGTCTCCACGGCGGCCTCCTCGAAGGCCGCTCCCGCGCGGGAGCAGGGCGCGGCGCGCCGGCGCGCGGGCCGGGCCTGGAGCGAACGGGAGCTGCGGCTCGTGGACCGGCTCGCCGAACTGCACGCCGAACTCGACTCGGTGCAGCGGGACCGGGCGGGCCTCATCGCCTACGTGCTGCGGCTGCACGCGGGCAGCGTCGCGGCGCCGGACGCGCGGGGCTGGTCGGCGGTGCACGTGGACACGGCGGCGGGCCGGCTGTCCTGGCAGGTCGCGCCCGAGGACGCGGACCTGTTCCAGGACTCCGAGCCCGCGCAGGGCGTCCCGAAGGCGCTGACGGCGGGCACCGGCGCGGGGCGCGAGCAGTCCGTGGAGACGCTGACCCGGCTGTCCTTCCTCCACCTGCACCGCCGCCCGAACCGCCCGGAGCGCACCGGCCGCCGCGCCTGAGGAGACGCCGGGCACCCTTCGGCTCGCTCGTACGGGTGAACGCCCACAACTCCACCCCGGGATGCCGAGTTACCAGGCTGCTCCGGGACGGGGCCCGTATCGAAAGGGAACACTCGTGTTCAAGAAGGCAATGTCCGCCGCGGCCGTCGCCGCCTCCCTCGTCGGCGTCGGTGCGGCCGCCGCCGCTCCCGCCATGGCCATCAGCGACGACGGCGGCGCCACCACGCTGTCCGGCAACGGCGCGCAGCAGGCGTACGGCAACCAGGCCACCTACGGCAACATGAGCCCGCAGATGGCGCTCGTCCAGGGTTCGCTGAACAAGCCCTGCATCGGTCTGCCGGCCAAGGTCAACGCCGGTTCGCTGATCGGCCTCGTGCCGATCACGGTGCAGGACGTCAACGTCCTGTCCTCCCCGCAGAACCAGCAGTGCACCGAGAACTCCTCGCAGGTCAAGGGCGACGAGCCGCTGTCGCACCTGCTGGAGGACCTGCCGATCCTCTCCGGGAACGGCGCGGGCAACCGCTGACCCGACCTCGCCGCGCCCCGCGCGCGGCACCACCGAGGACCGCCGCCCCGGCCAGGGGCGGCGGTCCTCGTGCGTACGGTCCTGGTGCGCGGGACCCTCAGCGCGGCCAGGGGTCGCGGTGGGCCAGCGCGTTCCACTCGGGGTCCGGCCGCCCCGGGACCGTACGCCCCTCGGCGGTCCACAGCTCCCACAGCCGCGCGAACTCCGGTTCGGTACGGGTGTCGGGCACCGGCCCCGGCTGCTGGGCGCCGTAGCCAGGCGGGGGCGGGACGGAGGGCGGCGGCGGAGGGTACGCGGCGGGCTCCCGGGCGACGGGAGGGGGCGCGCTCGCGCGGGGCGGCCGTGCCGGTGGCGGGGCCTGTTCGGAGGACTGCCGGCTGACAGGGATGAAGCCCTGCCGTTTCCATCCGCCTCTGGATTCAGATTCCGTCATGCTTCCTCATCGTCGACCGTCTCGCCCCGTGTCGAGGCCGTCACCCCCAGGGTCCACCGTTTACCGCCCGGTGCGGGGCGAAAGGGAGAATTCCGCGCGTCGCCCGCCCCTGGCGCCGGTGGGGTCCGCCCCGGGCGGACCGCGTGCCGGGTGCCCCGGGGTAACGGTCTGCGCGCGGGTCGCCCCCGGACGTGCGGTTGTACTGGGCCGTTCGGGTGGCGGGCCGGAACCCGGGGGCGGGGCGGCTGGTTGGGCGGGCTGGGATCCCACCGTCGGGGTCCGCTCTCGAAAGGGGACATCACATGAAGAAGCTGTGGGCAACCGCCGCAGTCGCGGCCTCGGTCGTCGGTGCCACCGCCTCCGTCGCCGCCCCCGCCATGGCCATCGCCAACGACGGCGGCGCCACCACGCTGTCCGGCAACGGCGCCCAGCAGGCGTACGGCAACCAGAAGACCTACGGCGACATGAGCCCCCAGCTCGCCCTGGTCCAGGGTTCGCTGAACAAGCCCTGCATCGGCCTGCCGGCCAAGGTCAACGCCGGTTCGCTCATCGGCCTCGTGCCGATCACGGTGCAGGACGTCAACGTCCTGTCCTCCCCGCAGAACCAGCAGTGCACCGAGAACTCCTCGCAGGTCAAGGGCGACGAGCCGCTCTCGCACATCCTGGAGGACCTCCCGATCCTGTCCGGCAACGGCGCGGGCAACCGCTGACCGACGCCGCCGCGCGCCCGCACGGGCGCCCGCATCGCGTGCCCGAGGGCCCGGCGCCGCTCCACCGGAGCGGTGCCGGGCCCTCGGCGTGCGCGGGGCGCGTGCGTGGCGGGATCTTTTCCCCGGGTTCATCCGTTGGGGGGAGAGGGTCGCACGGGCCCTGGTAGCTTCTACACTTCTGTAGATACAAGCTGGTGGTGCGGGCGCTGACGCTCCGGTGACACCGGCGCAGATGAACGAGATTCGGAGTTCTCATGGCCCTGTGGGATCGCATCAAGGATTCCGCCCAGACGATGCAGACGCAGCTCGTGGCGAAGAAGAACGACCTGAAGAGCGGCGCCTTCCGGGACGCGAGCATGGCGATGTGCGCGCTGGTCGCCGCCGCCGACGGCAGCATCGACCCCTCGGAGCGGCAGCGGGTGGCCCAGCTCATCGGCACCAACGAGGTCCTGCAGAACTTCCCGGCCGACGACCTGCGCCGCCGTTTCGAGGCCAACCTCGACAAGCTCACCGCTGACTTCGCCTTCGGCAAGGTCAGCGTGCTCCAGGAGATCGCCAAGGCCAAGAAGAAGCCGGCCGAGGCCCGCGCCGTCGTGCAGATCGGCATCGTCATCGGCGGCGCCGACGGCGACTTCGACAAGACCGAGCAGGCCGTCGTGCGCGAGGCGTGCTTCGCCCTCGACCTCCCGCCGCACGAGTTCGACCTCTGAGGTCCGCTTCCCCGCACGGGACTTCGGCATGAGGAGGGGCCCCCGGGACCATGCGCAGGGTCGTGACGACCTGCTTGAGCTGCTGGACCGCTCGGGTGCCGGCGC
>NZ_JBFALS010000004.1:587963-626011 GCF_040656295.1 Streptomyces sp. NPDC049954
CCCCGCACCTCCTCTTCGCGGGGGGCCCCCCTCGCGCCCAACCGGATCGCGGGCCCCTCCTCATGCGCGCGGCGTGTGCCGCGGGCGGCTCAGACGTTGACGCCGAAGTCGGCGGCGATACCGCCGAGGCCCGAGGCGTAGCCCTGGCCCACGGCGCGGAACTTCCACTCGGCGCCGTGCCGGTAGACCTCGCCGAAGACCATCGCGGTCTCGGTGGAGGCGTCCTCGGACAGGTCGTAACGGGCCAGTTCCGCCCCGCCCGCCCGGTTCACGACCCGGATGAAGGCGTTGCGCACCTGGCCGAAGCTCTGGCCGCGCGCCTCGGCGTCGTGGATCGAGACCGGGAAGACGATCTTGTCGACCTCGGCGGGCACGGTGTTGAGGTCGATCTCGATCGACTCGTCGTCCCCCTCGCCCTCGCCCGTGAGGTTGTCCCCGGTGTGCCGGACCGAGCCGTCGGGGCTGTTGAGGTTGTTGTAGAAGACGAAGTGCGCGTCCGAGAGGACCCTGCCGTCCGGCCCGCACAGCAGCGCGCTCGCGTCGAGGTCGTAGTCGGTGCCGGTCGTCGTCCGGACGTCCCAGCCGAGGCCGATGGTCACGGCCGTCAGGCCGGGGGCCTCCTTGGAGAGCGAGACGTTGCCGCCCTTGGCCAGCGAGACTCCCATGGGCTCTACCTCCTGGTGTGGCGAGGCGGGCGCGTGTGCGAACCCGCCTCCTTGAAAACTACATGACTGTAGAAGTTACGGGGGTGGGGTGGTGGCCCCCGGCCGGGAGCCGGGCGAGGGTGGTCGCGCTCGGTACGATCGCGGGAGGGCCGCGAGGCTTCCGGCCGGGCGTCACCGTACGGACGACGTGCGGGAACGCCGTACGGGAAGGGCCCGGTGACGCGGTCGTGCAAAAACGGCCGGACGGAACGGCCGTACGGGAACGGGCGGGAACGCCGGGCGCAGCGGGAGGTGCGGGATGACCGACGAGGGGAGCGGGCCCGGCGGCGCGGGGGTGCCGAGGCGGCGCGGGCAGGGCGAGCTGGAGGCGCAGATCCTCGCGGTCCTGCACTCGGCCGGGGAGCCGGTGACGGCCGCCTGGGTGCAGGAACGGGTCGGCGGCTCCCTCGCCTACACGACCGTCATGACGATCCTCACCCGGCTGCGCTCCAAGGACGCGGTGACCAGGGAGCGGCGCGGGCGCTCGTTCCTGTGGCACGCCCTGGCCGACGAGGCGGGGCTCGCCGCGCGGCGGATGCGGCGGCTGCTGGACGGGGAGCACGACCGGGACGCCGTCCTCACGAGTTTCGTCACCTCGCTGTCGGCGGAGGACGAGCGGCTCGTCCGCGCCCTGCTCGCGCGCGGCGGCGCCCCGGGGCTCGCTGAGGGGGGTTCCGCGCGGGGCGGTGAGGGGCCCGCGGGTTCCGGCGGGGGCCGGTCCGGTGGACGCTGACACCGTGGGTTACGTCGTCTTCCTGCCGTTCGTGGTGCCGCTGACGGCGCTTCCGGTCGCCCGCCTGGTGGAGCAGCGGCTGCATCCGCGCACCGTCACCCTGCTGCTCACGGCGGTGTCCTGCGTGCTCGCGCTGTGCAGCACGCTGTGCCTGGGCCTGCTCGGGGTGGTCGGCACCGCCCGGCTGCCCGGGAACCCGCTGCCGGACGGCTGGGCGGACCCAGAGGTGCGGGCCGTCGTGCCGTACGACGAGGTGACGGGCTTCGCCGCGATCGCCGCGATCCTCGCGGCGGGTGTGGCCTGCGCGGTGACGGCCGTCCGGTACCGGCGGGTGCGTGCGGGGGCGCGGCGCGCGCTCGCCGGGGTGCGGCCCGAGGGCGATCTCGTCCTGCTGCCGGACGCGGAGCCGTACGCGTACGCGCTGCCGGGGCGGCCCGGCCGGGTCGTCGTCTCGCACGGGATGTACGCGGGTCTGGACGCGGGGGAGCGGCGGGCGCTGCTCGCGCACGAGCGGGCGCACCTGGCCGGGCGCCACCACGGGCTGCTGCTGCTCGCCCGGCTCGCGGCCTGCGCGAATCCGCTGCTGCGGCCCCTGGTGCCCGCGCTGGCCTACGGGGCGGAGCGCTGGGCGGACGAGGAGGCGGCGCGGGTCGTGGGGGACCGGCGGCTGACGGCGGTCGCGGTCGGGAAGGCGGCGCTCTCGCTGCGGCCTTCGGGCCCGGGGCTGCTTCCGGCCTTCGCGGCGGGCTCGGCGGGCCCGGTCCCCAGAAGGGTCGCGGCCCTGCTCGGCCCGGCCCCCTCGACGGGCTGGCTGCCCTCGGCGTGGACGCCGGTGGGCTGGGCGGTGCTGATGGCGGGCGGCGGCGTGGTCGTCTCGACGGCCGCCTCGTTCAGCGCGACGGTGACGATGGTGGGCGTGCTGTCGGCGACGGCGTTCCAGTGACCCGGCCGGCGGGGTCACCGGTGACCTGGCCCGGCGCCCGACCGGTGGCCCGAAGCGACCTGACGGGGGCCCGGCCCTACTTCGCGTCCGCGTAGCACCGCACGATCGCGGTGGTGAAGGGGAAGTGGACCGGGATGTCGCCGAAGGCGATCCGGGTGGCCTCCTCGGCGGACTCGGCGATGAGCGCGGGGATCTGTTCTGCCTCGTCCTCGGGGGCGTGCACGATGACCTCGTCGTGCTGGAAGAAGACGAGTTCCGAGCCGCGTTCGCGCAGGCGGCCGCGGAGGGCGGCGAGCAGGAGCTGGGCCCAGTCGGCGGCGCTGCCCTGGACGACGAAGTTGCGGGTGAAGCGGCCGCGCGCCCGCGCTCTGGCCCCGGACTCGGCGGCGGGTCCGCTCTCGTCCTGGGGGAGCCCGGCCTCCCCGGTGTCCTCGGCCGATCCGGCGGGCGGGCAGGTGCGGCCGAGCCAGGTGCGCACGAGCCGCCCCTCCTCCCCGGCGCGCGCCGCCTCGTCCACGTAGGCGACGGCGCGCGGGAAGCGGCGGCGCAGCGCGGCGAGGTTCTTCAGGCCGTCCCCCGAGGTCTGCCCGTAGACGGCGCCTAGGACGGCGATCTTGGCCTGGTCGCGGTCGCCGCGGAAGGCCCGGTCGGACACCGCCTTGTAGAGGTCGCCGGGGCGGGCGGCGACCTCCATGAGCCCGGGGTCGCGCGAGACGGCCGCGAGGATGCGCGGTTCGAGCTGCGCCGCGTCGGCGACGACGAGCCGCCGGCCGGGGTCGGCGACGACCGCGCGGCGGATGACCTTGGGGATCTGGAGGGCGCCGCCCCCGTTGGTGACCCAGCGGCCCGAGACGGTGCCGCCCGCCACGTACTGCGGGTGGAAGCGGCCCTCGCGCACCCAGTCCTGGAGCCAGGACCAGCCGTGCGCCGTGTACACGCGGTACAGCTTCTTGAACTCGACGAGCGGTTTCACCGCCGGGTGGTCGAGGGACTCGATCTCCCAGCGCCGCGTCGAACGCACCTTGATCCCGGCCTCGGCGAAGGCCCGGACGACGTCGGCGGGCAGTTCGGGGTGGACGCGGCGGCCGAAGGCGGCGGAGACCTCGTCGGCCAGTTCGGCGAGGCGGCGCGGTTCCCCGCTGCCGCCGTACCGCTCGCCGAGCAGTTCGCGCAGGACGGCGCGGTGGACGTCGGCGTCCCAGGGCAGCCCCGCGCGGTTCATCTCGGCGGCGACGAGCATGGCGGCGGACTCGGTACCGGTGAGCAGCCGCATCCGGCCGGGGTGCGCGGTCGCGTCGTGGCGGCGCTGCTGCCCGGCGTACACCTCGGCGAGGGCCGCGAGCGGCAGCGGAACCGGCCCCGGCTCGAAGAGGGAGGACTGCGCGCCCGGCTCGGCGGAGCGCTGCGGCGGATCGGGCGGTACGGGCCGGCCGTGCAGCCGGGCCCAGGCGGCGGCGGCCGAGCGGGGTTCGCCGAAGCGGCCCTCGTGGCCGAGCAACAGGGTCTCGGCGGCCTCGATGTCGTAGCAGCGCTCGACGCGGACCCCGGCTTCGAGCAGCCGGGGATAGAGACGCGCGGTGGAGCGCCAGACCCACCGCGCGACCTGCGGCCGGGAGCGGACCGCGCTCGCGAGGCCGGGCTCGCGCACCGGGGGCGCGGCCAGGCTCCCGTCGGGGGCCAGCGGGGCCACCAGCACCTCGCCCCCCGCACCCCCGTCCGCCTCCTCGGAGGCCGACAGCACCCAGCGTTCGGTCATGCGTCCGAGTCTTCCAGTCGCCACTGACAGCGCCACTGCCCATGGACGGGTGAGAGCGGGGCGGGCCCGGTGCGAAAACTTGTCCACAGGCTGTGGACAATGAGGTCATGCCCCACGACCCCGGCCCCGGTTCCCTCCGCACGGAACTCGCGGAGGCCGTCGCCCGCGCCCTGGCCAACGACGACGACATGTCCCTGGACACCGGCGCCTCGCTGCTCGCGACGGCCCCGGAGACGGAGGCCGCCGGGTTCCTCGCCCGGCGCGGCGCCGGTCTGCTGGGCGCCGCGTGGCGCCACGGCTGGGAACCGGCCGACGTCGCCCGCCTGGTCCGCCGTGACCTGCGCCCCGCCCACCTGGCACTGCTGGCCGGGCTGGTGGCGCGGGAGACGGCGGACTACCCGGCCCTGGAGCCGCGCTGGCAGGCGCAGGTGGCGGCCCTGTCGGCCGAGGGGGCCGCAGCGTCCCCCGCCCGCGAGGACCGCTTCACGGCGGCGACGACGGCGCTCGAACTGCTCCGGCTGCTGCTGCGCCTGCCGCCGCTCGAACCGCTCGGCCCGCCACCGGGCGGCCCGGCGGCGGGCGTGGCACCCGCGCCCACCGACGACCCCATGCTCTCCCGCATCCGCGCCCTCCTCGCGAAGGCGGAGGCCACGACCTTCCCCGAGGAGGCGGAGGCGCTCAGCGCGAAGGCCCAGGAGCTGATGGCCCGGCACCGCGTCGACGAGGCGCAGCTCGCGGCGGGCCGCCGCGACGTCACGGCAGCCCCGGGCGCCGTACGCGTGGGGGTCGAGCAGCCCTACGGGACGGCGAAGGCGATCCTGCTGGACGCGGTGGCGCGCGCCAACAACTGCCGCGCGGTGTGGAACGAGCCGCTGGACTTCTCGACGGTCGTCGGCTTCCCCGAGGACCTCACGGTCGTGGAACTCCTGCACACCTCGCTGCTCGTGCAGGCCACCACGGCGATGACCCGGGCCGAGGCGGCGCAGCGCCGCGCGGGCCGCAAACGCACCAAGACCTTCCGCCAGTCCTTCCTCCTCGCCTACGCGGACCACATCGGCACCCGCCTCACGGAGACCTCGGCCCGCGTCACCGAGTCCGCCCCGGGCGACCTGCTGCCGGTCCTCGCGGCCCGCGAGGTGGCCGTCAGCAAACAGGCCGAGCACATGTTCCCCCGCACGACCTCGGCCCGGGTCCGCGGCGCCACCGACGAGGCCGGCTGGCAGGACGGCCGCGAGGCGGCGGAGGGGGCGGACCTGGGACGCCCGGGAAGGAAGCGGGTGCGGGGGAGGGGGTGAGGAGCCCCCGTCCTCACCGCCGCGCCATGTACACCTCGAACGCCTTGTGCAGCACCTTGTTGAGCGGGTAGTCCCATTCGCCGACGTACTCGGCGGCCTCCCCGCCGGTGCCGACCTTGAAGCGGAGCAGGCCGAGGAGGTGGTTGGACTCGTCGAGGGTGTCGGTGGTGCCGCGGAAGTCGTAGACGTGGGCGCCCAGCGCGTGCGCGTCGCGGATCATCTGCCACTGGATCGCGTTGTTCGGCTGGACCTCGCGCCTGCGGCTGGTCGAGGCGCCGTACGAGTACCAGACGTGGCCGCCGACCGTGAGCATCGTCGCGGCGGCCAGCACCTCGCCGTCGTGCGCGGCGAGGTAGAGCCGCATCCGGTCGGGGTGCTCGGCGGTGAGGGAGCGCCACATGCGCTGGAAGTACTCCAGGGGGCGCGGCAGGAAGCGGTCGCGTTCGGCGGTCTCGGCGTACAGCGCGTAGAACGTGGTCAGGTCGTCGTAGTCGCCGCGCACGACCTTGACCCCGGCCTTCTCGGCCTTGCGGATGTTGCGGCGCCACAACTGGTTGAAGTTCTGCTGGAGTTCGTCGAGGGACCGGCCGGCGAGCGGCAGCTGGAACACGTACCGGGGCTGCCCGGCGGCGAAGCCCTCCTCGCCGCCCTCGCCTCCGGACCGCCGCCAGCCGCGCCGCCGCAACCCGTCGACCAGGGCCTGGGCGCGCGGGTCGGAGGAGGTCGGCGCGACCTCGCCGAGGCGGTGCGCGTCCGGGTCGGCGACGGCGTCCTTGACGGTCGCCGCGTCCCAGCGGCGCAGGACGACGGGCGGCCCCATCTTCACCGTGAACGCGCCGTTCGCCTTCAGGTGCGCGAGCAGCGGGTCGAGCCACCGGTCGAGGTCCCCGTCGTACCAGTCCAGGACGGGCCCCTCGGGCAGGTACGCGAGGTGCCGCCCGATCCTCGGCAGCGAGCGGTACAGCACGAGCCCCGCCCCCACGATCCGGTCCTCCTCGTCCACCCACCCGAGGCTCTCGGCCCGCCAGTCCGGTTTGACGTCCCCCCAGGACGGCACCTGCATATGGCTGGCCGACGGCAGCCCGTCGACGAACGCGAGGTGCTCCGTACGGTCGATCGTCCTCAGACGCAAAGTCATGCGAAGCGCTCCTGCTCCATCGCGGGGGTCGGGCGAGGGAGCCTACTGTCGCCCACCCCCCGTTCCCCGGTCCCTCGCCGCAGCGGGGGCGGGGGTGACGCGGACGGGGGGACCGAGCTGCGGGCCGTCGCAGCGCCGCACCATGAAGGGCGAAGCAACGGCCGAGGGCGATCCGGCTCCAGGTGAGTGCCCCCGGGGTGCACTGGACAAGTTCCTCGTACGATGCGGTGTCAGTGGATGTGGCTACGGTGGAAGCACGCCGGAGCACTCGGGGAGGTGTGACGTGGATGGCGGCCAGCGCCGAACATCTGAAGGCCCTCGTCCGGGCGCACGCCGAGGCGGATGACGACCGCTTCTACAGCATCGCCCTCCAGGTCGCGGCCAAGTCCGCGCGGCAGGGGCACGGAAAGTTCGCCTCGGAGCTGAGCGCCCTTGTCGAGTCGATGCGGCAACGGGGCGCGAAGCCGCTGAGCGTGGTCGGCCCGACGCCGGTTGTCCAGCCCCGGGGGGAACTGGCGAGCCTCCTGGGCGCGGGATACCACGATCTCCGGCTGGACGACATGACCCTTGGCGCCGAGCTTCGGGCCTCGCTGGACCGCGTTCTGCACGAGCAGCGGCAGCGGGCCCGGCTGGAGCGCTTCGGTTTCACTCCGGCGCACCGCGTCCTGTTGTCGGGGCCTCCGGGCACGGGGAAGAGCATGACGGCGGCAGCGCTGGCCGGAGAACTGTCCCTGCCGCTTTTCACCATCCGCCTGGACGGACTGATCAGCCGCTTCATGGGCGAGACCGCGTCGAAGTTGCGGCAGGTCTTCGATGCGGTGGCGCAGACGCGTGCGGTCTACCTCTTCGACGAGTTCGACGCACTGGGCGCCCAGCGCGCCATGGGCAACGACGTGGGCGAGGCGCGGCGCATCCTCAACTCCTTCCTGCTGTTTCTGGACGAGGCGCCTTCGGAGAGCCTCGTGGTGGCGGCCACCAACCACCGCGAGATCCTGGACCGCGCGTTGTTCAGGCGCTTCGATCTGGTCGTCCCGTACGAGCCGCCCACTCCGGAACAAGCGGTGGAGGTGATGCGCCGGAGACTCGCGGGCATGGACACCGGCACCGTAAGGTGGTCATCCGTTACTGAGCGTGTGGCCGGGCTGAGCCATGCGGAACTCGTGAAAGCAGCCGAGTCCGCCGCCAAGCAGGCCATCATGGGGGGTGCCGACATGATCGATGATCGTCTCTTGCTTAACGCTCTGAGTGAGCGGCACGCCCTGCGCCATGCCTGAAGCGCACGGTTCTCCCCCCACCCCGCATCTTCTCGTCCCCCGGCGGGCCAGGACCCTGCGCCCCAAGCAGCCTCGGCCGGCGGCGGGCGGGAGCGTCAAGGACCGTTCCGCCGACCGGCGGGGGCACGTGTCCCGTCTGGTCGACGGGCTGGAGCGAGCCCGGGACGAGGCGGTCGACGTCGCGCGTGTGGTTCCGGGACCGCACCGGGCGGACGGTTTCGCCGTCCGGATCGAGGCTGCGACTGGGCACTCCCTGAAACTGGACGCACTGGACAGCTCCGGTCTGACGCTGATGAGCGTGCGTCCGTCGACCGCTCAGCGCCCCGAAGAGGCCGTCGTGTGGCTGCCGTTCGAGAAGGTCGCCGGTTTCTCCGGCCGTATCGGGCAGTTCACCCGGAACACGGACAGCGGCACGCCCCGGCAGGCCGCGCTGGTCGCCAACATGGAGAAGATTCAGCGAGCCTTGTTCGAGCATCTGTGGCAGGAGGACGGTCCGCTGCCGCCGCTGGGGGAACGCCGCTGGTGGGAGCTGTGGTTCGACCCGCACATCGGAGAGTCCGACCCCGTCGTGTTGCTACGGGAGGTGGCCGCGGAGCGACGGTGGCCGATGGCCGAGATGGCCATCGCTGTCGGAGAGCGCCTTGTCGCTCACGTCCAGGCCACCGGCGAGGAACTACGAGCAGTGCTGACCACCAACGCCTGTCCGGTGGAAGTGCGGCGGCCCAGCTTCGCCCAGGAACTCCACGCCGTGGACCGTTCCTTCCAGAGGGGCTTGGTGGACGACCTCGCCGAACGCATTGAGGTCGCGCCCTCCGATGCTCCGGTCGTCTGTGTCCTGGACACCGGAGTCAACCAGGAACACCCCCTGCTCAAAGCCGCGTTGCACGGGCGCGCGCACAGCGTGTCTCCCCACCGGACAGCGGCCGACCGGCACGGGCACGGCACCGAGATGGCGGGGATCGCTCTGTTCGGCGATCTCGCCGGACCGCTGGAGTCGAGGGAGTCCGTCACTCTCGTCCACGGACTTGAGTCCGTGAAGATCCTTGACGGCGCATCGGGAGACGCCGCCTGTCCGCGCACGTACGCGGAGGTGACCGCGAACGCCGTGGCAACGGCGGAGATCGAAGGCGCGAGCGCCGGGGCGCCGCGCGCCAGGGTCTTCTCGATGGCGGTCACCCGGCAGTCCGGGGACGGGGAGAACGGCGTCGACGGTGCTCCCACTCTGTGGTCCGCAGCCCTGGACGCACTCGCGACGGGCACGGACGTGGTGGCGCACGACGACCGGATCGAACTGGTGGGGGCCCCGGACCCGGCCGCCTCGCGGCTGATCGTGGTCAGCGCGGGGAACATCAGAAACCTGGCGCCACACCAGATCCGTACTCCGGCGGGCAGCCTGGACCACTTGACCATGTGCGACTTGTCACGCATCGAAGAACCCGCGCAAGCGCACAACATCCTCGCCGTCGGGGCCTTCACCGAACTCACCGGAATACCTGAGGACCCCTCGTTCGCTGGCTTCCGGCCGCTTGCCACCGCCGGCCAGCTCTCGCCGTTCAGCCGGACGTCCGTCGCGCTCACGGGGATGCCGGTCGTGAAGCCGGACATCGTCCTGGAGGGCGGGAACCTTCTGGTCGACCCGGGTGAGACGCTGCTCGATCCGCACGACGTGGTGAGCGTGACCACCACGCACAGAGACGCGTTCCGGTTGATCTCGTCCGCGAACGCCACCAGCGCCGCCACCGCTCAGGCAGCCCGCCTCGGCGCCCTCGCCCATGCCGCGTATCCGGGCCTCTCGGCAGAAGCCGTACGGGCCCTCCTGGTGCACGAAGCGCGCTGGACCCCCGCGATGACGGGGCCCGGCCTGTACAAGCGCACCGGCGCCCCCAAGCTGCCGAAAAGGCAGTTGATGCAGCAGGTCATCCGCCGATACGGCTGGGGCGTACCCAGCGAGGAGCGCGTGCTGTCCAGCGCCGCCAACGCCGTCACCCTCATCATGCAGAGCGAGCTGGTCCCGTTCCGGCGAGACGGAAGCGGTGCTGTACGTCTGGCGGAACTGCAGCTCCATGAACTCCCCTGGCCGCTGGAACAGTTGCGCGAGCTGAGCGCCACCACCGTCCAGCTGCGGGTGACGCTCTCCTACTTCATCGAGCCGAACCCGGGGCGGCGTGGCATGCGCGGCCGCTACAGCTACGCCTCCCATCGGCTTCGTTTTGCCATCAAGTCACCCAGTGAATCCGTGGACGCCTTCGAACGGCGCGTCACCGAACACGCCGGGACTGAGGCGGACGTACTCTCCCACGCCAAGGCATTCGAAGGTGACGCGAACTGGCTGGTCGGCTCCCGCAACCGAAACCAGGGCTCCCTGCACTCCGACATCTGGCAGGGCTCGGCGGCTGAACTGGCCGAATGCGGAGTCCTCGCCGTCTTCCCCTCCGGCGGCTGGTGGAAGAGCAACAACCGCACCGACCGGGTGGGCCGTGCGGTGCGGTACGCGCTCCTGGTGTCGCTGGCGACGCCTGAAGTGCGGACCGACCTGTACACCCCGATCGCGAACCAGCTCGACATCCCGATCCCCGGTGTGCCGCGGGCGCGCAGCGAGATCGCCGGAAGAACACCGGTACAAACCGAGATCGGTTGGTAAGCGTCGGTCCGGTGGACTCGACAGGTGGTGAGCTGCGGCAGGCAGGTGAGGAGACGTGCGGGAGAGGAGGCGTGCCCCTCTCCCCTCCCGCGCCTCGGGCTCCGGGCCCCTGGTCTCGGGGTTCGGGTCTCGGGCTGTTTCCCGGGTTGGGGTTTTTGTGGGGGTGGGAAATACCTTCCTCCCTTCCCCCTCCTGTCACCTCAAGTGCCCTGCTCACCCGTAGGGATGACGTTTCCCGTCCGCGTTGCGCGGGGACGGGCGCAGCCTCTACGTTCGGCCCCAACACGATCTTCGCGGGGACCTGTGTGCCTCGCGAGCCCCACACATGGAAATGACCCCAGTCGGCGCTGCAACGCCGCTGGGGTCGGACCACGAGACCTTGACAGAGGAAGGTCGAATCATGGCTGTCAGCCACACTAACTCCGCTGCCCCCGCCGTGTCCTGGCCCATGGCGAAGGACGGCTTCGGCAAGCGGCTCGCCCCCGGGCAGGACGACCTGTCCGAGGGGTCCTTCGCACATCTGCCCGCGCGGGAGGCCGCCATCGCCGGGTTCATCGAGCGACTGCCGCAGGGCGCCGCGATCGGGTACAAGGCGCTCGCCTCCGTGCTGCCCGACTACGGCCAGCAGGCCTGCCGTACCGCGCTCAAGCGGCTGTCCAGGATCGGGCACCTGCGCTGGGTGCGGGAGCACGTGACCGTGCAGGACGGCACCCGGCGCTGGATCACCCGGACCTACTTCTCCCGTACGGCCCGCGACGTCACGTGGTGGGCCGAGTTCGTCCGGTCCGTGAGGGGGGTGGAGGTGGGCGAGCGGGGCGCGCCGCGCGCGGTGCCCACCGCCGACACGCCCCCGGTCGGCACCCTTGAGGCACCCGCCACGCCTGTCCCAGGCGTCCAGCCCGAGACCCGTGAGACCCGCGAGACGCCCGTCGCACCCGTCGCACCCGTCACGACCGTTCCCGGTGATGTTCCGCAGGGCGCCGCGTCCGGCCGGGGCGCCGAGGCCGCCTACCGGCTGCTCGCCCGGCTCGGGCGGGTCGAGCCGCGGCTCTCGCTCGCCGAGCGGGAGTGCCGGGAACTCGCGCCGCTGCTCGCCGTCTGGTTCGAGCGGGGTGCCGGTGAGGAGAAGATCCTCGACGCCCTGACCCGGCAGCTGCCCACGCCCGTGCACAGTGCGGGCGCGCTCGTCAGGTCCCGTCTTGAGCGCAAGGTGCCGCCCGAGGCCGAGCCCTTCCGCGAGACGGTCCTCGACGCCCAGGAGATCTGCGCCGACTGCCACACCCCGGACACCGTCGTCCGGCTCGTGGGCGGGGTCTGCGAGGAGTGCGCGGAGGACCTTTACGCCGAGGACGCCGAGGACGCGGAGGAGGCCGGGTGCGCCGGGGGCCTCGGGGGCGCCGAAGGGGGGCGGGCCCGGCCCGCTCCCGCAGGCTCGCCCGCCCCCGCCCCTGCCCCCGCCTTCGTCCCGGACACGTTCCTCTCCCCGGCCGGTCCCGGCGAGGAGCCCACCGTCCGTGAGCGGGTGGACCTGCTGCGGGAGCTGGCCGGGATCGGCGCCATGCCGAACTGACGGTCCCGCCGCCGTCCGCCGCCGTCCCTCACGCGGCCGGCGCGGCCTCGGCCTTCGCGGGGGCGCGCCGTACGGCCGTGAGCACCAGGACGAGTCCGGCCAGGGCCCAGACCGAGAGGGTCACGACGGCGCCGCCCGCCCCCGTACCGTCGAAGAAGGCGTTGGCGCGCAGCAGGCTGCCGGAGGCGCCGACCGGCAGCAGCTGGCCCAGCGTCGACCAGCCGTCGGGCAGCCAGTACGGGCCCGTGGCCAGGCCGGAGAGCGGGTTGCCGAGGAACATCATCACCACGGACAGCCCCAGGAACCCGGGGGTGCCGAACCGCGCCTGGAGGCCGAGGAGCGGGAGCCCGAGCGCGAGCATGCCGAGGGCCAGGCCGAGCGCGCTCGTCAGGTAGTTCCCGTCGAGCGTGCCGATGCCGAACTGGAGGACGGCGGTCGCCCCGGCGGCGGCGACGAGCGCGAAGCCCACCACCCCGGCGAGCCGCGTCCGCAGCGCCCCGGCCCCGGGAGCGACCGCGGAGAGGATCAGGACGGGCAGGATGCCGCCGAAGACCATCGGCAGCGCCATGGAGGCGAGCCCGGTGCCGTGCGGGTCGTCCTGCCCGAAGCCGACGACCTCGTGCGTCGTCGCCTTCACGTGCTGCTGGTCCGCGAGGCCGGTGCCGAGCCCGCTGACGGCGGTGCTGATCTGCTGGCCGCCCCCCGGCGCGGTGTAGACGTCCACGCCGTTCGCACCGAGCGCGATGCCGCCGACCACGTCCCGGTCGTGCAGCGCGGTGGTGAGCGCCTTGGTGTCGTCGTACGTCGTGACGTCCCACTGGTCGTCGGGCAGCCGCTCCTGTACCGCCGTGACGGCGGACCGCGGACCGACGACGCCGAGCGGCGCGTGGTGCGGGCCGCCGTTGACCGAGGGGAACCCGAAGGCGCACAGCATGAGCGTGATGGCCGCCGCCAGCCCGACGACCACGGCCGCGATCCGCGCCCCGGCCTTCCGGCCGCCCGGCGGCGGTGTGGCGGGGGCGGGGGCGGAGTCCGCCGTGGGGCCGCCGGTGGCGAGGGTGACGTCGGTCGACATGGCAACCACCTCTCTTCGTACGAGTGGGAGTGCTCCGCCCGCGCGGAACGGCGGAACGGCGTAACGGGCATGGCGGGGAGGACCGGCCGCGATCGGCGTCCGGTGCTCCCTCCGGCTTCATCGTACAACTCATCGTGCAGTGAGTTCATCGTGAGATGAGTTACGGGGGAGGCATGATGGGTGGCATGGACGGCCTCAGGGATGTGGGCGCGGGGCACGCGCAGGACGACGAGAAGAGCGGCGCGAAGGGCGCGGGCGGCGCGAAGGGCGCGGCCGGAGCACCCGGGGCGGCCGGAGCGCGGAACCCCGTACCGGCCGCCACACCGACAGCCGCCGAGGCGAAAGCGCCGGTCAAGCACGCGGGCGGACGGCGGCCCGGGGAGACCCGGACCCGCACGGCGATCCTCGACGCCGCACGGTCCTGCTTCGCGGAGAGCGGTTTCGAGGGCACGAGCATGCGCCGCGTCGCGGAGACGGCGGGCGTGGACCAGGCGCTCGTGCACCACTTCTACGGCTCGAAGAGGAACCTCTTCATCCAGGTGCTGGAGCTGCCGGAGAAGCTGGCGGCCGCGCTGTCCGCCGCCACCCGGGGCGAGGCCGAGGGCCTGGGGGAGCGGATCGTCCGGGCGCACCTCTCGGTGTGGGACGACGTCTCGGCGCGGCCCGCGCTGATGGCGATGGTGCGTTCGGCGGCCACCCAGGGCGACGCGGGCGCCCGGCTGCGCGACACCCTGAGCACGATGCTCGGTCAGGCGCTCGACCAGGCGGTCGCCGGGCCCGACACCGCCCTGCGCACCAACCTCATCGCCTCCCAGCTCATCGGCCTCGGTTTGATGCGCTACATCCTTCTCCTCGAACCCCTCGCCTCCGCCGACACGGACACCGTCGCGCGGTACTACGGGACGGCGGTCCAGGCGATCGTGGAGGGCGGCACGGCGGGAGGGCCCGTTCCGCTGCCCGTCCCGTAGTGCCACGCCGGGACGAAACGCCGGAAACGGAACAAGTCCGTATCCTTACCGGCGTGAGCTGGCTCCGGGCGGTGGCGGATACCAGCCGCTCCGGTCTCAAGGTCGAGCGGCGGCGGCTGGAGCCGCTCGTGGCGCTGCGCGGGGCCGCCGGGCTCGCCCTCGTCATCGGGGTCAGCCTGTGGCTCTTCGGTCCGCAGATCGCCGCGAGTTCCGCCTTCGGCGCGTTCTCCGCCGCCATCGCGACCTTCCAGCGCAGCTGGCGGCCCCGCCCCGAACTGGCGCTCGCCTCGGGGACCAGCCTCGCGGTCTCGACCTTCCTCGGCTACGTCACCGTCGGGCACCTCTTCCTCCTCGTCCCGCTCCTCGTGCTGTGGGCCTTCGTCGCCGGGCTCGCCTGGTCGGCGGGGCCCACCGTCGGGATCATCGCGGCCTCCAACGTGGCGATGGTGATGGTCACCGTCACCCTGCCCGTCTCGCTGCTGTCCGCCCTCGGGCACGCCGGGGTGATCGCGGCCGGCGGCTTCGTGCAGGCCGCCCTCGTCGTCCTCTTCCCGGTACGGCGCTGGGGCGCCCACCGCGACGCGCTCGCCGACGCCCTGGCCGCCGAGGCCGACTACGCGCGCCGCCTGCGCCACGACCCCGTCGCCCCCTTCGACCCCGAGCCGCTCATGGAGGCCCGCGACGCCGCCGTCCTCACCCCGCGCCAGGCGCGCAGCCGTCCGAGCGAGCTGCGCGGGCCCCGGGGCGTCGCCGAACAGCTGCGGCCGGTCCTCGCCTCGATCGCCGACCCCGCGCTCGGGGTCCCCGGCGAGGGGCCGGAACGGGAGCGCGTCCGCGAGCTGCTGTACGCGGCGGGCACCGTGCTCGACGCGGCGGCCGAGGCCGTCCGGGGCGGCGAACCCCTCCTCGTGGGGCCCGCCGCCCTCGCCGTCCTGCACACCCCCGACACCGGTCAGCTGCTGAACGGGCCGTCCCGGCGCGCCGCGACCCGGCTGACCGAACTGCTCGACGAGGTGATGGAGGCCGCCGACCCCAGCGGCCGCGAGAGCCGCCGGGGCACGGAGGGCGGCAGTACCCGCGTCACCGCGCGCGCCCGCGGACTGCGCACCGGTGCGCGCACCGTCCTCGGCACGGGACTGCGCGCGCTCCTCGCGGCCCGCGACCGCGTACGGGACCGGGTCCGCGCCCGCACGCTCACCGGCGCCGGGGCCCCGGTCGCCGAAGACAGCCCGCCCGCGCACACCGTCGGCGGAGTCGTCCGCACCGGGGCCGGGGGTCACGGGGCCAGCGACACCGGGGCCCGGCCGCCCTCCAGGACCCGGCCCTCCCTGTTCCGCCTCGTACCGGTCGCACTGCGCGCGATGCGCGAGGAGCTGTACCTCGGCTCGACCCTGCTGCGGCACGCCGTGCGGGTCTCCGTCGTCGCGGGCCTCGGCTACCTCGTCGGCACGCTGCTGCCGCTCGGCCACGGGTACTGGGCGCCGCTCGCCTCCGTCATGATCCTGCGGCCCGACTTCGCGCAGACGTACTCGCGCGCCGCGGGCCGTTTCTTCGGCACCCTGCTCGGCGTGACCTTCGCGTCCGTCGTGGTCCGGCTGGGCCACCCCGATCCCGACGTCCTCGCGCTGCTCGCCGTGTGCTGCGCCGGGCTCATGTACCTCCTGATGCGCACGGGGTACGTGGTCGGCCAGGTCTGCGTGTCGATGTACGTCGTGTTCCTGCTCGGCATGGGCGGGCAGGGCCTGGGCCAGACCGTCCCCGAACGCGTCGGGCTGACCCTGGTCGGCGGTGTCCTCGCGATGCTCGCGTACGCCGTGTACCCGGCCTGGGAGGCGCCCCGCCTGCGCACCAGGCTCGCCGAGGCGCTGCTCGCGCACGCCGAGTACGCCGCCGCCGTCGTCCGCAGCTACGCCAGGCCGGGCGAGGACCGCACCGACCAGGTGCGGCAGGGCCTGCTCGACGCGCGCGAGGCCCGCGCGACCTGGCAGGAGGCGGTCGAGAAGGCCAGGAACGAGCCGGTACGGCAACGGGGCCTGTCCCGGGCCGCCGCCGACGCCGCCGACGAGGCCCTGGACGAGATCTCCCGCGTCGCCATGCTCATGGAGGCCCACCTGCCCGAACACGGCGCGATGCCCGTACCCGCCGCCGAACGCCTCGCCGACGCCCTGCTCACCGCGGCCGAACGCGCCGACCGCGACGTACGCGAACGCAGGGTGCCCCGGTGGGACGAGGTGCGCGCCGCGCTCGAAGCCTGGGACGCCTGGCCGGACGAGAGCTCGTGGGTGCCCGACCGCGTCGTGCGCAAGGGCGCGGGCCTCCTCCTGGAAGCCGTCGAAGGACTGTCCCGCACGCTCGCCGCCTACCGACAGGGCCCCGCCGAGCAGCCCGTCGACATCGGGGAGACGGGGGACGTCGGGGACCCCGGGCCGAGCGCCTCGGGTGACTGGTCGAGCAGGTGACGGACGCCACTCCGCCAGCTTATTGAAAACGGTTCCCGTTAACGTACCATCGAGGCATGGCACGCAACGAACTCCGCCCCGTCGTCAAGCTCCGGTCCACCGCGGGGACCGGGCACACCTACGCCACCCGCAAGAACCGCAGGAACGATCCCGACCGGATGGTGCTGCGGAAGTACGACCCCGTGGCCGGCCGGCACGTCGAGTTCCGCGAGGAGCGCTGACCGTCGCCCCGCCCGGAGCGGAGAGGCCCCGCGCGAAGCGGACGGTCACTCTCCGGAACCGGTCCGGCCCGCCCGGGGGGAGTCCGTCACCGGCCGGGAGGAATCCGTCATTGGTCGGAGCGAAACGGAAACGGGAGGGCGTAACCGGCGTACGTCGAGTGATGTGCGCCACGTCCCCTCCAGCCGGCCCCCATCGGGGGCCGGCTTTCGCGTCTCCAGGGGAGGGAAAGGGCTTGTCCGGGAACGCTGCAAGGAGTGCTGTAACGGAGGGGGCACCCCTCGTGCACGTGCATCTGCTCATGCATCCGCAGGTGAACGCAGCTATGATCGCGCTCAGTTGACCGATGCACCATTGGCCACAGCACCACCGGGAGCTACCTGTGCACCAGGCGTACAACGGCATGGCGGCCACGGACCTCCAGGAGGTCCACGACGTCGTCTGGCAGAAGAGCCGGCACAGTAACTCGCAGGGCTCCTGCGTGGAGTTCGCCAAGCTTCCCGGCGGGGACGTCGCTGTCCGCAACTCGCGGTACCCCGAGGGTCCGGCCCTCGTCTACACGCGCGCCGAGATAGAGGCGATGCTGCTCGGCGTCAAGGACGGCGAGTTCGACCACCTGCTCGCGGGCTGAACCGGGTCCGCCCGGCGGGGGCGGTCCGTCGGCACTCTCCTCGGCCGCCGTCGGGCGGGTGCTGGTGTGCCTGCCGGAGTGGGCGACGCGGGAGGCCGTCACCGGGCCGGGGCGTCCTGGCCGGGCCGGGGCGTCCTCGCCGGGCCGGGCCCTCGTCCCCCCGGGCGGTGCCCCCGGTCTCCGGTCTCAGAGGCGGAACAGCGCCCAGACCATCTTTCCGCGCAGGGCTCCGGCGAGCGGGTGCCAGCCCCAGCTGTCGCTGAAGGAGTCGACCAGGAACAGGCCGCGGCCGCACTCGGCGGAGAAGTCGTCGCCGTCCTGTGCGACCGGGCTCTCCTCGCTGGGGTCGCGCACCGCGCACATCAGCCGGCCCGTCCACCGCGTCAGGTGCAGCCGTACCGGACTCTCCGGCGACACCGGGTCGGGGCCGCAGGGGGAGGGCGTCGCGGCCGGGGACTCCGTGGTCGGGAGGGCGTGGCGCAGGGCGTTCGTGACGAGTTCGGAGACCACGAGCGCGATGTCGTCGGTCAGTTCGCCCAGGCCCCAGCGGCCGAGCGTGGAACGCGCGAACTGCCGTGCCTCGCCCACCCCTTCGAGCCGGGAGCTGAGCGCGCAGGAGGCGGCTTCACGCACCGAGGCGGGGTCGACCGGAGGTAGCCCTTGCCTCAGCGGGTCGAGCATGGTCGATCCATTCGTCCCCATGCGAGGCACTCCCGAATTTCGCGGTCACTGCGCAGCTGCGGTGGTGCGCCACCATCGTTCCGAATGCGCACAGCGGATGCAAGGGCAGATGCACGTGCACGCGCCGGAATTGGCGCCACACATACCACTTCGGGTGCATATCTTCCCAGTAACTCTTCCGGTCGCATTGCACAACCTTTCCGTTTCCGTAATCGAACGAGTACGGCCCGGAGCGTTTTAGTGGCAGACTGCGGGCCCTGTAGTGAATGGGGAGGCTGGGCGACGTGACCGCAGGGGACTGGGGACGGCCCCAGGCCGAAGGGCCCGGGGGCGGATCGGTCGTACGGCGCATCCTGCTGGGCTCTCAGCTCAGACGGTTGCGTGAGACGCGCGGGATCACCCGTGAGGGAGCCGGTTACTCGATCCGGGCCTCCGAATCGAAGATCAGCCGCATGGAGTTGGGACGGGTGAGCTTCAAGGCGCGGGACGTGGAAGATCTGCTCACGCTCTACGGCGTGCACGACGAGGCCGAGCGCGGACAGTTGCTTGCCCTCGCGAAGGAGGCCAACATTGCGGGCTGGTGGCACAGTTACTCGGACGTCCTGCCGGGCTGGTTCCCGACCTACGTGGGCCTTGAGGGCGCGGCCTCCGTGATCCGGGTCTACGAGGTGCAGTTCGTCCACGGGCTGTTGCAGACGGAGGCGTACGCGCAGGCCGTCGTCGCCCGCGGGATGCCGGACGGCTCGCGCGCCGACATCGACCGCCGGGTCGCGCTGCGCCTGGAGCGGCAGAAGATACTCGTGTCCGAACGGGCCCCGCGCTTCCACGCGGTGCTGGACGAGGCGGCCCTGCGCCGGCCGTACGGCGACCGGGCCGTGATGCGCGGGCAGTTGGAGCACCTGATCGACATGTCGCAGCGGCCCAACGTGTGCCTTCAGGTCATGCCGTTCAGCTTCGGCGGGCACTCCGGGGAGAGCGGCGCCTTCGCGATGCTCGGCTTCCCGGAGTCCGACCTGTCCGACGTCGTGTACCTGGAACAGCTCACGAGCGCCCTCTACCTCGACAAGCCCGAGGAGGTCGCGCAGTACGAGTCGGCCTTCGAGGGCCTGCGCAAGGACTGCCCGGGTCCCGAGGAGAGCCGCGACCTGCTGCGCGGCCTGCTCCAGCTCGGCTGACCGGGCGGTCCGTGATCCGTGGTGCGTGGGCGGCCCGCCGTGGGCAGGCGGCCCGCGGGCACGTCCCGCACCCCGGGGGCGCCGGTGCGGGCCCTCGCGCAGGCCGCGAAACCCGGGCGCGCGCGCCGTGCACGCCGTACCATGACGTGCCAACCGCAAGTCGCCTCGCGGCACTTGAAAGGCACAGAGAACCGGCAAGGAAACGTATGTCGTTCTTCACCGAACTGGCCCATCAGTACATCGACGGTGAATGGCGCACCGGCCGGGGCTCCTGGGACATCATCGACTTCAACCCGTACAACGGCGAGAAGCTGGCCGCGCTGACCGTCGCCACCGGCGAGGAGGTCGACGAGGCGTACCGCGCGGCCGCCCGCGCCCAGCCCGCGTGGGCCGCCGCCGGGCCGCACGAGCGCCGCAAGGTGCTGGAACGCGCGCTGTCGGTGCTGACCTCGCTGCGCGAGGAGGTGGCGGCCGCCATCGTCGAGGAGCTGGGCGGCACCTGGTCCAAGGCGTACTTCGAGGTGGACCTCGCCGCCGAGTTCGTGCGCCACGCGGCCTCCTACGCGGTGGGCACGGAAGGGGAGTTGCTGCCCTCGCTGACGCCCGGCAAGGAGAACCGCGTCTACCGCGAGCCGGTCGGCGTGGTCGGGGTCATCAGCCCGTTCAACTACCCGCTGCTCGTGACGCTCAAGTCGGTCGCGCCCGCGCTCGCCCTCGGCAACGCCGTCGTCGTCAAGCCGAACCAGAACACGCCGGTCGTGGGCGGCGGGGTCATCGCCCACGTCTTCGAGCGGGCCGGTCTTCCCGCCGGACTGCTCAACGTCCTGGTCACCGACATCGCGGAGATCGGCGACGCGCTCATCGAGCACCCCGTGCCGAAGGTCATCTCCTTCTCCGGCTCGGACACCGTGGGCCGGCACGTCGCCGCGGTAGCCGCCCGCTCCCTCAAGCGCACCGTGCTCCAGCTCTCCGGCAACGGCGCCTTCGTGGCCCTGGACGACCTGGCGGAGGACGGGCTCGACCACGCCGTGGAGGCGGCCGTCTTCAGCCGCTTCGTGTACCAGGGCCAGGTGTGCATGGCGGCGAACCGTATCTTCGTCGACCGCCGCCTGGAGTCGGAGTTCAGCCGCCGCTTCACCGAGCGGGTGGCCGCGCTGCGCACCGGCGACCCGGCCGACCCGGAGACCGACCTCGGCCCGGTCATCAACCCCTTCCAGGCCGAGGCGCTGACCGCGCTGGTCGAGCGGGCCGTGGCCGACGGCGCCACCGCGCTGCTGCGCGGGCGGACCGTGGGCAACCTGGTCGAGCCGACCGTCCTGACCGGACTGCCTGCCGACTCCCCGCTGCTGCGCCAGGAGATCTTCGGCCCGGTCGCGCTGCTCGTCCCCTTCGACGGCGAGGAGGAGGCCGTACGGCTCGTCAACGACAGCCCCTACGGGCTGGCCGGGGCGGTGCACACGGCGGACGCCGAACGCGGGGTGGCCTTCGCGCGGCGCATCGAGACCGGGATGATGCACGTCAACGGCAGCACGATAGACGACGACCCGGTGGCGGCCTTCGGCGGCGAGAAGCTGTCCGGTATCGGCCGGCTCAACGGCCCCGCCTCCGTCGACGCGTTCACCACCCAGCGCTGGATCTCCGTCCAGCACGGACGGGGCACCTACCCCCTGTGAACGGCCCGGGCCCCGTTCGCGGACCCACCCGGACGGGCCCGTACTCGCGGACCGTTCCTGTCCGCAAGGGTCCGTAGCTTGGTCGGTGCCGGGGGGAAAGGCCCTCCGGCGACAAGCCGGAAGGCGGACCCCATGGTCACCCACGTATCCCCCGAAGCAGCTGGTGACGAGCACGGCGCCCTGCTCGCCTTCCTGGAGGAGCAGCGCGGCGGCATCCGGCGCGCGGTGCTCGGGCTGACCGAGGAGCAGGCCAGGCTGCGGCCGAGCGCGAGCGCGCTGACCCTCGGCGGCCTCGTCAAGCACTGCGCCGAGACGGAGCAGAGCTGGGTCGCCCGGGCCCGGCAGGTCCCCGCGGACACCGAGCGGGACGAGACGAACTGGCACGAGAGCCACGTCCTGCTGGAGGACGAGACGGTGCCCGGGACGCTCGCGTACTGGGAGAAGGTCGCCGCCGGGACCGAGGACTACATCCGCTCCCGCCCCAGCCTGGACGAGACCTTCCCGCTGCCCGACCAGCCCTGGTTCCCCGACGCCGAGCGCGTCTCGCTGCGCTGGCTGCTGCTCCACCTCATCCGCGAGACGGCCCGGCACGCCGGGCACGCCGACATCGTCCGCGAATCGCTGGACGGCGCGAGCGCCTGGGACCTGGTGGCACGCGAGCGCGACCAGCGGTGACCTGGGCGGGGTGAGGAGGGTGGGCGGCCCGTCCGGCACGCGGCTCGCGTCGCGCTGCCGCGGGGCGCGCTCACCGCGTACGACGAGCGGCGCGAATCGGCTTCATGACGGACCTGCCGAGGGCAGAGGCGGTGGACCTGCCCGGCAGGTGGCTCGCCGCCCTTGAGGCGTCGCGCGCGACCGTCACCGAGCAGTACGTGCCGGAGGGCGAGGAGAACCCGTCCGCGACGGGGGAGCGGCACCCGGGGGACGTGCGCTGAGGAGGCGTTCCCGGGCCCGCCCGGGAACCCCTACCCGTCGGCCCCCTCGCCCTCCTCCCCCTCACCCATCGCGGCGCGCAGCCAGTCGAGCGGCCCGGAGGCGAGGACGGCGTCCGCCAGCGCCTGGCCCGAGGCCGTCCGCAGCCGGGCCCGGCTGTTGTCGATCCACCGCTGGGCGTCCTGATGGCCCCGCGCCCGGTACTCGACCCCCTGGACCAGGCACTCCAGCTTGTCCGCGTCCTGCGCGCACAAGGCCTCCGGTGTCGCCTTCGCCTCGTACTCCGCGACCAGATCGCGCACCGTCCCCGCCAGGACGGCGGGGGCCCCGGCGACCTGGTCGGCGGTGACGGCCTCCGGGTCGGCGCGCGGCGCGTACTTCCGCCCGAGGTGGTTGACGTCCCCGGTGCGCGACTCCTGGGAGTCGTGCCAGACCGCGAGCAGAGCCGCCCGCGCCGGATCGGCCCCCTCCAGCGTGGCGAGCACGGAGGCGAGCAGCGACGTACGCCACGAGTGCTCCGCCACCGACTCCGGATCGCGCACGCCCGCCATCCACCACCCGGTCCGCCGCGCGCTCTTCAGCGTCCCCGCCTCGAAGACGAGCCGCGCCACAGCCGTGAGATCGTGCTCAGCCATCCGGTCTCCTTCACGCCTCGCTGAGGCGAATCGCGTACTCGATGCTTTCGAGCTCTCGTCGCGCGCGCGGCGAGAGCTCCCCGCTATCCAACAACACCGCGATGCGACGGCGCAGGAAGCGGCCTGCCACTCCGCTGCGAAGCAGGTCAGGACGGGCACGGAGCAAGGCCCACACACTGTGAAGGTTGAGGTCCATGTAACCGTGCCCGACGCTGAGTCCCATTGCCAAGTGGCTCAGGAGTCTGTCACCTGACCACTGGGCGGGAACAGGCCGCGCGATGAAGTCGTCGGACAGTTCGATGCCAGAGGTCTCGCCGATCCAGTAGGCCCAGTAGTTCAGGTTGGCCGCTTCGCCGGCATCGTCGGAAAGCGCGGTGTCGATGAAATGGGCCATTCGGTCGCGGTCACCGATGCGAGCCGCGACGGTCGCCACAGAGCGACTGTTGAGCCAGCGGCTGAGCCAGTCGTCCGGCCGCTCCGCTCGCTGTTGTACGGCCAGCCAGTCCGCCGTGTCGGCCTGAGTGTCGTAGCCGCAGAGGTAGAGGGCTTGTCTGCGTAGGAGGAACTGGTCTCGTCCTTGTGCCCGTTCAGCTGTCTCACGCATATTCGCGAAAAACCGGGCGCGATCGGGTGCGGCGAGTTCCGGCCCCTCGGGTACGGGCCCCCTGCGGGTCTTCGCAGGCGTGGGAAGGGATCTGACCGGTAGTGGTGCGACCTGGGTGAGTGGCCAGGTGAGTACTTCTGCCAGGCCGCGCCGCAGCACCATCGAGGCCAGCGGGCTGGCCTCGGACGGGGCATCCCGGTTGATGGCGTCGGCAAGCAGGATGTCCGCTTCGAACCCGTACTCAAGGGCTTGAAGGAGTGCTGGGGCCGCTCCAACGCGCTGAAGGCGGTGACGGTGGACGAGCATCTGGCCGATCGGAACGGAGACCAGTGGGCGCCGTCCGCTCTCCCAGCCGGCGATGGTGTCCGCCGAGACATTGAGGTGCTCTGCGATCTCCTCCTGCGTAAAGCCGAGTTGTTCTCTCGTCACTCGGAAGAGATACCCCGAGATGGTCCCTGATCGCGATCGGGACCTATTTCCCTGACGGGTGGTCAGGGTTGTTGGGAGCCTCTTAGCCATCAACGCTCCATCTCAGGCGGTTCGCAGGCAAGTACCCGTACTGGTGGTCACTTCCGGGGGCTATGCGGGTTTCATACCGTCTTCCTCACCCCACTTGAGCTTATGAGGAAGGCATCCCGCTATGGGCCTCGCTGCGAGATCTGCCCCTTCCCCGACCGCGCCGCACGGCCTCCTGTTCCGGGCAGTTGAGCGCGTCAATGCTGACCCCCTGGAGCATCACGCGCCTCAGCCCGGTGGCATGAAGACGACCGGACCGGAGCACCCGCACATGAACGAACGGGTTGCCGATACGGCAGTGGACGGAGACACGGTGGCGCCGGGTGCACCTGGCCACGTCGCACCGGCATGCGCGGCGGCCATTGGGGCGCCCGGATACACCGAGACCATGCCGCGCCTGCCGGAATCAGCTGCCGCCGCCCGGCGTCTGGTGATCACGGTGCTGGAGGTATGGCGGCTCGGTGAACTCGCCGAAGCGGCTGCGCTGGTCGTGACCGAACTCGTGTCGAACGCGACTGAACACGCTCGCGGAGACGTGATCGGCGTGACGATCACACGCTCGGCGGAGCGGCGCGTGCGCATCGCGGTGGCCGACAAGGCGCACGTCGAGCCGATCCGGCATGACGTGAACTGCCACGACGAGCGGGGGCGCGGCCTCGCCTTGATCGATGCTGTTTCCGTGGCCCGGGGCACTGACCTCATGCCGTGGGGGAAAAGAGTCTGGGCTGACCTGTCGGCCGAGACGGACTGTTCGTGACCCAAATCGGCGATGCCATGTCGAAGAACCCACCTTGCCGAACCGTTCCATGCCCACTGGAGGACTGCATGAACAACACCGCCGAGACTGCCGCCGCAGGACTTCGCGAAGCGCTTGCGCAACGAGGTCTGGCGCTGCCCGGCGTACGACCGCTGCACGACGCCCTGGCGCTCGGCCCGGTGGACGTCACAACCGCCGCCCGGCTGGGTGATCTGTTGGGGGCGCCGCCTCTGGCGCCGGGCGTGAACCTCACTGACTGGCGACAGGCGCACGTCGTGGCGGGGCGGCTCACCGAGGCCGTACGAGCGGTCGCGGCGGGTGCGTTCCTCGACAGCTTCTTTCACCCGGACTGCGTGCGGTGCGACCGCGAGGCCACTGTCGCCCTCGGGGCGCTCGACATCCCCACGGCCGTCCGTCTGGCCGCCGTGCTGGGCGCTGGGCCGGACGTCTTTCCACAGAGGGCAGGGGAAGTGACTCAGTGATGGAACCCCGTAGCCCGCTCCTTGTCGTGGGTGGCCGGGTGGGACTGGCCGCGTAGTTGCGGGAGGAGCTGTTCCAGGTCGTCGAGGAGGAGGTCGGCGAGGTCGGAGGAGAAGCCGTTGCGGCACACGATCCGCAGGACGGACAGGTCCTCGCGGTGCGCGGGGAAGGTGTACGCCGGTACCAGCCAGCCGCGTTCGCGCAGGCGCCGGGACACGTCGAACACGTCGTACGCGGTGACGTCGGGGGCCGTCGTGAACGCGAACACCGGCAGCTCCTCGCCCCGGGTCAGGAGGCGGAAGTCGCCGGTGGCCTCGATCCGGTTCGCCAGGCCCCGCGCCACGTCGCGGGAGGCCTGCTGCACGGCGCGGTAGCCGTCGTGGCCCAGCCGCAGGAACGTGTAGTACTGCGCGACGACCTGCGCGCCGGGGCGGGAGAAGTTCAGCGCGAAGGTCGGCATCTGCCCGCCGAGGTAGTTCACCCGGAACACCAGCTCCTCCGGGAGCGCGTCCGCGTCCCGCCACAGCGCCCAGCCCACCCCCGGGTACACGAGCCCGTACTTGTGCCCCGAGGTGTTGATCGAGGCGACGCGCGGCAGCCGGAAGTCCCAGCGCAGGTCCGGGTCGAGGAACGGCGCGATCATGCCGCCCGAGGCCGCGTCCACGTGCACCGGGACGTCGAGCCCGGTCCGCTCCTGGAGGGCGTCGAGCGCCGCGCACAGGTCCGCGATCGGCTCGTAGGAGCCGTCGAAGGTCGAACCGAGGATGCCGACGACCCCGATGGTGTTCTCGTCGCACAGCTCGGCGGCCGCCTCGGGGGAGAGGTGGAAACGGTCGCCCTCCATCGGCACCTGGCGCGCCTCGACCTCCCAGAAGGCGCAGAACTTCTCCCAGCACACCTGGACGTTGATCCCCATGACGAGATTGGGCCGCGCCGAGCCCGGGTACCGGTCCGCGTTCCGCTTGGCCCAGCGCCGTTTGAGCGCCATGCCCGCGAGCATGCACGCCTCGCTCGACCCGGTCGTCGAACAGCCCACGACCGCCTTCGGGCGGGGCGCGTGCCACAGTTCGGCGAGCATCGACACGCAGCGCCGCTCCAGCTCGGCCGTGCGCGGGTACTCGTCCTTGTCGATCATGTTCTTGTCGCGGCACTCCGCCATCAGCACCCCGGCCTGCGGCTCCATGTAGGTGGTGACGAAGGTCGCGAGGTTCAGCCGCGCGTTCCCGTCGAGCATCAGCTCGTCGTGCACCAGCTGATAGGCCGCGTGCGGAGCCATCGGCCCGTCCGGCAGCCGGTGCCGGGGCGGGGCCTCGGTCATCCCGCCCAGCGGATCGGCCTCCCCGATGAACGGGTTCACGGACAGCGGCTTCTCGGGCCGCCCCTCCGGGCCGGGGGTGTGGTGCAGGGGCATGACGGGGCTCCTCACGACGCGGTCCTGAAGCAGACACTAGGGAGGAACGGGGCATTCCGCCGCCCGGAGGAGCCCGCGCGGCACGGCCGGCTCCGGAAGAGCCGCGCGGCACGGCCGGCCCACACGCCGGTGACCGGCTTCCGCCTACACCTCGATGAGTGACCGCAGGTCGATCTCCACCGGGAAGGGCAGCGACGTGACGAGCTTGCCGGTGTGGGCCGGGCGGTCGGGCGCGGGCGCGTACACCCCGGTCTCCTCGTGCCGCCAGAACTCGTGCACGACCGGCACGTCGTCCTCTCCGCGCTCCACCCGCCAGTGAGAGACCATGACTGCTCCCATGGGGTACATCGTGGTGGCGGTTCGCGCGCATTCTTGCGATGTGACGGTATCGCCACTCGTGCGAGTGAGGACGCATCGTTTCGGCGCTTCACCGAGGTGGCCGCTTCCCGGCCTCCGGCCGGCGGCCCCCGCTTGGCCCCCGCTCCTCCCCTGGCGCATGCTGGGAGCGCGGCCGAGGCGCCCCCACTGGAACCCGGGCGCCGGGGTACCCGTTGATAGCTTTGCTCCCGCATGACCTCCCCCGCCGTACGGACGTCGCCCCGCCGGCCCCTACCCCCAGGAGTCCGACCTCGTGAACACGCTTGCTCTCGGACCGAGCTGGCTGGACCCGAACACCCTGCTCAACCAGTTCGGGATCTGGGGCCTGCTGCTGGTCGTCTTCGCCGAGTCGGGGCTGCTCATCGGCTTCTTCCTGCCCGGTGACTCACTGCTGTTCACGACCGGTCTGCTGATCACCGGTGACCAGCTCGACTTCCCGCTGTGGGCGGCCATCGCGCTGATCTGCCTCGCCGCCGTCCTCGGCGACCAGGCCGGCTACCTGTTCGGCAAGAAGGTGGGGCCCTCGCTGTTCAAGCGGCCCGACTCGAAGCTGTTCAAGCAGGAGAACGTGGAGAAGGCGCACGAGTTCTTCGAGAAGTACGGCCCGAAGTCCCTGGTCCTCGCCCGCTTCGTGCCCGTCGTCCGCACCTTCACGCCGATCATCGCGGGCGTCAGCGGGATGCGGTACCGCTCGTTCATCACCTTCAACGTCATCGGCGGCGTCCTGTGGGGCGCGGGCGTCACCCTGCTGGGCTCGTGGCTCGGTCAGATCGACTTCGTGAAGAAGAACATCGAGTTCATCCTCGTGGCGATCGTCCTCGTCTCCGTCATCCCCATCGCCATCGAGTACCTGCGCGCCCGTGGCAAGAGCAAGAAGGACGGGGCGGACGGCGGCCCCGGCCAGGCCCGGCAGGACAGCGGCCCCGCCGCCCCCTCGCCGTACGGTGACCAGGAGCGCTACGGGCAGGCCCCCTACGGCCAGGACGCCCACGGGCAGGGGCAGCAGCCCGGCCGTCACCCGCAGCAGTACGGGTATCCCGCGCCCGGAGCCGCGCCGTACGGCGGCCCGCAGCCCCCGCAGAACTACGGCGGGTACGGCCGTCCCGGCGGCTACGGCCAGGACGCGCCGCAGACCACCCAGCCGATGCCCGCCGTCGACCCGGCCGTCGGCCCGTACGGCGACCGGCCCCAGGCCGGGCCGCAGGCCGCACCGCAGCCGCAGCCCCCGCAGGACCCGCCGCACGGCGAGCCCCCGTCGCGCGGGCGCCACGCCAAGCGCTGAGGCGCTCAAGCAGCCGGGCAGCCGCAGGGCCCCGCACGCCGTCGCGTGCGGGGCCCTGCGGCTTTTCGTGTGGTGCTGCGGCCGGTACGCGTCCCTAGAAGCCCCTCGTCCGCTTGGCCGCCCTGCGGCTCGCGTTCGACGCTCCGGGGATGCGCAGGAACAGGCGGGAGACCTCGGAACCGAGGTTCACGCCGATCGCGATGGCCAGCGCCGTAGCCACCGCCCTGGACAGGGACAGCAGCCCGTCGTCCAGGTTGTTCTGCGCGATGCCCAGCAGCCCGTAGTAGGTCGCGGAACCCGGCAGCAGCGGGCCGATCGCCGCCGTCACGTACGGCAGCGAGGACGCGAACTGGTATCGCGAGAGCAACTGCCCGAACAGCCCGACCAGGCCCGCGGCGACCGCCGTCGCGGCCACCGGCGAGATCTTCCCCGTGTAGTGCATCGACCCGTACACGAGCCCCGCCACCCCGCCGTTCGCCGCCACCGCGAGGACCGTCGAGCGCTCCTGCTGGAGCAGCACCGCGAAGGCCAGCGACAGCGCGACGGACGCGAGGATCTGGGCGACCGGCCGGTTCACCGCCGTCAGCGCGACGTCCGGGTCGAGCGGCGCGTGCAGCTGCACGCCCACGTACAGGATCACCAGCACGCCGATGACGATGCCGACGAAGAAGTACATGACTTCCAGGAGCCGGGCCGCCGCCGTGATGTAGTAGCCCGTCAGCCCGTCCTGCACCCCCGCGACGAGCGCCCGCCCCGGCAGCAGGGCGAACAGGCCACCGGTGACGACCGCGGACGCCTGGAGGTCCGCGTGCACGAGGGTGAGCGTCACCCCGACCGCCGCCGGAGGGGTCGCCGCCACCAGGAACTGGTAGAACTCCGGCAGCCCGCGGCCTGCGGCCAGCCACGCCAGCCGGTCCCCGAGCATCGCGCCGATCGCCGCGCAGAAGAACACGGCCACGTCACCGCCGACCAGCACCGAGGCGCTGCCAGCGAGCAGCCCGTTGGCCGCCGTCAGCGCCCAGCCCGGATACGGGTGCCGGTTACGGCGGATCTCCGCGAGCCGCCGGTACGCCTCTTCGAGGGACACCTCCACGTCCGGGGAGCTGATGTCGTCCACGAGCTGGAACACGGCGGCCAGCCGCGTGTAGTCCGTACCGCGCCGGCGCACCGTGCGCGAGGCCGACACCGGGTCGTCCACCAGCGAGGGCTGGTAGCTGATGTTGAGGAGCGTGAACGTGACGTTCGGCTCGCAGCGGTCGAGCCCGTAGGAGCGGCACACGGCGAACATCGCCGCCTCCACGTCCTCGGCGCCCTCGCCGCCCGCGAGCAGCAGCTCACCGATACGCAGCGTCAGGTCCAGCACGCGCGGAACGGCCGGTCCCTCCTCCGCGTCGTGCTTCTGCGAGGGCTCGGGCGTCGGCCGCTCGGCCACCGGCATGCGCAGCATCGTGCGCATCCGGTCCTGCCAGGGCGCCTCCTGGGTGAGCCGTATCATCGGCACGCCCTCGGGCGGCGTGAACGCGGCCGGGGCCTCGCGCGCGCTGTACGTGTGCGGGGCGGTGAACGCCGAGGTCGTCGAGGACGAGGAGGCCGCGCCGCCCGCCGCCTCCTGCGGCTCCGGCGCGCGGAACCCCTCGGGCAGCGCGAACTCCGAGGTGACCTGCGACTCGTCCTCGGCCTGCGCCACGGCCGCGGGCGGCCTCGGCAGCCCGGACGGCGGGGAGAAGGCACTGCGCGCCTCGTCGGACTGCGGTTTGCGGTCCTCCTGCGGCCCGTGGTCCTCCGGCTCGCTCACCTGTCCGCCTCGCTCCTCGCCGTGCCCCACGCGTTCGCCGTCGTTCCCGTCCGTCGTGCCGTCGTGCCGTCGTGCCGTCGTGCCGTCGTGCCGTCGTGCCGTCGTGCCGTCGTGCCGTCGTGCCGTGTCCCGTCGCCGGTCCCGGAAGGACCGCGCGGCCCGTCCGCGCGGGAGGACGTACGCCTCCCGCCCTCCCTCGGCTCACCCCTTCACCTGCACCGTAAACGCCGAAGGGCCGTACGGCCTGCCGGTCGTACGGCCCTTCGGGGCACGTCTGGCGGTACGGCTCAGTGGCCGCCCTGCTCCTTGGCGCGCTGGTACGACTTCTCGACCTCGGCCTCGGCCTCGGCGCGGCTCGCCCAGTCGGCGCCCTGGACGGACTTCCCGGGCTCCAGGTCCTTGTAGACCTCGAAGAAGTGCTTGATCTCGTCGCGCAGGAACGACGAGACGTCACCGATGTCCTGGAGGTGCTCCATCCGCGGGTCACCGGCCGGGACGCACAGCAGCTTGTCGTCGCCGCCGGCCTCGTCGGTCATGCGGAACATGCCGATCGTGCGGCACTCGATCAGGACACCCGGGTACGTCGACTCGTCCAGGATGACGAGCGCGTCCAGCGGGTCGCCGTCCTCGCCGAGCGTGTTCTCCACGAAGCCGTAGTCGGTCGGGTACGCGGTCGAGGTGAAGAGGCGACGGTCCAGCCGCACCCGACCGGTCTCGTGGTCCACCTCGTACTTGTTGCGCGAACCCTTCGGGATCTCGATCGTGACGTCGAACTCCACCGGTTGTTCCTCCATGGTCGGCACGTGTTCAAGCACCGTGCGCGGGTGTGGGCTGGTACCTGCGTCCGACCGGGGGACCCCTCTTCGCCCCGGGGGCCGGGGGAACCCGTACGGACCGGGGCGCCATGCTCACGGCAGGGCGCAGTGGTTAAGTGTCCCTCACTCCGGTGTGTGATCGCGAAAGGGGCTGGTTCCAGGTGCCCGAGGTGCCAGAGGTACCCGAGCCACGGCTCACCGACCGCCCGCGGCGGTGGCCTCTCGACCTGTCCCGGCTGCCCGCGTGGGCCCGCCCGCGCGGGCCGTTCGGTACGACGCGGATCACGGTGGGCGCGGCCGTCCTCGGACTCCTCGTCGCGAGCGGCACCGCCGCCCTCGCCGGCCCCTTCGACTCCTCCGGGCAGCGCGTCGCCGAGGCCCGCCGGGCCGAGGCCGCCGCCGCGTCCGGCACGGGAGCGGCCCCGGCCCCCGGAGCCCCCGGAGCCCCCCGGGGCGAGGACTCCCCCCGGCTCACCACCGCCGGGCTCCCGGCCCCCGCGCCCAGCGCCGCCGCCGTCCTCGCGACCCTCGCTTCCGGCCGCGCCCCCGCGAAGAACTCCCTGCCCCGCCGGCTCGATCCGCTGCTCGACAAGCCCGCGCTCGGCGAGCGGCCCACCGCCTCCGTCGTCGACGTGGCCTCCGGCACCGTCCTCTACGACGCCCACGCGGACACCGCCCGCACCCCCGCCTCGGTCACCAAACTGGCCACCGCCGTCGCCGCCCTCGACAGCCTCGGCGCCGACCACCGCATCGAGACGAAGGTCGTCGGCGCGAAGGACGACGAGGACGGCAAGGACGACGACGAGGGACAGGGCGACGGCAAGGGCAAGGACGACGAGGAGCGGCTCACCCTCGTCGGCGGCGGCGATCCGACGCTCACCGCGCGCGCCCACGCCGACGGCTTCGCGAGCCTGCGCGACCTCGCCGCCCGGACCGCCCGCGCCCTGAAGGACGGGGGCGCCCGGTCGTACACCGTCGCCTACGACGTCTCCCTCTACTCAGGGCCCCGGCTGCACCCCATAGGACCCAACGAGAACATCGCGCCGGTCACCCCGCTCATGGCCGACGAGGGCCGGCTCGACGACTCCCGCAGCGGCCCCGCCGCGCGCAGCACCCAGCCCGACAAGGACGCCGCGGAACGCTTCCGCGACCTCCTGCGCGACCAGGGCGTCAAGGTCGCCGACAAGGTGGAGGAGCACCGCGCCGACACCGGCGGCCAGACCGTCGCCGCCGTGTCCTCCGCCCCGCTGTCCGCGCTGGTCGAGCGCATGCTGACGTACTCCGACAACGACATCGCCGAGGGCCTCGCCCGGCAGACCGCGCTCGCCGCGCACGAACCCGTCAGCTTCGACGGCGGCGGGAAGGCCACAAAGGCCCGGCTCGACCGGCTCGGACTGCCGCTCGACGGGGCCCGCTTCGCCGACGGCAGCGGACTCGACCGCGCCGACCGGCTCACCCCGGCCCTGCTCACCGGGCTGCTCGCGCACGCGGGCGACAAGGACCGGCCCGCGCTGCGGCCCGTCCTCAGCGGACTGCCCGTCGCCGGCTTCACCGGCACCCTCGCCACCCGCTACAACGAGCACACCAACGCCTCCGGTACCGGCATGGTCCGCGCCAAGACCGGGACCCTGACCGGCGTCAACACCCTCGCCGGAACCGTCGTGACCCGCTCCGGACGGCTGCTCGCCTTCGCCTTCATGACCCAGGACGCCCCCAACCCGCTCGACGCGCAGGCCGCCCTCGACCGGATGGCCGCCGCCCTCACCGACGCCTGAACCACCCCGGCCCCCGGTGCGGAGGCGCCCCCTCCGCACCGGCCCGCCCGAGCCCGCACCGCAAACCGCGCGCAGCACGTACGGTTGACGCATGACGAGCATCGGTGGTGCCCAGATGGTCGACTGGAATCTCGCGGTCGCGACCGCCACCCGGCTGGTGCGGCCGGGCCCCGAAGTGAGCCGCGACGAGGCCCGCGCCATCGTCGCCGAGCTCCGCATCCACGCCAAGGCGGCCGAGGAACACGTCCGTGCCTACACCCGGATGGCCGGGGCCGAGGCGGCGGACACCCCCGTCCTCGTCGTCGACCGCCCCGGCTGGGTACGGGCGAACGTCGCCGGTTTCCGCGAACTGCTCGGACCGCTGCTCGACAAGATGCGCGAGCGCAGGAACGAGGGCGGCTCCAGCAGCATCCTCGGCGCCGTCGGCGGCAAGGTCACCGGCGCGGAACTCGGCGTCCTGCTGTCCTTCATGTCCTCCCGGGTGCTCGGCCAGTACGAGACCTTCGCCCCCGCCTCGCGCGAACTGCCCGCGGGCACGGGCGGCGGCCGGCTGCTGCTCGTCGCGCCCAACATCGTCCACGTCGAGCGGGAGCTGGAGGTCGACCCGCACGACTTCCGGCTCTGGGTCTGCCTCCACGAGGAGACCCACCGCACCCAGTTCACCGGCGTGCCCTGGCTGCGCGACCACCTGGAGAACGAGATCCAGGCCTTCCTCGCCGAGACCGAACTCGACCCCGGCACCTTCGTGGACCGCCTGCGCGACACCGTCCAGTCCCTCTTCGACAAGGACAAGTCCGACAAGGACACGTCCGAGACCGGCCCGGACGCGGCCGGTGAGGACGAGGGGCGCTCCCTCGTCGAGATGGTCCAGTCGCCCGCGCAGCGCGAGATCCTCGGCCGGCTCACCGCCGTCATGTCCCTGCTCGAAGGCCACGCCGACTACGTCATGGACGGCGTCGGCCCCCAGGTCGTGCCCTCCGTCGCCGAGATCCGCGAGAAGTTCCAGAAGCGCCGCGCGCAGGGCGCCAGCCGCCTCGACCTCGCCCTGCGCAAGCTCCTCGGGCTCGACGCGAAACTGCGGCAGTACCGCGACGGGGAGAAGTTCGTGCGCGCCGTCGTCGAGAGCGTCGGCATGGACGGCTTCAACCGCGTGTGGACCTCGCCCAACACCCTCCCCACCAAGGCCGAGATCCACCGCCCCGAGGACTGGATCGCCCGGGTGCACAGCAGCGCCGAGTAGCGAGCGGGGCGCCGCGCGAGCCGCGACGCCCCGCGCGCCGTACGCCGCCCGCCCGCGTCGCCGGGGGCGGCGCCCCGGCCCGCCGCACGCCGCCCCGCCCCCGGAAGCCGCCCGCCCCGCGTACGCCGGTGGGCCGCCGCAGCGGACCGCACCGTACGGCCGTGTGTGAAGAAGATGCGGCCGACGGCAGAAGTACGACCCGGTAATCACCCGTCCGAGGGACCGTGTGTCACGGGCGGGCGTGCGATGCTCGGAGAACAGCCTGTTTCTGTCACCATCTCCGCACACTGCGTGACAGCACGGGGCTTCCCCCACCTCCGGAGCCCCACGGAACACAGCGCTCCCGAACACGTACAAGATCCCCATGAAGGGAACCGGACATGGGTCCCCATCCCGCGGTCGCAGCGATACGTCTGGCAGTCCGCCGCGCCCTGCACGACATCCTCAGCCAGCACGCCTCGGCCGCCGCCGGAGCCGCGTCCCCCGCCGCCCGGGCCCCCGAGCCGCCCGCGATGTCGGCCGCCGCCCCTCCCGAGCGCCAGGCCCCCTCCCCGGACTGGGCCGCCGGCATCCTCCGCGCGAGCCGCCCGTTCCGCGCCCCCGCCCCGGACGCCCCCCTCGTGCTCGTCGCCTGCTCCGGCGGGGCCGACTCCATGGCCCTCGCCTCCGCCCTCGCCTTCGAGGCCCCCCGCCTCGGCGTCCGGGCCGGCGGAGTCACCGTCGACCACCGCCTCCAGAGCGGCTCCGACGCCCGCGCCGCCGAGGTCGTCGCCCGCCTCGGCGCCCTGCGCCTGGACCCCGTCGAATCCGTCGCCGTCGACGTCGGCCGCGCCGGAGGACCCGAGGCCGCCGCCCGTGAGGCCCGCTACGCCGTCCTCGACGCCGTCGCCGAACGCCACGGCGCCGCCGCCGTCCTGCTCGGCCACACCCGCGACGACCAGGCCGAGACCGTCCTGCTCGGGCTCGCCCGCGGCTCCGGCACCCGCTCCCTGTCCGGCATGGCCGAAATCTCCGGCCCCCACGGCCGCTACCGCCGCCCCTTCCTGCGCGTGGACCGGCAGACCGCGCGCAAGGCCTGCATGGTCCAGGCCCTGCCCGTGTGGGACGACCCGCACAACACCGACCCCGCCTACACCCGCTCCCGGCTGCGCCACGAAGGGCTGCCCGCCCTGGAGAAGTCCCTCGGCAAAGGCGTCGTCGAGGCCCTGGCCCGCACCGCCCAGCTCTCCAGGGACGACGCCGACGCCCTGGACTCCTGGGCGCAGCGGGCCGCCGCCGGAGTCCGCGACGAGCACGGCCACCTGGACTGCGCCGCGCTGTACGCGCTGCCGCCCGCCGTCCGCCGCCGCGTCCTGCGCGCCGCCCTGCTCGCCGAAGGCGCCCCCGGCGGGGCCCTGTTCGCCAAGCACATCGAGGAAGTCGACCGGCTCATCACCGGCTGGCGCGGCCAGGGAGCCATCAATCTGCCGGGCAAAGTCGAGGCCAGACGGCTAGGTGGCAGACTGGTCATCCGGCAAGGCTGACGGCGCGGGCCCACGGGCGGGCAGGCGCCGGCCACCGGCTCGAACGACGAAAGTGATGCGCGTGGACGCGAAAGACATGGGCTCCGACCTCCAGTCGGTTCTCCTCACCAAGGAAGAGATCGACGCGAAGCTCGCCGAGCTGGCCGCGAAGATCGACGCCGAGTACGCGGGGAAGGATCTGCTCCTCGTCGGTGTCCTGAAGGGCGCCGTCATGGTGATGGCGGACCTCGCACGCGCCCTGTCCACCCCGGCCACGATGGACTGGATGGCGGTGTCCTCCTACGGGGCCGGCACCCAGTCCTCCGGCGTCGTGCGCATCCTCAAGGACCTCGACACCGACATCAAGGGCCGCCACGTCCTGATCGTCGAGGACATCATCGACTCCGGGCTCACCCTGTCCTGGCTGCTCACCAACCTCGGCTCGCGCGAGCCCGCCTCCCTGGAGGTGTGCACGCTGCTGCGCAAGCCGGACGCCGCGAAGGTCGCCATCGACGTGAAGTGGACCGGCTTCGACATCCCCAACGAGTTCGTCGTCGGCTACGGGCTGGACTACGCGGAGAAGTACCGCAACCTGCCCTTCGTCGGCACCCTCGCCCCGCACGTGTACGGCGGCTGAGCGGCTGCGGCTCACTCCGGGGAACCCTCGGCGCCCGCCCGCCGTTGGAGGGTGCACAGGCGGGTTCCCCAGCAGTCCCCTGCGTCTTCGGGTGACAATGCTGGGGTACCGTCCGAAGAACAGTCTTTATCAAACTCACTATGGCAGGAGGGACGGGGCGCCACCGCTCCGTGTGGATGGACGTGAAGCGATACTTCCGTGGGCCGGTCATGTGGATCGTGCTGGCCGTCCTCGCCGTGGTCGTGTTGATGCAGGTCGTCGGTTCGTCCGGCGGCTACAAGACAGTGGACACCGGCCAGGTCGTACAGGCGATCAACGACAACAAAGCCAAGTCGGCCAAGCTCAGCACCGGTGACGAACAGACCATCAAGGCCGAGCTGAAGGACGGCCAGAAGGTCAAGGGCAGCAGCAAGATCCAGGCGAGCTACATCGGCACCCAGGGCGCCGACCTCGCCGAAGCGCTGCAGAAGAAGTACCAGGACAAGCAGATCCCGGACGGCTACACCGTCCAGCCCGCGAAGCAGAACGCCTTCGTCGGCATCCTGCTCTCCCTCCTGCCGATCATCCTGATCGTCGTGCTCTTCCTGTTCCTGATGAACCAGATGCAGGGCGGCGGCTCCCGGGTCATGAACTTCGGGAAGTCCAAGGCCAAGCTCCTCACCAAGGACACCCCGAAGACGACCTTCGCGGACGTCGCGGGCTCCGACGAGGCGGTCGAGGAACTGCACGAGATCAAGGAGTTCCTGCAGGAACCGGCGAAGTTCCAGGCCGTCGGCGCCAAGATCCCCAAGGGCGTGCTGCTGTACGGCCCGCCCGGAACCGGCAAGACCCTGCTCGCGCGGGCCGTCGCCGGCGAGGCCGGGGTGCCGTTCTACTCGATCTCCGGTTCCGACTTCGTCGAGATGTTCGTCGGTGTCGGTGCCTCCCGGGTCCGTGACCTCTTCGAGCAGGCCAAGGCGAACGCCCCGGCGATCGTCTTCGTCGACGAGATCGACGCCGTCGGCCGCCACCGCGGCGCCGGCATGGGCGGCGGGCACGACGAGCGCGAGCAGACGCTGAACCAGCTGCTCGTCGAGATGGACGGCTTCGACGTGAAGGGCGGCGTCATCCTGATCGCCGCCACCAACCGGCCCGACATCCTCGACCCGGCGCTGCTGCGCCCGGGCCGCTTCGACCGCCAGATCGCCGTGGACCGCCCGGACATGCAGGGCCGTCTGGAGATCCTCAAGGTCCACCAGCAGGGCAAGCCGGTCGCCCCGGGCGTCGACCTCGCGGCCGTCGCCCGCAGGACCCCGGGCTTCACCGGCGCGGACCTGGCCAACGTGCTCAACGAGGCGGCGCTGCTCACCGCGCGCAGCGACCGCAAGCTCGTCGACAACGACATGCTGGACGAGGCGATCGACCGTGTGGTCGCGGGCCCGCAGAAGCGGACCCGGATCATGTCGGACAAGGAGAAGAAGATCACCGCGTACCACGAGGGCGGACACGCCCTGGTCGCGGCGGCCTCACCGAACTCCGACCCGGTCCACAAGATCACCATCCTGTCCCGGGGCCGGGCCCTGGGCTACACGATGGTGCTCCCGGACGAGGACAAGTACTCGACCACCCGCAACGAGATGCTCGACCAGCTCGCCTACATGATGGGCGGCCGGGCGGCGGAGGAACTGGTCTTCCACGACCCGACCACCGGCGCGGCCAACGACATCGAGAAGGCCACCGGTACGGCCCGCTCGATGGTCACCCAGTACGGCATGACCGAGCGGCTCGGCGCGATCAAGTTCGGCGGCGACAACACGGAGCCCTTCGTCGGTCGCGAGATGGGCCACCAGCGCGACTACTCGGAAGAGGTCGCCGCGCTCGTCGACGAAGAGGTCAAGAAGCTCATCGAGACGGCGCACAACGAGGCCTGGGAGATCCTGGTCGAGAACCGCGACGTCCTCGACAACCTGGTCCTCCAGCTGCTGGAGAAGGAGACGCTGGGCAAGGAGCAGATCGCCGAGATCTTCGCCCCGATCGTCAAGCGTCCGGCCCGCCCGGCGTGGACCGGTTCCGCCCGGCGCACCCCGTCGACGCGGCCCCCGGTCCTGTCGCCCCGCGAGCTCCAGCTGACCCACGGAGCCAACGGCACCCCGGCGGTCACCAGCGGGGTCTCCACCGACAAGACGCCCCCGGCCCAGCCGGAGCCGTCCCCGGAGGACCGCGGCGAGAGCTGAGCGGCAGCTCACCCAGCCCGGAATGAAGCCCGTGCCCCTCAGGTTCTAGTGCCGTGGCAGGCAATGTTTGCCCGTGAAGGAGCGGCGTCCGGTGCGTGCTCTCGGTGCGCCGGCCGGAAGCCCTAGTACTGGACGTACTT